>DASTVL010000071.1:0-4680 GCA_035759115.1 Solirubrobacterales bacterium | reverse complement strand
AAGAACTCGCGGAACTCGTTGCAGAGCTGCGCCGCCAGCGTCTTGTTGTGCGCGATCACCAGGCTCGGCCGCTGCACCGCGGCGATCGTCGCCGCCATCGTGAAGGTCTTGCCCGTCCCCGTCGCCCCGAGCAGGGTCTGGAACCGCTCCCCCGCCCCCAGCCCCTCGGCCAATCCGGCGATCGCCTGCGGCTGGTCGGCGGTCGGCGTGTAGGCCGGGTTGAGCTTGAACTCGGGCACCGGATGACCTTACCGAGCGCCGCCGACTAGGATAAACATGCAAGTTCCGCACAGAAGTGCGCTGTCTGTAGTACCGCTGTCATCAAACACAGAGAATCTCGTCCATGAAACCAAGAGACCGCTTCTCCGTCAGCCTGCGCAAAGCGCGGCAGAACGCCAAAATCTCCCAGGAGGAGCTCGGCTTCCGCTGCGACCTGCACCGCACCGAGATCTCGCTTCTGGAGCGCGGCGGCCGCGAGCCACGCCTGGGCACGATCGTCAAGCTCGCCAGCGCGCTCAAGGTGACGCCGGAAGAACTGTGCACCGGCATCTCCTGGAGCGTCAAAGGTCAGAAGTTCCAGTTCAAGAAGTGATCAGGCGCCGCCGGCTCCGCTTCGCGTCCGCGGGCGGCTAGGCGTCAACCGAAGAGCTGTTCGAGCAGGCCCTGGGCGGGGCCGAAGAAGCTCTGCAGGCTGTCGAGCAGGTCTTCGGCGTTCTGGATCAGTTCGATCGCCTGCTCGGGCGGGATCCGGCGCAGGGTCGAGCGCAGCGGATCGGCCAGGACGGGGTTGAGCGCGCCGGCGCGTTCGGCGTCGTCGACCGCGCGCAGCAGGCCGGCCCGGACCGCCCGCACCAGCTCTTCGTCGTCGATCCCCTGGCGCTGGAGGAAGCGCTCGCGCGACTCCGGGGTCGCCAGCGCGCGGGCGAGCCGCTCGCGGCTGACGCCGAGCTCGCAGGCAGCGCCGTCGAGTGCCGAGAGCGAGAACTGCTCGGCGAGCTCCTGCAGCCCGTCGGGGTCGCGCCACTGCCGCTCCTTGCATGGGTTCTGGGCCTTCGCCGGCGTGTAGGAGGAGCCGCCCGCGGCCAGGTAGGCGCCGACCAGCAGCAGCGAGGCGACGAGCGCGACGCCGATCAGCAGCTGCCCCCGCGACGCGGCGTTCACAGGTCGACCCTCCGCGCCAGGCCGATCGGGATCAGCGCCAGCAGGCCGAGCAGGGCGCCGAGGCCGAACGAGGGGCTGAAGGCGTGCGTGGCGGCGCGGTCGAGCTGATCCTGCAGGTCGTCGCGCAGGGTCAGCACGTCCTCGCGGTCATCGGGGTCCTCGGGCAGCGGCTCGAAGGCCGGCCCGATCGTCGGCACTTTCCCCCGCTCGCCTTCGAGCCGCTCCTGGATCCGCTGCGCAAGCTCGAGCTTGAGCAGCGGCTGCACCCGCGAGTCGAGCACGACCGCGGTGCCGGCGTCGATCGCGTCGCGGCGCTGATCGGCGATCTGCGCGGTGAACAACGGCGTCAGCAGGATCAGCCCGACCGCGACGCCGGCGTGGCGGGCCGAGATCGTCCAGCCGCCGTGGATCGCCTGCGGCGCGCGACCGGCGAGGGCCGTCTCGGTCAGCGCCGAGAGCACCAGCGAGAGCCCGACGCCGATCAGCAGCTGCGGCGGCACGGTCAGCGCCACCTCGGCCTTGGGCAGCAGGGCGAGCCCGCCGAGGCCGCCGGCGACGAGAATCGAGCCCGCTGCGGCGCGGGCGCGCTCGCTGCCGGAGCGGGGACCGATGCGGGCGCCGAGCAGCGCCGCCAGCGGCATCACGGAGACGACGATCGCGGCGCCGATCGGGGTCAGGCGCCAGCCCTCGATCAGCAGCAGCACGAGCAGGAAGAGCGCCGCGGCGATCGCCGAGGAGGCCAGCGCCAGCGCCAGGTTGGCGAGCAGGTGCGGGCGGCCCGTCGGGCGCAGCTCGGTGGCGATGACCCCGGTCGCCGCCTCGTGCCTGGCGACGGCCAGCACGGGCACGCCGGCGGCGATCGCGATCGGGGCCTGGATCAGGAAGATCGACTGCCAGGAGACGAGCTCGGTGAGGATGCCGCCGACGGCCGGCCCGAGCGCCGCCCCGGTCGCCCCGGCCGCCGCCCAGACGGCGACGGCGCGGCGCTCGGAGCCGACCGTCGCCGGCAACAGCTCCAGCACCGCGGTCACGGCGATAGCCCCGCCCAGCGCCTGCACGCAGCGGGCGGCGATCAGCGTGTTCAGCTCGGCCGCGAGCCCGCAGGCGAGCCCGGCCCCGGCGAAGATCGCGAGCCCGATCGCCGCCGCCCGTCCCGGCCCGATCCGCCGCGCCAGGTGGGCGGCGGGCACGGCGGCCAGCGCCATCACCAGGTTGAAGGAGACCAGCACCCAGGTCACGCCGGCGACGCTGGTGTCGAGCTGGCGGTAGATCTCCGGCAGGGCAAGGACGACGATCGAGGAGTCGGCGAGGACGATGCCGACGGCGATCGCGAGCGCCGCGAGGCGGGGGCGCGGCGCGCTCAATATCCCAGCTCCCGCGGGTACTCGTCGCGGTAGGCGCGCTGCTTGTCGAGCACGTCTTCGACGTAGGCGCGCGTTTCCGGGAAGGGGATGCCATCGATCGTCAGCTCGCTGCCCCCCCACCGTTCGGCGTTGGTCGGACCGGCGTTGTAGGCGGCGAGCACGGCGACGACGTCGCCGTCGTAGCGGTCGAGCAGTTCGCGCAGCAGGAAGGTGCCGTAGCGGATGTTGATTTCGGGGTCGGCGAGGTCACCGAGCTCGAAGGTGGTGCCGCCGCTGTGCCGCTCGATGTCGGCCGCCGCCTGCGGCGTGATCTGCATCAGCCCTCGAGCGCCGGCGCTCGAGGTGCGGTCCTCGAACTTCGACTCGGCGTAGATCACGGCCGCGATCAGCGCCGCGTCGACGTCCTTCTCGCGCGACTGCTGGCGGATCACGTCCTCATGGCGCAAGGGCAGCGTCAGCTCCTGGATCACGTCGTCGAACTTGCCGAAGGCTCCGAGCGCGAGGCCCGCGGCGAGCCCTGCGATCACGGCCGCGCCCCCGGCCAGCAGCCGCCGGCGCCGGCGCACCTTCTTCCTCATCCGCCCAGCTTCTCGACAAGGCCGGACAGCTCCCGCTCGAGCTCCTCGATGCTGCCGTCGTTCTCGACCACGTGCTCGGCCCGCACCGCCTTCTCGTCCTGCGCCAGCTGGCGCGCCTCGCGCTCGTCGACGAGGGCATGGCCGCGCGCCTCGGCGCGCTTCCGCCGCACCGCGTCCGAGCTGACCACGGCGACGGTCGTGTCGAAGACCGACTCCATCTCGGACTCGAACAGCAGCGGCACCTCGACCACGGCAACCGCAACGCCGTCGTCCTCGGGCAGGCCGCCCAGCCAGGCGCCGATCCGCTCGCCGACGAGCGGATGGATCTGGGCCTCGAGCCACTTCAGCTCGTCGGGGTCGGCGAAGACGATCGAGCCGATCTTCTGCCGGTCGACCCTGCCGCCGGGCGCGACCTCGTCCCCCCAGCGCTCCGTCAGCCGAGAGAGCAAGGGCTCGCCATCGAGCAGCTCGTGCACGACCGCGTCGCTGGAGATCGTCGCCGCCCCCAACCGCTCGAACGCGGCCAGCGCCTCGGACTTCCCCGCTGCGATCCCACCGGTCAGCCCGATAGTCAGCGGCCGGGCCACCGAACCTCAGGACTCGTCCGAGCCCGACTCCTCAGTCTCCTCAGCAGCCGCCTCGACCTCAGGCTCCTCAACAGCCGGCTCCTCCTCAGGCTCCTCAACAGCCGGCTCCTTTTCCTCAGCCGGCTCCTCCTCAGGCTCCTCAGCCTCAGGCTGCTCGGCGGCCTCCTCGGCAACAGGCTCCTCAGCTACGACCTCAGGCTCGGGAGCGTCAACCTCTGTGGCCGCCTGAGGCTCCTCAGGCGAACCCTCGGACTCCTCAGGCGAACCCTCCGATCCCTCAGCCGAAGCGATCTGCGCCGAGAGGTCGCCCATCGGCATGTTCTGCCCCTCGACCCGCTTGATGCTGAGCGAGAGCCGCCGCCGCTCCTCGTCGATCTCGAGGATCTTCACGTTCAGTGTGGAGTTCGGCTCGACGACCTCGCTCGGGCTCTCGACGTGGTGGTCGGCGAGCTCGGAGATGTGGACCAGGCCCTCGACTCCCGGCAGAATCTCGACGAAGGCGCCGAAGGCGACGACCTTGGTGACGGTGCCCTCGAGCACATCGCCGGAGCGGTGGGTGCTGATCACCCGCTGCCAGGGGTCCTCCTGGGTCTGCTTGAGGCCCAGCGAGATGCGCTGACGGTCGCGGTCGATGTCGAGCACTTTGATCCGCACCGTGTCGCCGATCGAGACGACCTCGGAGGGATGGTTGACGTGGCTCCAGGAAAGCTCGGAGATGTGGATCAGGCCGTCGATCCCGTCGAGGTCGACGAAGGCGCCGAAGTCGACGATGTTGGAGATCTTGCCCTCGACCACCTGGCCGGGCTGGAGCCGGTCGAGGATCTGCTCGCGCACCTCCTTGCGCTCTTCCTCGAGCACGGCGCGGCGCGAGAGCACGACGTTGTTGCGGCTGCGGTTGAGCTCGATCACTTTGCACTCGAGCGTCTGGCCGAGGAACTCGTCGAGGTTGTGGACGCGGCGGATGTCGACCAGCGAGGCGGGCAGGAAGCC
>DASTVL010000070.1:0-10220 GCA_035759115.1 Solirubrobacterales bacterium | reverse complement strand
TTCATCGCGGTCCCCCGTTGCCCTCGACGCCCGCATCGAGCGCCGCGGTCGGCGTCGCGTTCTTGGGCTTATCCGCCCGCACCCATGGCGGCGCGGTCGTGCCGAGCTTGACCACGAGGTACATGTGGGCGCCGATCAGGGCGATGATCGCGCCCGGCAGCAGCAGCATGTGGATCGCGTAGAAGCGCGAGAGCGTGGTCGCGCCGAGCTCCGGCCCGGCGCGCAGGAAGTCGCTCAGGTACGGGCCGACGACGGGGCCGGTGCCGTTGATGTTGATCCCGACGACCGAGGCCCAGAAGGAGCGCTGGTCGAAGGGCAGCAGGTAGCCGGTGAAGGCCATCGTCATCGTCAGGATCAGGAGCACCACGCCGATCACCCAGTTGAGCTCGCGCGGGTACTTGTAGGCGCCGAAGAAGAAGGTCCGCCCCATGTGGAGGAAGATCAGGATCACCATCACGCTCGAGCCCCATTTGTGCATGCCGTGCACGAAGGCGCCGAGGAAGACCTCGTTGTTGATGTGCGAGATCGAGGCGTAGGCCTGGGTCGTGGAGGGCGTGTAGAACATCGCCAGGAAGACGCCGGTGACGGCCTGTGCGATGAAGGCGAAGAGCGTCGCCGAGCCGAGCGTGTAGAACCAGTTGGTCCCCTTCGGCACCTTGCGGAAGAGCATCCCGGTGAGGAAGCCCGAGGCCGCGGTGCGCTGGTCGACCCAGGCGAGCACGTCGGCGGGCGCCTCTTTGGCTTTGTCGCCGAGCTTGGCCGCATCGGACTGGCGCTCGGGCGGCGAGGTCTTGAGGTCGGCGGGAGCGGCTCCCTTGGCGCCGTTGCCCTGGCCGGGCTTGGCCGGTCTACGCAGCGGGGCGGGTATCAGCGAGTCGAGTTTCATGGCGTCATCTCACCCCGGGTCAGCCGCTGGGCGGCGGGAAGGTGGATGGCCGGGGCGGATACAGATACTCCCAGATGCCGCCGGTGAACTCGCCCGGATCGCGGGCGCGCACCGGCTCCAGCTGCGAGGTGACGCTGTAGCGCGGGCCGAGCTCGACCTCGCCGTTGCGGATCCGCGCCTGGAACTGGTCGAGCGGGCGCACCGGCGGGCCGCCGATCACTTTGCCGACGAAGTCATAGACGCCGCCGTGACAGGGGCAGATGAAGTTGCCCGCCGCCTCGACGAAGCGCACCGGACAGCCGAGGTGGGCGCAGCGGTTGGAGACGGCGATCATCTGCTTCGGGTCCTCGCCCAGCGATTTGGACCCTTTGCGCACGTAGGCGGTCGTCTTGCCGGCGTCGCCGATCCCCTCGGTCTCGGTGAAGACGACCTGGCGGTAGGTGTCCTCGACGAAGTCCCCGACCGGGCCGACCGCCTCCCAGCGCTCCTTGCCGCGGTGGAAGATCGGCGCCACCGCGAAGCCGACCGCGGGCAGCACGATCGCCGCCCCGGCGACCCCGCCGAGCGCCTGCGAGGCGACCGTGAAGGCGCGACGGCGGGTCATCGACTCGCCCTCGAAGTAGCCGGGGGGGTCGGGCTTCGCCCGCTCCGCCGGGCTCGCGCCCTCGGCACCGTTTCGCTTGTCTGCCTCGTCAGCCAATCTCTGCCGTTCGACCGACCGCGCAGTTTATTGCCTCGGCGGCGCGACCGGCGTCGAGAGCCTGCGAGGCCGGCGCCGAATGGGCGTTTGTGTACAAAAGGTTAATCACACGAGCGGGCACAGCCGCCGGGTTGGTATAAGCACTCTGCGTGTCTATTTCCGGGGAGGACAGACGCCTGCCGCTCTCGTTGCGGCGCCCATGGGTCGTGCTCGCCACGGCCCTGGCCGCGATCGCCGTCTTGGCGGCGATCGGGCGGGGAGTCGAGGACGAGCTCAAGCCGACCTCGCTCAGCGTCCCCGGGACGGACTCAGGCCGCGCGGCCGAGCTGCAGCAGCGCTACTTCGGCGACACGGCGCCGTTCGCGATCCTCCTGCAGGGCCCGCCCGGAGCGCTGGACAGGCAGGGGCCGGCGCTGATCCGCACGCTGCGCACCGATCCCGTCGTCTCGACCATCTCTCCCTGGGACAAAGGCAGTGTCGACAACCTGCGCCCGAGCCCTCGCAAGGCGCTGATCCTGGTCGACTTTCACGTCGACGAGGCCGAGGCGGTGCAGGACACCGTCCCCTACCTGAACCGGACTCTCGAAGAGGAGATTCGCCCGCCGGTCAGCGCCGCGCAGAGCGGCTTCGCCAGCCTCTCCCGGGCGACGATAGACGAGTCGATCCACGCCACCGAGGTGGCGGAGCTGGTCGCGGTTCCCTTCCTCCTGCTGGTGTTGCTGCTGGTCTTCCGTTCGCCGATCGCGGCCGCGATCCCGCTCGCGTTCGGCGCCGTGGCGGTGACCGTCTCGCGCGGCGTGCTGGCGGTCGGCGCCAACTGGATCACGATCGACGGCTTCGCGCTCACCGTCTGCACGATGATGGGGCTGGCGCTGGGCGTCGACTACGCGCTGCTGATGGTCTCTCGCTTCCGCGAGGAGCTGGCCACCGGCACGCCGCCGCGGGAAGCGGCGCAGATGACGCGCCGCACCGCCGGTCGCACGATCGTCTTCGCCGGCTCGACCCTGTTCCTGGCGATGCTGGTGACGCTGTTCGTGATGCCGGGGTCGCTGCTGATCTCGCTCGCCGGCACGGCGATCGTCGTCACCGGGATCAGCGTCATCGTCGCCGCCCTGATCGGGCCGTCGCTGCTGATGGTGACCGGGCACAACGTCAACCGCTGGCGCATCGGCGGCAACCGCGGCGGCGACGGTGTGATGACGCTCGTGCGCGGAGCGCTGCGACGACCGCTGGTCGCGGTGATCCTGATCGGCATCGTCGTCCTGGTCCTGGCGCTGCCGGTGCTGGCGCTGAAGACCGGCCCGCCCAGCGCCGAGCAGCTGCCGACCTCCAATCCCGCGCGCGAGGAAGCCGAACTGATCGCCGACGCGATCGGGCCCGGCTGGGAAGCGCCGTTCGTCGTGGTCGCGGTCTCCGACGACGGGCCGATCACCGAACCCGGCACGCTCGCCGCGCTGAGCCGCTGGCAGCGACGGATCTCCCGTGACCCCGGCGTACAGGCCGTGATCGGACCGGCGCAGATCCGCAAGCAGGTGCGGCCGCTGCGCAAGACGGGCAACGATCTGCTCGCCGGGCGCGGCGAGGCCGACCCGAAGCAGCTGACGACGCTGGGCAGGAGGCTAGGGCAGGCGACCGACGGTGTACGGCAGCTGCGCTCGGGCATCGAGCAGGCCGGCTACGGGGCGGGCCTGCTCGCCGACGGGACCGGCCAGGCGGGCGACGGTGCGAAGCAGCTCGAAGGCGGCATCGCCCGGCTCGGCTCCGAGGCCGGGCGCGCCGTCGGCGCCATCCAGCAGCTCGAGAGCGGCTCGGGCAGGCTTGCCGAAGGCCAGGAAAAAGCGCAGCTCGGCGCGCTCTCGCTCGAAGAAACCTCGGAGGTCGTCTTCAACACCCTTAGCAGCCGGGCGCTGTCCTCGGCGCGCAGCCTGCAGACCGAACTGAAGAAACGAGCGGCGGCCGATCCGACCCTCGAGCCGCAGCTGCGGGAAGCCGAAGGCCTGGTCGAATCGCTGCTGATCGCCACCGGCGAAGCCAACCGGCTCTCGAGCCGGGCGGGCAGCCTGAACGACGGCGAGAAGCGTCTCGTAGAAGGGAGCAGGCAGCTGCACGACGGGGCCGCCCGGCTCGCCGAGGGAACCGGCGCATTGCCGGACGCGCTCGGCCGGCTCGAAGGGGGCGCCTCGCAACTGGTCGACGGCCTGGGCCGGCTGCGCGGCGGCGCCGGCACCCTGGAAGAAAAACTGGCCGAAGGCTTCCAGCAATCGCAACCGCTGCAGAGCGGCCTGCGCCGCTCCAGCGTCAAGGTCTCGGTGCAGGCCAAGGACGTCAACGGCAAGGTCGACCGCCTGCGCCGCAACTCGCCGGGGATCTTCGACTCCGGCTACTTCGTCCTCTCCAGCCTCGACGGAGCGACGCCGAGGGAGCGCAAGCGCGTCGCCCGGGTCGTCGATCTGGAGAACGGCCAGGCGGCGCAGATGGTCGTGATCCCCCGCTACACCTTCAACACCGAGGGTTCGACCGCTCTGAACGAGCGGCTGAAAGAGGATGCCGGCGAGTTGGCCACGGCGACCGGGGCGACTACCGGCGTCACCGGCGCGGCCGCCGAACTGATCGACTACACCTCGGTGATCTCGGAACGGATCCCGATCATGATCGGCGTGATCACGATCGCGACCTTCCTGATCCTGGTCGTCATCCTGCGGGCGCTGCTCGTCGCCGCGATCGCCGTGGCGCTCAACCTGGTCACGGTCGCTGTCGCCTTCGGCGTGCTCACGCTGCTCTTCGAGGTTCCGGACAGCTGGCCGCTCGGCGGCCACACCTACGTCGACGCGATCGGCGCCGCGGGGATATTCGGGATCATCTTCGGCCTCTCGATCGACTACGCGGTCTTCCTCTTGATGCGGATGCGTGAGCATTATGAGAACAACTCCTCGAACAAAGAGGCGATCGAATTCGGGCTCGAGCGGACGGCGCGCGTGATCACCGGCGCGGCGGCGATCATGATGGCCGTCTTCCTCGCCTTCGCCGGCGCCAGCATCGCCACTGTCAGCCAGCTCGGTGTCGGGCTGGCCGTGGCCGTGCTGCTCGACGCGACGGTGGTGCGGATCGTGCTGCTGCCGGCGCTGATGCTGCTGCTCGGCGATCGCGTCTGGTGGCTGCCGCGCCCGTTGGAGAAAATCCTGCCCGAAATCGATCTTCATGGCTCTCGCGCGGGTTAGCGGTAGTGCAGGACATAGGAACTTGTGTATTTTTTGTCACGGGGTTTGAGAACAGGGGATCGGCTGGGCGCAATGCGTGCTCGCCAGGACCAGCCAGAGCGAACAGGAGGATTGATCTAGTGGGAAGCTCAGCAAGGAAAACGCCGCTGCCGGCAATCGGCGTGGCGCTGCTCGTGGCGCTGCTCGTGGCGGTTCCGGCGCTTGCGGCGGAAGGCGAAGCCGAACTCACGCGCGACCAGTACGTCGCCAAGCTCGAGCCGATCTGCAAGGCGAACACCAGGGCAAACTCGCGCATCCTCAAGGGCGTCAAGGGCCAGGTCCAGAGGGGCAAGCTGGGGCCGGCCGGGAAGCGCTTCATCCGCGCCTCGGGCGCGCTCGGCAGGTCCGTCCGCACGATGGCGCGGGTGCCGCGCCCGGCGGCCGACACGACCAAGCTGAGCAAGTGGTTCGGCTATCTGATGCGGGAGAAGCGCTTTCTGCAGCTGATCGGCAAGTCGCTCAAGTCCGGCAACAAGTTCAAGGCTCAGAAGCTCGCCGTCAAGCTCAACCGCAACAACAACCAGGCCAACAACACGGTGATCAGCTTCGGCTTCAGGGAATGCCGGATCGACTCCTCGAGGTTCATCTGAGTTGCGGCGCGGCGGCCTGATTGCGGTAGCGCTGCTGCTTGCTCTCGGGGCCGCCGCGGTCGCGCGGGGGGAGGTCGTACAGCAGAACGGCGTCATCGTCGGCTTTGAAGGCGGCATCACCCCGCGCGCGCTCCCACGCGCGGATCTGGCGCCGGTGACCGTCAAGGTCGGCGGCACCTTCAAGTCCAGCGAGGGGATCGACCCGCCCCCGCAGCTGCAGAAGATCTCGATCGGGATCAACCGCGCGGGGAGGATCTTCGACCGTGGCCTGCCGACCTGCCGCGTGCGCAAGATCCAGCCGACGACGATCCGCGCGGCGAAGAGGATCTGCGGCGGGGCGATCGTCGGCAGCGGCAAGGTCCGGGTGCGGATCCACCTCAAGAACCAGGCGCCCTTCACCTTCAACGGACCGATGCTCGTCTTCCACGCGAAGCGCTCCGGCGGCAAGCGCCGCCTGCTCGCCCAGGTCTACGGCAAGAAGCCGCCGTCGGCTTTCGTGCTCAACTTCAAGATCACCGAAAAGAAGGGCACCTTCGGCACCGTGATCAACACGACGCTGCCGAAGACGGCCCGCAAGTGGGCCTACGTCAGCCACTTCGAGATGAAGCTGCGCCGCGTCTACAGCTACCGAGGCAAACGTCGCAGCTTCGTCAGCGCCGGCTGCGCCGCGCCGGCGGGCTTCCCGGGCGCCGTCTACCCGTTCGCCCGAGCCAACTTCGGCTTCTCCGGCGGCAGGCGCGTGACGACGACCCTGGTCCGCGACTGCACCGTCAGATAGCTCAATCGCCGCCGATGGCGGCGAGCGCCTCGCGCCACCGGGCGGCGACCTCCTGCTCACGGCCTTCGGCGTGGAGCTGGGCGCTGGCGCCGATCAGGTCGGCGAGGACGAGGACGGTGTCGGTGTCGCCGAGCGCCGCGAGGCGCTCGATTCCGAGCGCGTAGAGGTAGTCGCCGGCGAGTAGGGCGAGATCCGGGTCGTGGCCGGCGAGCAGCCGCGACTCGGTGTAATGGAGCAGGTAGCCCTCGCGCACGGCCTCGAGCACGAAGGCGCGGTCGCCGGGCGGCGCAAACGAGTCCGCGGCGGACTCGGCCACGTGCGGGGAGATCGGCGTGCCCTCTTCCTTCAGTTGTCGCGCGAGCGCCCGCAGCTCGGTCATCCCACGGCCTCGTCAAGGGACTCGGCGGCGGCTTCCAGGGTGCGCTCGATCGCCGCCTCGTCGTGGGCGAGCGAGACGAACCATGCCTCGAACTGCGACGGCGGCGGGTAGACCCCGCGGGCCAGCATCGCGCGGCAGAAGCGGGCGTGGGCCTCGAGGTCGCAGGCGGCGGCCGCGGCGAAGTCGGCGACCGGCTCGGGACTGAAGAAGAGCGTCAGCAGGCCCGGCGCCGAGACGACCTGCAGCGGCCGGTCGGCGGCGAGCTCGGTCAGGCCGGCGGCGAGCCGCTCGGTCAGCGCGACGAGCCGCTCGTAGGCGGCTGCGTCGAGCCGGCTCAGGGTGGCGAGGCCGGCGGCGACCGCGAGCGGGCTGCCGGAGAGGGTCCCCGCCTGGTAGACGTCGCCGGCCGGGGCGATCCGCTCCATCGCCTGCCGCGAGCCGCCGAAGGCGGCGGCGGGCAGGCCGCCGCCGAGGACCTTGCCGAGCACGGTCAGGTCGGGCTCAGCTCCATAGAGCTGCTGGGCGCCGCCGGGGGCGACGCGGAAGCCGCTGATCACCTCGTCGAAGACGAGCAGCGCCCCGGCCTCGGCGCTCGCCTCGCGCAGGAACTCGAGAAAGCCCGGCGCCGCCGGGACGACGCCCATGTTGGCCGGCAGCGGCTCGGCGAGCAGCGCCGCGACCTCGTGCCGCTCGAGCGCGCGCGAGACCGCCTCGCGGTCGTTCCAGGGCACGACGACCGTGCCGGCCGCCTGTGCCGCCGGCACGCCGGGGCTGCCCGGGATCGCCAGCGTCGCAAGCCCCGAGCCGGCGTCGGCGAGCAGCCCGTCGGAGTGCCCGTGGTAGGCGCCGGCGAACTTGAGCACGACCTCGCGGCCGGTGAGCGCCCGGGCGAGCCGCACCGCCCCCATCGCCGCCTCGGTGCCGGAGCTGGTCATGCGCAGCATCTCGACCGAGGGGATCCGGGCCGCGACCTCCTCGGCGAGCTCGACCTCGGCCTCGGTCGCGGCGCCGTAGCTGGTCCCGCGCGCCGCCGCCTCGCTCACCGCGGCGACGACCTGGGGATCGGCATGGCCGAGGATCAGCGGGCCCCAGGAGCAGACCCAGTCGACGTAGCGGTTGCCGTCGACGTCGACCAGCTCGCAGCCCTCGCCGCGCGCGACGAAGACCGGCTCGCGGCCGATCTGGCGCATCGCCCGCACCGGGCTGTTGACGCCCCCCGGCAGAACGCGCTGCGCCCGCCCGTACAGCTCGGCGCTACGAGTGGTCAGCGTCCCACCGGTCGTAGTCGTCGGTGAAGTAGTGCAGGCGGATCTTCTTGTACTCGGTCGAGGAGTAGAGCGTGGCGCGGCCGTCGGGACCGATCCCGCACTCGGCGGCGATCGAGTCGAGGATCGCGTCGCACTCCTGCTTCGAGCGGCCGTGGGCCATCGTGAAGACGCTGTAGGGCCAGTCGGCGTAGGTCGGTCGCTGGTAGCAGTGGGAAATGCCGCGGAAGGAGGCCATCCGCCTGCCGGTCTGGAGGATCTCCTCCTCGGGCACCTTCCAGACCCCCATGCCGTTGGCCGAGAAGCCGGCCCGGCGGTGGAAGAGAATCGCGGCGACGCGGCGCAGCAGCTTGCGCTCGACCATGTCGCGCAGCCGCTCGAGCAGCTCCTCGGTCGAGATCCCGAGCTCCGCCGCGGCTGCGTCGTAGGGCCGCTCGACCGCCTCCATCGGCCCCTGCAGGGCGCGGATCGTGGCGATGTCGCGCTCGTCGTAGGGCTGGCGCTCGAGCTCGCGCGGGGGCGCCGCCTCGACCGCGGCGGCAAGCGCGTCGGTGCCCTTCTCCATCTCCAGGTTCATGTTGATCTTGAACAGGGTCAGGGTCGGCAGCTGGCGCATCGACTCGGCCCCGGCCTCCTCCATCAGCGCCGCCAGGGTGCCGTCCATGCCCAGCTGCGAATCGGGCGGCACGGCGATCGTGAACCAGAGGTTGAAGTCGTGCGTGCGCAGGTAGTTGTGCGAGACGCCCGGGTGGGCGTTGACCGCGGCGGCCGCGCGCTGCGGATTCTCGGCGTCGACTTTGGCGGCGACCAGCATCGACTCGTAGCCGAGCGCCCGGGTGTCGAAGATCGGCGTGATCTCGCGGATGATCCGCTGCTCGAGCAGGCGGTTGGTGCGGGCGAGGACGTCGTCGAGCTCGAGCTCGGCCTCGGAGGCGAGCAGGGCGAAGGGCTCGGGGTCGAGCGCGAAGCTCGACTGCAGCAGGTTCATCAGCCGCTTGTCGGTCTCGTCGAGCGGGATCGCCGCCCCGTCGCTACGGGAGCGCGCCTTCGACTGTGGGGTCTTCACCGGAGCCACTGCGCTGCCTCCTTCGCGTAATAGGTGACGATCGCGTCGGCGCCGGCGCGGCGGATCGAGGTCAGCGTCTCCAGCACCGCGGCGCGCTCGTCGATCCAGCCGTTGGCGGCGGCCGCCTTCAGCATCGAGTACTCGCCCGAGACATGGTATGCGGCGAGCGGCGCGGCGGTCTCCTGCTTGATCCGGCGGACGACGTCGAGGTAGAGGATCGCCGGCTTGACCATCAGCATGTCGGCGCCCTCGTCGAGATCGAGCTGCGCCTCGCGCACGGCTTCCTCGGCGTTGGCCGGGTCGAGCTGGTAGCCGCGGCGGTCGCCGAACTCGGGAGTCGACTCGGCGGCGTCGCGGAACGGCCCGTAGAGGGCGGAGGCGTACTTGGCGCTGTAGGCGACGATCGGCGTGCCGGAGTGGCCCTCCTCGTCGAGCTGGTGGCGGATCGTGCCGACCCGGCCGTCCATCATGTCGCTCGGCGCGACCGCGTCGGCGCCGGCCTCGGCGTGGGAGATCGCGGTTTTCGCCAGCAGCTCGATCGTCAGGTCGTTGTCGACCTCGCCGTCGCGGACGAAGCCGCAGTGGCCGTGCGAGGTGTACTCGCAGAGGCAGACGTCGGTGATCGTGGTCAGCTCGGGATGGGCCTCCTTCAGCGCCCGCACCGCCATCTGCACGACACCCTCGTCGTCGTAGGCGCCCGAGCCGGTCTCGTCCTTCGCCGCCGGCACGCCGAAGAGCAGGATCGCGCCGATCCCGGCGGTCGCGATCTCGGTCGCCTCGGCGACCAGCTCGGAGATCGAGAAGCGCTCGATGCCGGGCATCGAGGGGACCTCCTCGCGCACGCCCTCGCCGGCGACGACGAAGACGGGCTGGATCAGGTCGGCGGGCGAGAGGCTGGTCTCGCGGACGAGGCCGCGCAGAGTCTCGGTGCGGCGCAGACGTCGCATGCGGGTGCTTGGGAACTGCATCGAGAGGCGAGTTTAGGGGAGGGATGGGGATACCCCCGACCGGACTCGCTCGCTTCGCTCGCTCTGAGTATCCGCCCGTCCGGGGGTATCCCCATCCCTCCTCAGTACGGTTCGGGCGATGGACGCGCGGGGGTTGGTCAAGCACTACGGGAAGCGCGAAGCTCTTCGGGAGGTCGACTTCGCCGCCGAGCCGGGGGAGCTTGTGGCTGTTATCGGGCCTAACGGGGCTGGGAAGACGACGCTGTTGTCGATTCTTGCCGGGACGCTGAAGCCAGATGGGGGGAGCGTGGACTCGCCGAACGGGGACGTGGGGTGGGTGCCGCAGCAGGCG
>DASTVL010000069.1:0-2046 GCA_035759115.1 Solirubrobacterales bacterium | reverse complement strand
AGAAGCGCCGCCAGCGCGCCGCCGCGAGCGTGATGCCGTTGCGGGAGACTCCCGGCGCGAGGGCCGCGGCCTGGGCGACGCCGAGCGCTATCCCGTCGGCCGCCGTCGCCTCGCCCTCGCCGCGCTGTTGCGGGCGGGTGTCGGCCGCGACCATCGCCGCCGCGCCGGCGAGCAACCCGGCGGCGGTCGCCCCGGGCCCGCCCAGCCGGCGCTCGATCGGCCGCTCCAGCGTGTAGCCGACGATCGCCGCGGGCAGGAAGGAGAGCGCCAGCAACAGCGCCCGGTGCGCGTCGAAGGAGCGCAGCTCGGCGACGATCTCGCGCCGCTGGCCGATCAGCAGCGCCGCCGCAGCGCCGCCGTGCAGCGCCACCTCGAAGCTCTTGCGGACCTCCGGGTCGAGCTTCTCCCACTCCCAGCCGGCCAGCCAGGGCAGCAGCACGATGTGGGCGGAGGAGGAGACCGGCAGCAGCTCCGCCGGGCCCTGGACGATGCCCAACGCCACCGCACGACGGGCGGGGATGGCGTCGCTCAGGGCGTCTCCGGCGCCGTGCCGTTGCCGCGCCGGCGCCGGATCAACCAGTAGATCCCACCGGCGACCGCAGCGACGACGACGGCGTAGTCGAGGTAGTGCAGGTGGCCGCGCCACTCCTCCCAGTTCTCGCCCACCGCCTGGCCGACCAGGGCCAGCATCAGCACCCAGGGGATGCAACCGAGCAGGGTCAGCACGGTGAAGCGCCAGAACGGCATCTTCGCGATCCCGGCCGGCAGCGAGATGAAGGTGCGGATGATCGGCAGCATGCGGGTGAAGAAGACCGTCGCGTCGCCGTAGCGCTCGAACCAGTCGTCGGCCCATTTCAGGTACTTGGGCGGGACGTGGATCAGGCGGTTCTTCTCGAGCAGGTCGAGGCGGGCGAAGTAGCCGATCGCGTAGGCGGCCCAGGAGCCGACCAGGTTGCCGAGCACGCCGGCGGCGACGACGCCGAACAGCGAGAGGTCGCCGGCGGCGACGCTGGAGCCGGCGAACAGCATGATCGCCTCGCTCGGCACCGGCAGGCAGGCGGACTCGAGCGCCATCAGGATGAAGACCGCGGGCAGGCCGGTGGAGCCGATGAAATCGGTCCCGGCGTTGACGATCGGGTCGAGGAAGAAGTCGGTGACGCTGGCGAGCAGGAGCATGCGGGAAGCGGGCATTCTAGGGATCGGGGCGAACAGCATCTAAACTCGCCGGGTCGTGATCCGTCGGTTGAACCACCCCGTGTACCGCAACCGGGTGCTGCAGATGGCGGCCGATGCGGCCCTCGTCGCGCTGGCCTTCTACCTGGCGTTCCGCCTCCGCTTCCTCGACGAAGGCCTCCCCGACCGCTACTGGACGCTCTTTCTCGAGGCGGTCGGCTTCGTCGTCGTCGGCAAGGTCGCCGTGTTCGCCGCCTTCGGCCTCTACCAGAAGTGGTGGCGCTACGTCAGCGGTCGCGACTTCCTCGCGATCGTCCGCGCGGTCGCCGTCGCCGGCGCCCTGCTGGTCGTCGTCTTCACCGTGATCCAGCCCTTCGAGTACGGCCTGCCGCGCTCGGTCGCGGTGATGGACTTCATGCTGACGCTCTTCCTGATCGCCGGCGCCCGCCTCGCCGTGCGGCTGATCGTCGAGCGCCCGACCCACGGGCACCGGCTGCCGAAACACGAGGTGCTCGTCGTCGGCGCCGGCTCGGGCGGACAGATGGTCGTGCGCGAGATGCACCTCAACCCGAACCTCGGCGCGACCGCGATCGGCTTCGTCGACGACGACGCGCGCAAACGCGGGATGCGGATGCTCGGCCTCAAGGTGCTCGGCGCCACGGCGCAGATCGAGCAGATCCTCGACGAGACCGAACCGGACGAGGTCGTGATCGCGATCCCCTCGGCGCCGGGGACGCTGCGCGGCCGCGTCGTCGCCGCCTGCCGCGAGCGGGAGATCCGCGTGCGCACCCTGCCGACCGTGTTCGAGCTGCTGCGCGGCGGCGTGCAGCTGAGCAAGCAGCTGCGCGAGGTCCAGGTCGAGGACGTGCTCGG
>DASTVL010000068.1:0-3589 GCA_035759115.1 Solirubrobacterales bacterium | reverse complement strand
CGCGCGCGGCGGGCGCGGGGCCAGACCCGGCGCTTCTCGCGACGGGCGCAGGTGCTGAGTCGAAACGCGAAGCGCTGTAGGCGCGCCAACCGGAGGGCAGGGCGATGAAGAAGAGCAAGACGACGCTGAGGACGATCGTGGCGGCCTGCGCGGCGCTCGCAGCGGCGGCCGCGATGGCGGGCCCGGCGCAGGCGGCGTTCGGGCTGAACAGCTTCAAGGTCGCCTTCGAGGAAGCCGACGGCAGCGCCGCGACCCAGGCGGGCGGCCACCCCCACGCGATGACGACCTCCTTCGGGGTCAACCACAGGACCGGCGAAGGCGACGCGCCGTTCACCGAAGGGCGGGTGCGCGACGTCTTCCTCGCCCAGGTCGCCGGCCTGGCCGGCGACACGACCGCCTACCCGCGCTGCTCGACGCTCGACTTCGTCACGGTCAAATTCGGCAGCGGCACCAACCAGTGCCCGGACGAGACTGCCGTCGGCGTGGTCGGCAACTCGGTGGTCAAAACCATCTCCTGGTTCCAGTCGCCGGTCTTCAACCTGGTGCCCCCGCCGGGGACGGTGCTGCGGCTCGGCTTCCGCGTCGTCAACCAGAACATCGTCGTCGATGTCGGCGTCAACCCCGAGCCGCCCTACAACCCGGTCGCGCGGGTGCGCAACATCTCCGAGCAGGAACTGGTCTACGGCAACAAGACGCAGCTGTGGGGCAACCCGTCGGACCCGCTCCACAATGACTTTCGCGGCAACTGCTACAACAGGAGCGTCGAGCTCGAACCCGGGGAGGAATTCGAGTTCTTGCCGCAGAGCGCCTGCGCGGGAGCCCCCTCGGTCACCCCCCGCGGCGCCTTCCTGACGCTGCCGACGCGCTGCGCCGGGCCGAACACGACGAGCTTCGCCGCCGACGCCTGGGAGAACCCGGCGCGCTTCCTCGCCAACGGCGAACCCGACCTGGCCGACCCGGCCTGGGCCACGGGCGGATTCGCGACGCCGCCGTTCACCGGCTGCGGGAAACTGGGCTTCGCGCCGGCGCTGCACGCCAAGCCGACGAGCAGGGCGGCGCAGAGCGGCTCCGGCCTCGACCTCTCCTTCGACGTCGACGACCTCGGCCTGCCGAGCACCAATCCGGGAGCGACCGCGCAGTCGCAGATCAGGAAGGTGGTCGTCACCCTGCCGCGGGGGATGACCGCCAACCCCTCCCTGGCCGAAGGGCTCGAGGCCTGCAGCGAGGCCGAGCTCGCCCGCGAGACGCTGGGCTCTGCGCCCGGCGCAGGCTGCCCGGAAGGCTCGAAGATCGGCACGATCGAGGCGGTCTCGCCGATCGTCGACCAGCCGGTCGGCGGCCAGATCTACGTCGCGACGCCGTACGACAACCTCGCCGAGGACTCGCTGATCGCCTTCTACATGGTGCTGAAGAACCCGCAGCTCGGCGTGATCGTCAAGCAGGTCGCGAAGGTGACCCCAGATCCGACGACCGGCCAGCTGGTCGCGGTCACCGACGACATCCCCCAGTTCCCGCTCGCCCAGGTGCGGGTGCGCCTGCGCGAGGGCGGGCGCAGCCCGCTGATAACCCCGCCCGACTGCGGCAGCTTCGACGTCGAGGCGCAGTTCACGCCGTGGTCGGGGGGGAGCGCGGTGACCAGCAGCTCGCCGTTTCAGATCGTCGCCGGCCCGGGCGAGGGGCCGTGCCCGAGCGGGGCCGCCCCGTTTGAGCCCGGTTTCGAGGCGGGCACGATCAACAACGCCGCGGGCGCCTTCTCGCCGTTCAGCATGCGCCTGACGCGCAGCGACGGCGAACAGGACATGGTCCGCTTCTCCGCCGAGCTGCCCCCCGGCGTGGTCGCCAAGCTGGCGGGGACGACGCAGTGCTCCGACGCCGTGATCGCCGCCGCCCGGGGCAAGACCGGCCTGCAGGAGCGCGCCGAGCCGAGCTGTCCGGAGAGCTCGGCGATCGGCAAGGTCAGCGGCGGCGCCGGGGTCGGCTCGCAGCTCACCTACGTGCCCGGAAAGATCTACATGGCCGGGCCGACCAACGGCGCGCCGTTGAGCGTGGTCGCGATCGTGCCGGCCGTCGCCGGGCCGTTCGACGTCGGCAACGTGGTCGTGCGCGAGGCGCTGCGGATCGATCCGCGCACCGCCGAGGTCACGGTCGACGGCGGGGCATCCGATCCACTGCCGCACATCCTCGCCGGGATCCCGCTGAACGTGCGCGACATCCGGGTCGAGGTGGACAAGCCGGACTTCACCCTCAACCCGACCTCATGCGATCCGTCGGCGGCGATCGGCCTGCTGAGCGGCGGCGGCACGGCGCTGGCGCCGACGGGCGAGACCCAGGTCTCGCTGGAGTCGCGCTTCCAGGCCGCCGGCTGCGCCTCGCTGGGCTTCAAGCCGCGGCTCGCGCTGCGGCTGAAGGGAGGCACCGCGCGCGGTGCCCACCCGAAGCTGCGCGGCGTCTTCCGCCCACGCCCGGGGGACGCCAACCTGAAACGGCTGGTGGTGCGCTTCCCGCGCTCGGCCTTCCTCGACCAGGCGCACATCCGCACGATCTGCACGCGCGTGCAGTTCGCCGCCAACGGCGGCCACGGCGGCGGCTGCCCCAAAGGGGCGATCTACGGCCGGGTGCGGGCGTGGACGCCGCTGCTGGACGAGCCGCTGCGGGGCCCGGTCTACCTGCGCTCCTCGAACAACAACCTTCCCGACTTCGTCGCCGCCCTGCACGGCATCGTCGACGTCGAGACGGTCGCCCGGATCGACTCCAAGAAGGGCGGCATCCGCGCCACCTTCACCAACCTGCCCGACGCGCCGCTCTCACGCGTGATCGTCGACATGCAGGGCGGCAAGAAGGGCCTGATCGTCAACTCGACGAACATCTGCCGGGGCAAGCGGCGCGCCAACACCCCGATGCTTGGCCACAACGGCAAGCGCCAGCAGATCAAGCCGGTGGTGCGCCCGCTGAGCTGCGCGCAGAAGAAGCGCAAGCGCGCACGGCACCGGCGGCGCTAGGCGGGGCCCCGCCCGGCGGCGTGGGCGCGATGGCGCCGTGAGCAGCGGGGCGCGAGCCCACACTGAGTTGCGCGCCCGCCTTCGCCTCTGCCTGCCCGGGCTCGAACGGTCCGCTCTTGATCGCGTGTGGTCGATCGGCGACCCCGGCGGCGTCGGCGACTCCGCCTACGCCGACGGCCTGCGGGCGGCCGTGCCCGTCGCGATCGAGTATGGACTCGCCGCGATCGGGCACGGCGAGACGCATGAGTCGCCGGTCCCTTCTGAGCTGCTCCTGCAGGCCCGCCACGCCGCTCGCAGCAGCGTGGGTCTCGACACCGTCCTGCGTCGCTACTTCGCCGGTTACACGTTGCTTGCCGATGCCCTGGTCTCAGAGGTCGGCGCCGTGCTGCGAGGCGACGAAGTCGAGCGGCTGCTGGGCAGGCTGGCGCTCCGAGCCGACCGGCTGCTCGCCGCGGTCGGAGCGGAGTACACCAGCGAGCGCGAGAGTCGCCCGGGTACCGCCGAGCAGCGCCTCGGCGAGCAGCTCGCGTGCCTGCTTGCCGGCGAGCAGGTCAGCCCGGCGCTGCTGGACTACAGGTTCGATGACTTTC
>DASTVL010000067.1:0-43965 GCA_035759115.1 Solirubrobacterales bacterium | reverse complement strand
AACTTCGGCGAGGGCAGCGCGCGCGGTGTCACCCTCGACTTCGACCTCGAAGCCGTCCCCTACACCAGGGTCCACGGCCCAAAAGTCCTCTGCGGCGATGCCGCCGGCAACGCGACCTACGCCGGCACGACGGAGTTGACGAGGTCCGAGTAGGGCAGGCAGGCACTTGGCGTCCTTGGCCAGGGGAATAAGCGTCCGTAGTCCGCCTATTCTCTGGTTGGGATCGCTCCGCTGGAAGAGACCCTCGGCGAAGCAGCCATTGCGTCGCGCGAGCGCGAGGTCATTCAACGCCTCCTGGCCCGCTTGCGTCAGGAGCTCGGTGGGGATCTGCTTGCCGTCTGGCTCTACGGATCGCGCGCCCGCCGGGGGGCCGACCCCGACGAATAGGCGAACGCCCCGACCAGGATTCGAACCTGGGGCCTACTCCTTAGGAGGGAGTCGCTCTATCCAGCTGAGCTATCGGGGCCTATGCCGTGAAAAGGCTCTGCTGAGCCGTTTCCGGCGACTGCCCGTCGCTCGCGCTCGGCTCTGAATCGACCGAAACCGGCTCTCCGCTGCCCATTGCTGCCCAATCGAGCGCTGCATCGAACTCGCGGAGCGCCACGCCGATCAACCGCTCGCGGCGACGCACAGCACTAGCGTAGACCTTCATCGAGAAGCCCGGCTCGGTGTGGCCCAACTGGGCCGCCACGTACACGGGATCGTCGCCCAGGGCGAAGCGCAGGCTGGCGTAGAGGCGGCGCAGCGAGTGCGGCGTCGCGCCCTCGTCAATCGGCCGGATGCCGAGGTCGGCCAGACGCACGTTGGCACGGCGGATCGCCGTCTTGAAGCGCCGCTCGACGTTGCTGACGCTTTGGCGCTGCCCGTTGCGGTTGCGGAACAGCAGTCCCTCGCGGCGACGGATGCGGGCCTTGTGCGCGGTCAGTTCGCGGCGCAGGGCGTCGGGCAGATCGACCACCCGCACCCCGGCGTCGGTCTTCGCGGTCGCCACGGTGAGCGACCCGCTGCCGGGATCGAAGTCGTCCAGATCGAGTGCGCAGACCTCGCCGTTGCGGAGACCCGCCCCGGCCATCGTCGCCAGGATCGGCCGCAGCCTTCCTGCCGCCTCGAGCAGCGAAGGCAGCTGCTCCGGTTCGATCGTCGGTCGGCTCGGCTGTGTGCGCTTGACCCGCCGCCTGCGACCGCGAGCCGGGTTGCGCGCCGGATCGACGTGGCCGTAGTCGCCGGCGGCGTCGAGGATCATCGCCAGCAATCCGATCGACTTGTTGATCTGATTCGGCCCCAGCGTGCCCTCGCGCAGCTTCGCGGTCTTGTAGCGGTCGACGTGCTCGGGGCCGATCTGATCGAGATGCAGCTGGGCGAAGTGCGGCAGCAGGTGGCCGCTGAGCAGCCAGCGGTAGCTCTTGACGGTCTTCGGCCGAAGCTCCGGCTCCCGGCCTTCCAGCCACTCGGAGGCGAACTCGTGGAAGGTCGGAGCCTCCGCGACCAGCGGAGCCTTCGCTGGCTCGTAGGGTCGCCACAGCCCGCGCTCCACGTCGGCCAGGACGTGACGCAACTCAGCCTCGGCCCGTTTTCGGTTCCACCCGTCCTCGGCGGTGCCGAGCGCCACGTAGCGCCGCTTGCCGTAGGCCCGGAAGCGGATCGCCCAGCTGCGACCTTCGGTCGGCTCGATCACCTGTCCCGTCGCCTTGCGAGCCATGCCTATCTAAGCCGCAGAGGGCGGGCCGTTCTCCCCCCGCCCGTGAATCGGAAGCAGCCGCACCCCGCTCCCTCCGTTGCCCGAAGGCTGGCCCGCCCGCTTACCCGAGCGGGCGGGCGGGTCAGCCGCAGCATCGCCGCCGACCCTCCGCAGCACCCGCGCCGCGATCTGGGGATCGAAGCGAAGCCGTGGCTTTGGACCCTTGCCCAGCTTGACCGCCCCCAACTCAATCGCGTGCGAGTACACCCAGGAGCGCTCGATCCCGAAACGCCGCGCAAGCTCTGCGGCATCGACAAGCTCGCGCTGTTGCAGACCACGCTGTTCGAGGATCTCGACCACGCGGCGGGCGATCGCTTCGATTGCCTGCGGATCGAGTTTGATGCGCGCGGATTCCATCCTGCCCCCGTTGTCCACGGAGCGGCGCAAATGCATCGGTTGGACCCCCGAGAGGGGGGTTCCCAATGTGTCGTGCAGTGGGGCTGTTGCCTGTGGCTGGATGGAAGCGGGCATGTCGAGGGCTGTTGCGGGGGTGTCCTTGCCCTGGGCCGATTCCGGCTGCATGGATCGCCTGGCTTGGCTTGATCGCCTTGGTGTTGATCTGGCTGGCTTTGGTTTCTGGGCTTTTGCCTTCGGCTACTGCTGAACGGCTGGCGTTGAACCAACCGGCTTGACCGAGAACCCCGCCGCCCGCCTCGTCACCACTTCCGTCTCCTCGGGCATCCAGTCGATCCCGGCAAGAAGCTCCCCCGGGTCGACCTCCAAGGCGTAGGCGAGTTTGATCAACGTGTCGATCCGCGGCGTGCGCACCCCGCGCTCAAGCAGTCCTACCTCGGTGCGATGCAGCGAGGAGCGCGAGCCAAGCTCTTCTTGGCTGACGCCCGCCCGCCTGCGACAGCGCCGCAGGTTTTCCCCGAAGCCACCGGCGCAGTCCTGGGAGGCCATGCCTCAGCCCCCCAGAAGCTCGTTGAAGCGCACCGCCGCTCTGGTGGGCATGACGATCCCTCCGGGGCAGCGCAGCAGCCCCAGGCCGGTCAGGTCGCGCACAGCGCGCTCCAGGGCATCGCCCTCGGCGAACTCGGCGACCCCCGCGCCGATCTCCCGCACAAGCTCGGGAACGATCAGCTGCGCCGGTTGGACGGCGAGCACATGGGTCAGAACGACCGCCTGGTCCTTGAGGTCCTGGGCGGCGGTCGGCGGGACGAGATCAAGCCCCGCATCACTAGGCTGGTCTTGCATGGGAAGCACTCCTTCCTGTGCCACGCCCCCGGCTGTTCCACCAGCGCGGGGGCACTTTCTTGGTCGGGCAACAACGCTAGCGTAGCCTACGCTAGAACACAAGTGCTGTACCAGATGGCCTGAGACGCCTGCGTTTGAAACGGTGCCCGATGATGCGCCGCTCCGATCAGCCCCAACCGGCCCTGGGCAAAGCAATCCGCCAGCTGCGCGAAGAACGCGGCATGACCCAGGAAGCCCTGGCCCACGCCGCCGGTGTCACCGTCGGCCACCTCTCAACGATCGAACGCGGCCATTCCAACCCGACCTGGGCCACGATCAAGGCAATCGCCGTCCCCCTCGGAGTTTCTGTGGCTGAGCTTGCTGGGGCGGCCGACAGATTTGAGAATTAGTAGCCGGAGTGAGCAGCAACGTTCGAAATCCTACGCTGCTAGTTGGTCGCCATCCACTATTCGTGACTCTCGGCGCATCAGTTCATCGAAGCGATCAATGCTGACGATCACCGCGCGGGGATTGCTACGGGTGGTCAGGACGAGTTGTTCAACCTCGCCGCGCTCAAGGCGATTCAGCTCTTGGGGCAGGGTTCGCGCTGCTTGCTTGGTCGGAAGTATCTCGTCGAGACGCACCCTGAACTGCATCTGAATCCTCCTCGGTCGGTTGCAATGAAGCTAGCGCTTGAACCGGTCGCTTGACCAGAAACACAGTTCGAAGGACGCCTTCAAGGACATCGTTCACGCCTCCGTCCGAGCCGCTTCCTAAGCTGCCCAGGCTATCTACGTAGGAGGGTTCTTATGAGCAGCTATTTGCGGAACGCAAACCAGTCGTGGAGCTTGGGCGACGACCGCAGGCTTCGGCGGCTTGCGTCAGAAAACACTCCGACCCGCGTCATCGGGCTTAAGCTGGGTCGGTCGGCGGCTGCAGTCCAGGCCAGGGCAAGCCAAATTGGAATTTCACTCAAGCCGGTGAATCAAAGTCCGTACAACCGGAGACCCAGATAGACGACAGACAAGGTTGATCTACCTGCTTCTTGAGACGAGCGATGAGTCATGACGCCTGACACGGGAACCGCAATTCTTGTCCTCGCAATTTTTGTCCTGCCCGGATTCATCACGCTGTTGTTTCGAGAGCGCCTCTATGTGGTCAAGGGCCAGGACACGCCCTTCGAGCGACTGCTGCAGGCGCTTTTTAATAGCGCGATTGTTTTCGCGCTGATCATTGGAGGAGGGCTTGCGCTGGGGCTGGACAAGGCCGACCTGAGCGAGTTTTATCGTGGTGAAAAGACCCTGGGGGAAGATCTGATCGCGGGCGTCATTATCTTCTTGGTCCTTCCAATTGCGCTCGCGGTCATCGGCTCTCTGTGGATGTCTTCAAAGCGCCTGCGCCCTTGGCTCCTTCGGCGTGCCGGAAGTTCCGAGGCTCACAACATGCTCTCGGGTTGGAATGAGCTATTCGGAAAGCAGGACCCGGCGATGATTCGTGCAACTCTTTCGGACGGGCGGGTGATGGGCGGCTTCTACGGAGATGGCAGCCTGGCGGGGTATTCCCAGCACACGCAGGACTTGTACCTCTCGCAGAGATGGGAGTTGGACGCCGAGAGTTGGTTTGTGGCTCCCGCTCCGAATTCGCTGGGAGTTTGGTTGCCGCGCGAGAGCATCGTCTCTCTTGAGGTCTACGCTCTGAAAAGCGACGATGCGGATCTCAACGCAGGACAGGAGTAGGATGAAGCTATGAGTCGGGAATCAGGAGCAGTGATCCAGAAGAAGGGCGGCTACTCGCCAAAAGCGACGACGCAGCCGCCGAAATCTCCGCCACCTCGCCCGAAAGACTCGAGAAGCTCGGCGCAACCTCCGCCTAGAAGGACGGGACGTTGAGCGGCTCTCGGCGCACCGGATCGGGGCCGGTCAGCGGCGGACAGTCTCCAAGCGGGACGCGCGGGATGAGACCGAGCAACCAGGTGCCCACGCCACAAACCCCACCCCCGAAGCCTTCGGATTCGGGTCCTTCGGCGCAGCCGAAAGGCACCAAGTGAATTCCCGGTATCGGGAACCTCCACCGAAGCCTCGCGACGCAGCGTCGTCCGCAATGCCTAGGCCTGATTGGTATCTCGACCCCACTTTGGCCGAGCGTGTCAAGGCTGAAGATTTCGCGGAGGTTGCATCCGCGCTTCGGCCTCGTCGCCGGCCGTTGCGCAAGTCATCGCCCTCGAATTGAAGTAGAGGCTGATCCTGGCTTCTGGCTTCTGGCTTCGGGCTTCGGGCTTCGGGCTTCGGGCTTTGGGCAGCGGAATCCCCTCGCTGCCCAAATCGAATCGAATCGTGCGTGATCGGGGCGAATCTACGAGTACTGCTAGCGCGGTGCATCCGGCAGCACAGAGCCGAAAACACTGACCTCTCCGCTTCGATTAGGAGGGAGTCGCTCTATCCAGCTGAGCTATCGGGGCTTGTCGAGACAGCATAGGCGGCGACGACCGGTAGCTCGCTCGTCTTGTCACCCGCCTCGGCCAGACGGTCCAGCCCCCGTCTCGGGGCGACCAAGACCCGGAGTGGGTCGAGGAGGCGGGGGAGGCGTATGACAGCAACTTGTCTGAGGTACTGGCGAATCTCCCGCCTCGGCGAGCATGCCTTCGGCCCAGCGGATCGCCGCTTCGCCGACATCGAATGCTGCCCGGTGGTTCAAGACGCCAGGAGATGCTTCGGCATTTTCATATGTCGTGCCCCATGGAGTGAGCCAGCCTGCGCCGATGACCTCCGGGGGCGGCTTGATGTCGTGTCCGGCAGCGAGTGCCAGCAGGACCTCGAGATCGTGCGCCATCATTGGGAACTTCACATCTCTGATGGCTAGGGCGACCTTGAGCGACTTCTCGACGACCTGCTGGAGATAGAAGCCAACTACGCCCTCTCCGAGCTCTGGATGTTGGGCGAGCTTCTTTGCGACCTTCAAGTCTTCGGCCGCCCTCTTGAACAAGGTGTTTGCGACGCATTCCATGACGAGACGGTAGCCGAATCGTGTAGACAACGCACCACTTCTCTCCCCCCTCGCCGATGTCTTGCCTCAAACTTCGGCGGCGTCCAGGTTCTCCAGATCGACGAGATCCTGCCCCCGCCCTGCGGCTCGCTTCATCGCACGTAGGTCCATCTTCAGCAGATCGTGGCTGAGCGCAATCGTCTCGGCCAGGTTCACGCTGATCGGCCGCTTGGCGTCTTCGCGCAGGCGCTTGACGCGGACCGCCTCGGCGACTTCGGCCGGCGTCTTTTCGTCTCGCTTCACATCTGGATCGTACCGCCGGATAGCATCGGCCCGGTGGAGTTGGGGTGCGACACGAAAGTTGTCCTGCTGCTTGCCGCGGCGATGTTCCTCTGGGCGCTGCTGCTGGGGATCTGGAAGTACCGGGGGATGGCGACGAGCGCGGACGGGCTGGCGCATCCTTACGTGGACACCGCGCACCGGGCGGCGCTGCTCTACAGCTTCGCGCTGCTGCTCGTGGCGACCTTCGTCGAGCTCAGCGGCTGGAGCACGCTGGTCAACCTGCTCGCCGCGGGCGCGATGGCCTTCTACTTCTACGCGGCCGTCGCCGGCTATGTCCTGCACGGCTGGCGGCGCGACACGACCAACCAGTTCCACCCGCCCGCTCCCGGCCTCGGCATCTTCATGTGGGCGCTGATCGTGACCGAGATCGGCGGCTGGCTGGTCCTGATCGCCGGCTTCCTCGACGCTCAGGTCCTCTGAGCGCGCGCGGCGAATAGCATTCCGCTCGATGGACGCGGACGCGGTCGAGATCAGGGTGGCGGGGTGCCTGCTGGAGAAGCAGCGCACCACCCCCGACGCCTACCCGCTCTCGCTCAACGCGCTGCGGCTCGCCTGTAACCAGTCGACCAACCGCGACCCGGTTGTCGAGTACGACGAGGCGACCGTGGTCGAGGCGCTGCGTCGTACCGCGCTGCGCGGCTGGACCCGCCTCGCCAGCGGCGCCGGCAACCGCGCGCGCAAGTACCGCCACCTGCTCGACGAGGCGTTCGACGCCGACGAGGCCGAACTGGCGCTGCTCGCGGTGCTGATGCTGCGCGGCACGCAGACGCCGGGCGAGCTGAAGCAGCGGGCGGGGCGCCTGCACGGCTTCGCCGACCTCGCCGCGGTGCACGCGACGCTGGAGAAGCTGGTCGAGCGCGAATACGTCGAACGGCTGCCGCGCCGGCCCGGCCAGAAGGAGGAGCGCTTCGCCCACCTGCTCGGCGAGCGCGCCGAGCCCGACGAGCACCTTCCCGGCGCGGAGCCCGGGGAGACGGAGGAGCGGCGCGGCCCCGAGGACCGCGTCGACCGGGTCGAACGCGAGCTGGCCGAGCTGCGCACCCAGGTCCGCGAGCTGCGCGAGGCGCTCGGCGAGACCACAGACGAGCCTCAGGCGTAGAGGCTCTCGCTGGCGAGCTCGAGCCCCCGGCGGCTCCAGAGCTTGACCTGCATGAAGATGTCGTCGCCGTAGCCCTTGAGCGCGTCGAGGGCGAGCAGGGTGAAGCGGTCGTCGGAGACGACTTCCTGGTCGACGGTCTCGGCGTCGAGCTCCGCCGTCGCCGCGACCGCGCCGCGGATCAGCGGCCGTCCCCAGACCAGGGTCACGGCGCCCTCGCGGCCATTCTCCCCCCGCCAGCGGCCGATCACCTCGTCGTTGAGGTCGATCCGCCAGCCCCGGTTGTCCTCGGCGAGCACGTCGGTGAAGTCGGCGCCGGCGCGGAACTCGCCCGGCTCGCCGTCCTCGGGCAGCACGTAGGAGACGTGGCCGAAGAGCTCCAGCGCGCCCTCGGGCCCGTCCGCCCGGGCCGTCGCCGGCACCCAGACGCGCCCGCCCCAGGCCCGCTCCGGGAACCACTCCACCTGCTCCGGCAGCTCGACCCCGTCGGGCAGGTCCTCGATCGCCTCGCAGGCGCCGCGGAACTCGCCGGCGAGCCGCTCGGCGAAGCGCCCGTGCGGGATCCCCTCCTGAGTCGAGTCGGCGATGAAGCGGGGGATCGGCCGCGGGTTGGGCGTCATCCGACCAGCTCGCGCAGATCCGCCGCCGCGCGCTCGGGCGGGTAGATGTTGATGTCGACGCCGCTGCCCAGCTCGAAGCCCGCCTTGACCGAGAGCCGCGGGGCGATGTCGACGTGCCAGCAGAAGCGCTCGGCGCCGCGCGGCGCCGTCGCGACCCAGAGGTTCAGCTCGGGCGGGCCGTCGAAGCGCTCGGCCAGCAGGCGCATCGCGGTGCGGATCATCGCCGCGCCGCCCTCGGCGTCGGCGAAGCTCGCCGCTTCGCGCCGCGGCACGACGCGCAGCTCGTAGGGTGAGCGCGAGGCCCAGGGGCAGATCAGCGCCGCCTCCTCGTCGATCGCGACCAGCCGCTCCCTGCGCCGCACCTCCTCGACCAGCACGTCGGCGAGCAGCCCACCGCCCGCGGTGCGTTCGCCGTAGGCGCCGGCCCGCTCGCGCTCGCGGGCGACGGCCGCGGGGACGAAGCCCAGCGCGTAGAGCTGCGCGTGCGTGTGCGGCAGCGAGGCGCCCGCGCCGGCGCCCTCGTTGACCACCACCTGCACGTAGGCGGCCTCGGCGTGGGCCCGCATGCGCTCGCGCCAGGTCGCGATCGCGCCGAGGAAGCGCTCCTCGCTCAGCTCGGCCATCGCGGTCACGTGCTCGGGGCCGTTGACGATCACCTCGTGCGCGCCGCTCGCCGGGCGCGAGGCGAACAGGTCGGGTTCGCCCGCCCGCCGCGACTCGAGCAGCGGGTCGCCGGCGCTGGCGAAGGCGCCCGCCTCGCCGCCGGTCGCGCCGGCGCCGCCCACGGCCTCCTCGGCGCCCAGCGCCGGATACAGGTTGGGCACCACGCGGCTGGTCCAGCCCGGGGTGTCGGGCTTGCCGCCGCCGGGCCGCACGGCGTGGACCTCGGGCGGCGTCTTGCCCTCGGCCCCCTCGCAGAAGGGACAGCCCTCGCCGCCCTTCTCGTCGCTCGCGCGGCCGCCGAAGCCGTGCGGGCGGTCGGCCCGCCCGGGCGCCAGGATCGTCGGCAGCCCGTTGAGCTGGTCGATGCGGATCTCGGGCGCGCTCAGGGCTCTGCTCTAAACGCGCGAGGGCGGCAGATCGTCGGGATCGGGCTCGTCCACCTCGGGCATCGGCGGCGGCGCCGGCCGCGGCCCGGTTTTCGGCTCGGACGGTTTCTTCTCCGTTTTCATCCCGCCCAGGAAGGGCTCGAGCACGTCCATCGGCAGCGGGAAGACGATCGTCGTGTTCTGGTTGCTGCCGATCTCGAGCAGCGTCTGCAGGTAGCGCAGCTGCAGCGAGGCCGGGTTGGTGCTGATGATGTCGGCCGCGTCGGTGAGCTTCTGCGCCGCCTGGTACTCGCCCTCGGAGTTGATGATCTTCGCCCGCCGCTCGCGCTCGGCCTCGGCCTGGCGCGCCATCGCCCGCTGCATCTGCTCGGGGATCTCGACGTCCTTGATCTCGACCGCGGTCACCTTCACGCCCCAGGGCTCGGTCGACTCGTCGATGATCGTCTGCAGCTCTTCGTTGAGCCGCTCGCGCTCGGAGAGCAGCTGGTCGAGTTCGGCCTTGCCGAGCACCGAGCGCAGCGCCGTCTGCGCGATCTGCGACGTCGCGACGAGGAAGTTCTCGACCTCGACGATCGCCCGGTTGGAGTCGACGACGCGGAAGTAGGCGACCGCGTTGACGCTGGAGGGGACGTTGTCGCGGGTGATCACCTCCTGCGGCGGGATGTTGAGCGTCACCGTGCGCAGCTCGACCCGTTCCATCCGGTCGACCAGCGGGATCAGCAGGATCAGGCCCGGGCCCTTGGTCGCGATCAGCCGGCCGAGGCGGAAGATCACGCCGCGCTCGTACTCGCGCAGGACGCGGATCGACGAGCCGGCGACGATCAGCCCGAAGAAGACAAGTACCAGGAAGACTCCCGCTGCGATGTCCATCAATGCGCTCCTTCCTCGGGCGCGACCACCAGGGTCAGCCCTTCGACGGCCTCGACCGTGACTCTATCCCCCGGCCGCAGCGGGCCTCCCTCGCCCGTCAGCCGCGCCCGCCAGAGCGCGCCCTCGATCCAGACCTGTCCCTCGGGGTCGAGCGAGGTGCGCGCCTCGGCCCGCGCCCCGATCAGCTCCTCGTACCCGGTCCGCACCGGCTGGTCGCGGTGCGCCTCGAGCACTTTGCGGCCGACGAAGTAGGCGGTGATCAGTGAGAGCACGCCGAGCGTGATCAGGCCCGGCCCGGCCCAGCTGCTGGCGCTCGCGTCCGATTCGGCGGTGAGCGCGATCACGCCGGCCGCGATCAGCCCCAGCGCCCCGATCGCCGAGAGCACGCCGCCGGTCGGCAGCAGCAGCTCGGCGAGCAGCACGGCGAAGGCGACCAGCGCGATGACGACGAAGGCGTCCATACCGTCGATTATCCGCTTTCGCGCTCGCCGGTGAGCGCGTAGCGCTCGATGTCGGTCCGCAGCTCGGCGAAGTCGTCGTAGGGGCCGAGCTTGAGATAGACGAGCTCGCCCGTCTCGTCGTAGAAGGCGGTGTCGGGCATACCGAGGGCCGCGCCGATGCTCTCCGAGATCGCCTCGTCGGGATCGCGGTAGCTCGGGTAGGGCACCGGCTCTTCGCGCAGGAAGGTGAGCGCCGCGTCGTCGGAGTCCTGGCGGTCGATGCCGAGGAAGGCGACGCGCTTGCCGTACTCGGCGCCCGCCCGCTGGAAGTAGGGGACCTCGAGCCGGCAGGGCCCGCACCAGGAGGCCCAGACGTTGGCGACGATCGGGTAGCCGCGCAGCGAGTCGACCCGCTGCTCGTAGTCGTCGATGTCGCCGCCGAGCAGCTCGTTCGCCTGCCGGTGCAGCGCCGCCAGCTTCGGCGGCGCCCCGGCCAGCGCCTTCGCGTAGTCGGGGGGATCGCCTCCATCCGCCGGCGACGACCCGCAACCAGCGACGACAAGCACGATCGAGATGAGGATCAGGGGGGGTGCGAGCTTGGGAATCATTCGTCTGGCTCTCCTGTTTACAATAGGTGCTGTCCGGTTCGCCGTATGCGAGCCGCTCGAGATCGCCGGGGATTGAGCTAAAGCGAGCTCCGGCATCCTCACGCAAGTCTTCCCGGCAGCGCCCTCGTAGCGCTGCCTGGAGTGGACGGAAGCCCGTCAATGGCCAACACCACCGACGTTGCCGCGCCAGCGGCAGTTCCCTCAAGCGCCGACATCGATCGGGCGGCCGAGTTCGCCCGCGAGCCGCTGCTGCTCGACGGCGAGGGGCCCGAGGCGCTCGCGCCCGGCACGGCCCGCCGTCGCGCCCTCGACGCGGCGCTGAAGGAGCTCGACGAAGGGGCCGAGGAGCCCTCGATCCAGTGGCGGCGCGACTTCTCGCTGCTGCTCGGGCTGGAGCGGCTGCTCGCCGACGAACCGCCGAAGCTGCGCGACGGGGCGGAGCTCAACCCGCACCAGGTCGACGCCCTCTCCGGCACCCTGACCGAGCTGATGTCCGAGCAGCAGGTCGCGGCCGAAAACGGCGCCGCGCCCGTGGCCGAGCCGGCCGAGGCGCCGGCCGCCGGCGACGGGTCTGCGAACGAGGACGAGGAGGAGGAAGAGCCGGAGGAGCTGGCCGCCGACGAGGAGCCGCAGGACTGGGAGGAAGACAGCTCCGAGGAGGACGAAGAGCCGGCCGAGGAAGAGGCGTCGGACGACCCCGGCGCCGCCCGCCGCTTCTGGTTCGAGCACGCGACCGGGGCCGGCAAGACCGTCGCCGCGGTCGGCTTCATCGACGCCAGCCGCACCGGCGGCGTGCTGATCCTCACCCACCGCCGCAACCTGGTCGAACAGTTCATCGGCGAGATCTCCGACCGCGGCTACAAGGAGCGCCTGCGGCCGCCGCTGCTCGGCGACCGCGACGACGCCGAAGGCCCGGTCACGGTCGAGACCTACCAGTGGTTCGTGCGCAACCACAAGCAGGTCTCCGACGCCTACTCGATCGTGATCTGCGACGAGGCGCACACCGCGCTGGGCGAGAAGACCAGCGCCTGCATCCGCGCCTGGACCGGCCCCGTCTTCATCGGCATGACCGCGACCGGGGCGCTGATCGCCCGCCACGTCGCCGACCTCTTCCCGACCCAGACCTCGCGCTTCGACCTCGCCCAGGCGGCGCGCCGCGGCGTGATCGCACCGCTGCGCTGCATCCGCATCCCGCCCGGGCCGGGGGTGCGCACGATCGCCAAGGTGCCGCTGCGCAAAGGCGAGGTCGACCAGGACTTCGACCAGGAGGAGCTCGCCGCGCTGCTCGACCAGGAGCCCTTCAACGTCGCGATCGCCGACCTCTACAGGTCGCGCTTCAGCAAGACCCCGGGCGTCCTCTACACGGCCGGCGTCCAGCACGCGAAGAACGTCGCCAAGGCCTTCCAGAACGCGGGCATCGTCGCCCGCGCCGTCTCCGGTGAGACGCCGAAGCGCGAACTGGCCGAGATCCTCGCCGGCTTCGAGCGCGGCGAGGTCGACGTGCTCTGCAACGCGATGCTGCTCGCCGAGGGCTGGAACTCGCCGCGGGCGACGATCTGCATGCACCTCGCGCCGACCGCCTCGCGCCGCATCTACCAGCAGCGCGTCGGCCGCGTCACCCGGCGCGCGCCGGGCAAGGAGGCGGGCCTGGTGATCGATTTCGTCCACCCGGCGACGACCCACGACGAGACGATCGTCACCCTGCACAGCCTGCTCGACCGCGACGTCTACCGCGGCGGCGCGATCGTCGTCGGCCCGGTGCGCCGCGGCCGCGGCCGCCGGGTGCGGGTCGAGCGCCGCATCGTCCCCGTCTCCAATGTCTCCGAACGCCGCACCCAGGTGCTCGAACGCGAGCTCTGGCGGATCGCGGTCGAGAACCTCGACCACGCCGAGCAGCACGCCTGGGCGGCGCTGGCCGGGGCGCGGGTCAACCCGCAGAACTGGCGCCGGGCGCGCTCGATGCTGCAGAGCGACCAGACCAAGGAGCTGCGCCGCCGCTTCCTGCTCACCTGCGTACAGCGCAACCGCAACTCGCAGCTGCGGCTGAAAGCGCTGGCCGAGATCGCCGACCTGCGCGATCCCGAGGCCTTCGACGACGCGATCGACATCGTCGGCACCTGGAGCCGCGACGACAAGCGGGCGGGGACGAAAACGCTGCTGCAGGCGCTGGTCGACAAGCGGATCGGCCGCCGCGACCAGGCGCAGGCGTGGGTCTGGCGGCTCGCCTCCTACACCCGCGAGCTGCACGAAGAGTACGCCGTGCAGCGCTGGCCGGAGACGAAGCGGCTGCTCGGCCTGCTGGTCAACTCCTCCGGCCGCGCGCACGGGCGCAACGCGCGCCGGCTCGTCCACGCGGCGCGCAAACAGGACCGCCGCCTCGCCGTGGCGCTGCTCGCCGGCGCGGTCTCGCACACGCCTGAAGGCGAGGAGGTGCTGCGCGGCGCCCGCATGCGCATGGCCCGCAAACCCTCGGCCACCGCGCGCGAACTGCTGCGGAATTTCCCCAAAGGCGGCAAGCGGCGGCGCAAACGCAAGAAGGGCAAAGGCGGGGGCCAGTCCGGCGAGGGCGAGAACGGATCGAAACCGGCGAAGCGTCCGCGGGGCGGCAAACGGGCGAAAGCGGCGAAGAACGGCTCAGAGCCGCAGGTGGACCTCGCCGGCGCCGAGGACGACGCGGTCGCCACCGGCGACGGCGACCAGTAGGTCACCCGAGTCCGCGATCCCATCGGCGACCCCGGCGCCGCCGTCCCAGGCGACCTCGCGCCCGCGCAGCGCGTCGCGTCCGCGCCAGGCGGCGAGAGTCTCTTCTGGGTCCGCCTCGACCCAGCGGTCGAGATGACGGTTCAACGCTGCGGCTGCGGCCGCGGGAGTCGGCGGAAGGTCTGGGGAAGTGCCTGGGTTCGCTTCGCTGGCGCTCCGCTCACTATGTTGGAGCGGCTTCGCCGCTGGAATCTCTCGCCGGTGCGCCGCTTCGCGAGGCATTCCCCAGACCTCCCGCCGACTCTCAGCGCTCAGGCCGAAGAGCGAAATCGCCGTGTCACGGAGGTCGGGTGGAAACTCGTTTCGGGAGATTGTGAGATTCAGGCCGACGCCGATCACCGCCCATCCGTCCTGGGGCTTGGCCTCGATCAGCACGCCGGCCAGCTTGCGACCGTCTAGCCAGATGTCGTTCGGCCACTTGATTGCGCACTCGATCCCGGGCGCGAGCTGCTCGGCCGCCTCGCAGACGGCGAGGGGGACGGCGAGCGGCAGGAGAAGGTGGCGCTCGTCGAGCGGGCGGAGGATCGCCGAGTAGAGCAGGGCCTTGCCGGGGGGCGCGGTCCAGCTGCGGCCCTGGCGACCGCGGCCGGCGGTCTGCTCGGCGGCGGTGACGATCGTCCCGCCCGGCGCCCCGGCCTCGACCAGCTCACGGGCGCGAGCGTTGGTCGAGTCGGCGACGCGATAGTGGCGGTGCGGTGCGCCGAAGCTCATTGCCCTCCCGTCGATGGAGTCTTTTGGGGACCTATAGACCCCCAAATCGCTCCATCAGTCCGTGGCATCGGCGAGCAGGGCGGCGACCAGGCCGTCGACGTCGTGGCGCTCGGCCTCGGCGGCTACCTCGAGGCCGGCCTCGCGCGCGGTCTCGCTGGTGATCGGTCCGATCGAGACGACCCGGGCCTCGGCCGGAAAGCGGTCGCCGAGCGCCTCGGTCAGGTTGCGCACGGTTGAGGACGAGGTGAAGGTGACGTAGTCGGCGCTCTGCGCCGCCTCGATCGCCGCGCCGTCGGGCGCCTCGCGGACGGTCTCGTAGAGGGCGACGACGTCGACCTCGGCGCCGCGCTCGCGCAATGCATCGGGCAGCACGTCGCGCGCCTCGGCGGCGCGGGCGACGAGCACTCGCTTGCCGCCGACGTCCAAATCCGCCAGCGCCTCGACCAATGCCTCGGCGACGAACTTCTCCGGGACGATGTCGGCCGCGATCCCATGCTCGGCCAGAGCTTTCGCGGTCCCCGGCCCGATCGCCGCGACGCGGCAATCGCCGAACGCCCGCGCATCGAGCGCCGATTCGCCCAGTGCCTCGAACAGCAGCTGCGCCCCGTTCGGGCTGGTCAGGCAGATCAGCGCGTACTCGCCGATCCGCTCGACGGCGAGCCGCACCTCCTCGCTCTCGATCCGCGGCTCGATCCGGATCGCCGGCAGCTCGACCACCTCGGCGCCGAGGCCGCGCAGGGTCGCGGCGAGGCCGCTGGCCTGGGCGCGGGCGCGGGTCACGACGACGCGCCTGCCGTGCAGCGGTCGCCGCTCGAGCCACGCGAGGCCCTCCCGCCGCGCGACCACTGGGCCGACGACGATCAGCGCCGGGGCGCCGACGTCCTCGAGCTTCGCCGCCTCGGCCAGGGTGCGGAGGGTGGCGACGACGGTGCGCTGCCCCTCCATCGTGCCGCGCTCGATCGCAGCCGCGGGCTCCTCGGGATCGCGGCCGGCGCCGATCAGCGCCTTCGCGTTGTCGGCCAGCCGTTTGACCCCCATGTAGAAGACGAGGGTGCCGGGGAACCTGGCCAGCGCATCCCAGTCGAGCGCCGTCTCCGGCTTCTCCGGGTCCTCGTGCCCGGTGACGAAGGCGACGGCGGAGGCGTCGTCGCGGTGAGTGACCGGGATTCCCGCGTAGGCGCTCGCCGCGACCCCGGCGGTCACACCGGGCACGACCTCGAACTCGACTCCCGCTTCGCGCAGCGCCTCCCCCTCCTCGCCGCCGCGCCCGAAGACGAACGGATCGCCCCCCTTGAGCCGCACCACGCTCGCCCCCGCCCGAGCCGCCTCGACCAGCCGCCCATTCGTCTCCCCCTGCGCCACGGACGTGCCGGTGCTGCGGTGTCTATATGGACCTCTATCCACCGGCACGTCCGGCGGAGTCTTGCCGACGTAGACGAGGTCGGCGTCGGGGCGGGCGCCGTCGAGGGCGCCGGGCGGGATCAGGCGGTCGTAGAAGATCGCGTCGGCCGAGGCGATCAGCTCGAGCGAGCGAGCCGTCATCAGGCCGGGGTCCCCCGGTCCCGCCCCGACCAGGTAGACGACTCCCGGACGCGCGGTCATCGCGCCCGTCCGATCCGCGCAGCCGACATTGACCCCACCCTGGTGTGGTGAAAGTCGGATGCGCTCACGCCATCGCCTCCGCGCGGTCGAGGATCTCGCGGGCGCCGGCGGCGAGCAGGCGCTCGGCGAGCAGCGTGCCGGCGGCGGCGGGCTCGGTGGCCGCGCCCTCGACCCGGTCGCGGATCCACTCGCTTCCGTCGGGGAGGCCGACGAAGGCCTCGATGATGAGCGAGGCGTCTCCGGCCGCATTCTCACCGTCCACTCGCGCGTGGACGCCGATCGGAGTCGCGCAGGTGGCCTCCAGCAGGGCGACCGCGGCGCGCTCCGCGGTCAGCTCGCGCAGCGCCGTCTCCTCGCCGACCGCGCCCGCGGCCTCGAGCGAGGCCGCATCGTCTTCGCGGGCCTGGAGTACCAAGGCCCCCTGTCCGGCCGCCGGCGTCATCGCTTCGGCCGGGATCGAGAAGGAGATCTCGTCCGCGCGCCCCAGGCGCCGCAGCCCGGCCGCGGCCAGCACGATCGCTTCGAGCTCCCCGTCGGCCAGCTTGCGCAGCCGCGTGTCGACGTTGCCGTGCAGCTCGCCCACGACCAGATCCGGTCGCGCCGCCAGCAGCTGCGCCCTGCGCCGCAGGCTGGCCGTGCCGACGCGGGCGCCCTCGGGCACGTCATCGAGCGCGTCCCCGACTCCGATCCAAGCATCGGCCGGATCCTCCCGCACCGGCACCGCCGCGATCGCCAGCCCCGCCGCCATCTCTCCCGGCAGGTCCTTGGCCGAGTGCACGCCTATGTCCGCTTCCCCATCCAACAGCGCCCGCTCGACCCCCCGCACGAACCGCGCCTTGTCCCCCACCTCGCCATCCGAACCGACCACCACCAGCTTTCCCCCACCCAACGACGCGGCAACTTGCCCTGCCTGGGCTTCTGCGAGTGCACTTCCGCGGGTGGCTATTCGAATCATCGGGTGGATCCCGGTAGGGGTGGAACGTCTTGTACTTTTTTTGCGGCGACATTCTCGGACGGCCGCAAACTGTCTTCAAAAAAAGTTAAGTGGAACCCCTACCGGGATCCACCCTACGCAACTCGGTAACCGTCCCCTCGCGATCGCCCTCCGGCTCGGTCCCCGCGTCAAGCCCGAACAGCTCGCGCAGGGCGCTGACGTAGAGGTAGGCGTCGTCGCTGCCGGCTGAGCGCTTCATCCGCAGGGTCGGGTCGTGCAGCAGGCGCGAGGCGATCGCCTTCGCCATCGCCGCCAACCGTTCGCGGTCGGCCGCGCTGAGGCTGTCCCAGCGGCCCTCGTTCTCGGCCAGCACGCGGGCGACGACCTCGTCGCCGCGCTCGCGCAGCGCCGCGATCGTCGGCACGACCGAAAGCGAGGCGAGCCAGCGCTCGAAGCGGTCGAGCTCGGCGGCGAGGATCGGCTCCGCCCGCCTCGCCTCGCCCTCGCGGTCGCCGGCGTTGCGCCCGACGATCTGCTGCACGTCGTCGATGTCGTGCAGGCTGACCCCGGTCACCTCGCGGCACTCGGGCTCGACGTCGCGCGGCACGGCGATGTCGACGAGCAGCAGCGGCTGCCCGGAGCGTGTCTCCATCACCTGCTCGAGCCCGTCGCGCTCGACGATGTGGTGCGGCGAGTTGGTCGCCGAGACGACGATGTCGGCGGCCTGCAGCTGTTCGGGCAGCTGCTCCCAGCGTGCCGCTTCGCCGCCGAAGCGCTGCGCCAGCCCGATCGCGCGGTCGTAGTGGCGGTTGGCGACGAAGACGCTCGCCGCGCCGCGCGAGACCAGCGCCCTGGCGACCAGCTCGGCGGTCTCGCCGGCGCCGACGACGAGCACCCGCTTCTCGCCGAGGTCGCCGAGCGTGCGACGCGCCAGCTCGACCGCGACCGAGGGCACGGAGACGCCCTTCTCGCCGACCGCCGTCTCCTCGCGCACGCGGCCCCCGGCGGCGAGCGCGCCGCGGAAGAGGCGGTTGAGGATCGGCCCGGTCGCGCCCTCGACCAGCGCCAGCTCGTAGGCGCGTTTGACCTGGCCCTGGATCTCGGCCTCGCCGACGATCATCGAGTCGAGTCCGGCGGTGACCTGGAAGAGGTGGCGGCCGGCCTCGCCGGCGCGCAGCGAGTAGAGGTGACCGAGCAGCTCCGTCGGGCGGATCTCCGCCTGCCGGGTGAGCACGCCCAGTGCCTCGGACTCGGCTTCGACCGGGTCGGAGACGATCAGGTAGAGCTCCGTCCTGTTGCACGTCGATATGGCCGCCGCCTCGTGGATGCCCTCCACAGCGGTCAGCTCGTGCAGGGCGCCGACCGCGCGCCCCTCGGTCAGCGAGAGCCGCTCGCGCAGCTCCAGCGGCGCCGTCTTGTGCGAGACGCCGAGCGCCAGCAGCTCAGACATCGGCGCTCGCCCTCTCCGGCTCGGGCTCGGGGGCGGCTTGGTCACCGTTGGATCGGGTCTCCGCAAACCCCGCCAGTTCGCGCAGCTCACGCTCGATCCGCTGCAGTTTCGCCGCCATGATCGCGACGTAGACGACGATCAGGACGAGGAAGACGATGTAGGCGCCGGCGACGTACTTGCCGGCCTCGTCGAGCGGCAGCGCCGGCGCGGCCACGGGCAACAGGTCGAGCATCAGCTCACCTCCGGGGCGACGCGCGAAGCGCCGCCGGAGGAGGGCGCGTCGAGCGCGCGGCGCAGCCGCTTGAGCTGCCCGGAGGCGCTCTTCGCGGTCAGCTCGAACTTGACCAGGGTCGTCCAGAGCAGGCCGATCGCGCCCAGGCTGACGAGGAAGGTGAGCATCATCTCTCCCGGCAGGCCGCCTTCGGCGGTGGCGAAGGTGCGCGGGTGGACGAGGCTCTCGGCCATCCGTACCGCCATGAAGTTGAGCGGCACGAAGGCGCCCGCCGTGATCGCGAAGACCGAGGCGTAGCGCGCCTGGCGATCGCGGTCCTCGATCGCGTAGCGGAACGGGTAGTAGGTCGCGTACATCAGGAAGACGATCAGGAAGCTGACCAGGGTCGGCTCGTCCCAGACCCACCAGTGCCCCCACGAGGCCTTGGCCCAGATCGCGCCGGTGATCAGCACGGCGACGCCGAAGATCACCGACATGTGGATCGAGACGTAGGAGTAGGCGTCCCACTTCGAGTCGCCGCTACGCAGGTGCAGGATCGCGAAGACGCCGCCGGCGACGAAGCCGAGCAGAGCGACGATCGCCAGCGGAACGTGCAGGTAGAAGATCTTCTGGATGAAGCCCTGGTCGGCGTCGAGCGGGGCGTAGAAGAAGACCAGCGAGAGCGACAGGGCGAGCGCCGCGACGGTCGCGATCGAGAGAGGTTTCAGGCCTTTGCCGTACATGCTCGTGGCGCGGTGGGGAGGGCGGGGCGCCTCAGTCCTCCAGCAGGAAGTCGAACACCGCGTATCCGACCAGGAGGAAGATCAAATCGTATAGGCCGAGCACCGCGAGCCAGGTGCCGAAGCGGTCGTAGGCGGGACCGCCCACGCCGAGCAGCGGCTCGAGCGCGCCCGTTGCGGCGATCGAGAGCGGCACCGCCAGCGGCAGCAGGACGAGCGGCGTGAGCAGGTCGCGGGCGCGCGAGTTGACCGCCATCGAGGAGATCAGCGTGCCGGTCGCGGCGAGGCCGACGTCGGCGAGCAGCAGCGCCAGGGCGAGCGGCGGCAGCGCCGCGGCCGAGTCGAGGAAGAAGATCGCGAATACCGGCACCGCGATCAGCTCCAGCGCGAGCAGGTAGACGAGCAGCGCCGCGGCCTTGGCGGCGAAGACCGCGGTGCGGTCGATCGGGGCGAGCCGGATCGCGTCGAAGCCGCCCTCCTCGCGCTCGGCGACGAAGAGGCGGTTGATGCCGAGGATCGCGGCGAAGAGCAGCGTCACCCAGAGCACGCCCGCGGCGAGGCTGCCCGAGAGCGCCGTGCGGTCGAGCCCGAAGCGGAAGATGACGAAGGTGGTGACGGCGAAGAGCGCCATCGCCGGCAGCGACTGCAGCGTGCGCAGCTCGGCGCGCAGGTCCTTGCCGAGCAGGGCGGCGAAGGCGAAGCGGGAGGGGGTCACGCGACCGCCGCCTCGGCAGGCTCGCCGACACCGAGGCGCAGCACCTGATCCGCCTCGGCGCGGAAGCGCTCGGGGTCGTGGCTGACCAGCACGCGGGTTCGCTCCGGCGCCGGCCCGATCAGCCGCTGGGCGAGCTCGCGCCCCTCCGCGTCGAGGTTCGAGTCCGGCTCGTCGAGCAGCAGCAGCTCCGGCTCGTGCAGCACGCAGCGGCAGATCGCGATGCGCTGGCGCATCCCGGCGGAGAGCTCGGCGACCCGGTCGTCGGCGCGCCGCGCCATCCCGGCCGCGGCGAGCAGCTCGTCGATCCGGGCCTCGGCCACCTCGCCCCGCAGGCCGTGCAGGCGGGCGTGGAAGCGCAGGTTCTCACGACCGCTGAGGTCGCGGTAGAGCAGCGCGTCATGGCCGAGCAGCCCGATCCTGCCGCGGACCTTCCAGGCCCCGCCGGGAAGCTCGGCGCCGAGCACCTTGACCTCGCCGCCGCTCGGCCGCAGCAGGGTGGCGAGCACACGCAGCAGGGTCGTCTTGCCGGCGCCGTTGGGGCCGAGGACGAGGAGCGTTTCTCCTCGCCGCAGGGAGAGATCGACGCCCGCCAACGCAGCGCGTTCGCCGTAGTCGCGCCGCAGCCCACGCAGCTCGATCGCCATCTCACTCGTCATCTGATGGGTTTATGACCCTATAGGGACTAAAACCCGTCAGATGACGCCGTCAACGGCGCTTGCGCAGGGTGCGGGCGCCGACCTTGAGCAGCGGCCCGGCGCCCTCGCGCAGGGCGGCGGTCCGGGTCGCCCCCTTGCCGTAGAGGATCTTGGCCGAGGCGCGCACCGCTTCGCCCAGGGTGCGGTCGTAGGGATGCCACCAGAAGTCGCGGGCGAGGCCCGGCTCCCAGGAGTTCATCTTCACGTTGACGCACTCGTAGAAGCCGAATTTGGAGTGCGAGCGGCCGACGCCCGAGTCCTTGACCCCGCCCCAGGCGCACTGGCAGGCGCCGTGGCTGAACGAGTGGTCGTTGACCCAGACCATGCCCGACTCGATCCGGCGCGCGATCCGCGCCCCCTTCTGGCGGTCCTTGGTCCAGACCGAGGCGCCGAGCCCGAACTCGGAGTCGTTGGCGAGGTCGATCGCCTCCTGCTCGGAGTCGACGACGACGATCGGCAGCACCGGGCCGAAGACCTCCTCCTTCATGATCCGGGTCTCGTGCGTGACCCCGGTCAGCACGGTCGGGGCGACGAACTTGCCGGGCAGGCCGGCGACCTCGGTCGGGCCGCCGCAGAGCTTGGTCGCGCCGGAGGCGACCGCGTCCTCGATCAGCTCGACGACGATCTCGTACTGGCTCTCGGAGGTCATCGGGCCGATCTCGGTCTCCCACTCGAGCGGGTTGCCGAGCCGCAGCTTCTGCGCCTCGCGGGCGACGCCCTCGACGAAGCGGTCGGCGACCTCGCGCACGACGTAGACGCGCTCGATCCCCGAGCAGGTCTGGCCGGCGTTGGCGAAGCCGCCCCAGACGGCGCCGGAGATCGCGTTGTCGATGTCGGCGTCGGCGCAGACGATCATCGGGTCCTTGCCGCCGAGCTCGAGCACCGAGCCCTTGAGCCGCTGCGCGCAGACCTCGCCGACCTTGCGGCCGACCTCGACCGAGCCGGTGAAGAAGATCTTCTCGGCGCTCGACTTGGCCAGCGCGTCGCCGACCGAGCCGCCGCCGTGGACGACGCGGACCAGGCCCTCGGGCAGGCCGCCCTTCTCGAACACGCGGCGGATCGCCTCGCCCAGCAGCGGCGTCAGGCTGGCCGGCTTGAGCACCACGCCGTTGCCGGCCATCAGCGCGATCGCGACCTCGCCGAAGGGGATCGACCAGGGGTAGTTCCAGGGGGCGATCACGCCGACGACGCCGAGCGGCTCGTAGGTGAAGCGCGATTTCTTCGTCGCCAGGAAGGCCTGGCTCATCCGCACCTTCTCGTCGGCGAGGATCTTCGGCCCGGCCTTGGCGCACCAGTGCAGCGCGTCGACGGTCGGCAGCAGCTCCATCGTGTACGCCTCGGCGCGCGGCTTGCCCTGCTCGTTGACGAGCAGCTCGGCGAGCTCGTCGATGTCGTCGAGCAGCGCGTCGGCGGCGCGGCGCAGGTAGGCGCCGCGGTCGGAGAGGCTGAGCTCGGCCCAGGCGGGCTGGATCCGGGCGACGTCGTCGACGACGGCCTGGACCTGCTCCGGTCCGATCGTCGCGACCGAGCCGACCAGCTCGCCGGTGGCCGGATTGAAGGACTCGAGAGTGGACTGGGACGGGGGGGCCTGCGTGGCGGTCTCCATGGTGGCGATTGTACGCCGGTGCAGTTGCTCATACTCGTCTGCGATGGACGACAGGTTGTTCGACACGGATCAAACGGCCAAATCTGCCGATGTAGTTGCTGACGCACCCTTGGCCGTCCGCATGCGGCCGCGGACCCTCGACGAGCTGGTCGGGCAGGAGCACGTGCTGGGGGAGGGATCGGCGTTGCGGACGGCGATCGAGTCGGGGCATCCGCACTCGGCGATCCTCTACGGGCCGCCGGGGGCGGGGAAGACGACGCTGGCGCGGATCGCGGCGGCGGGGGCCGACGGGGCGTTCGAGGAGGAGTCGGCGGTCAACGCGGGCAAGGCCGAGATCCGTGGCGTGATCGAGCGGGCGCGCGAGCGACGGCGCTCGGGACGGCCGACGATCCTCTTCCTCGACGAGATCCATCGCTTCAACAAGGCCCAGCAGGACGCGCTGCTGCCCGCGGTCGAGGAGGGCCTGCTCACTCTCATAGGGGCGACGACCGAGAACCCCTACTTCGAGGTCAACTCGGCGCTGCTCTCGCGCTGCCAGGTCTACGAGCTGCAGCCGCTCTCCGCCCCGCAGGTCGAGCAGTTGCTGCGGCGGGCGCTCGCCGACCCCGAGCGCGGCCTCGCCGCGCCGCCGCCGGTCGAGGACGCCGCCCTGGAGATGCTCGCGCAGCGCTCCGGCGGCGACGCCCGCGTCGCCCTCTCGGCGCTCGAGCGGGCGGTCGAGCGCGCATCCGACATTGACCACACCAGGGCGGGGTCAAAGTCGGATGCGGTGGACGTCGCCGCGGTCGAGGACGCGCTGCAGCGCAAGGCGCTCGACTACGACCGCCAGGGCGACCGCCACTACGACTTCGTCTCGGCCTGGATCAAGGCGACGCGCGGCTCCGACGTCGACGCCTCGCTCTACTACCTCGCGGTGATGCTCGAGGGCGGCGAGGACCCGCGCTTCATCGCCCGCCGCATGGTCATCCTCGCCTCCGAGGACGTCGGCAACGCCGACCCGCAGGCGCTGCTCGTCGCCGACGCTGCGGCCCGCGCGGTCGACCGGGTCGGCCTGCCCGAGTGCGCGCTCAACCTCGCCCAGGCCACCGTCTACCTGGCGCTGGCGCCGAAGTCCAACGCCTCCTACAAAGCGCTCGGCCGCGCCCGTGGCGAGGTGCGGGAGAACGGCGCCCGCACGCCGCCCGACTACCTGCGCGACGCCCACTATCCGGGCGCGGAGAAGCTCGGCCGCGGCGCGGGCTATCGCTACGCGCACGACGAGCCGGGCGCCGTCAGCGACCAGCCGCTGATGCCGCCGGGGCTCGAGCAGCAGCGCTTTTACCGACCCACCGAGCGCGGCTTCGAGGCGGAGTTGGGCCGGCGCCTGGAGGCGCTCCGCGGGCGGTTTTCGGGCGGATAGTCGCAAGCGCAACTTCCACTGAGAGGCGGTGTTTCAGAGGTCGGCTTTCCAAGCTAGAGCCAGGGAGAGCCGACACACCGGCCGGAGGCCTGGACTGGGGGTCTCCGGCCGGGACCAACAGGGGAATCAGGGGGACCGACGACCGCGCGACATCCGCGCGGTCGTCGGGTTTTTGCAGCGACGGCTAGGGTCTGCGCCGATGTCGGCGCCCGCGCAGACCCGCCTCGTCCTCCACGTGGTCCCCTTCTCCCACCCGTGCCTCGCGGTCAGCACCGCGCTCGACCGCTTCGGCCACGAGTACGAGACGGTCGAGCTGATGTCCGGCCGCCACACCGAGGAGGTCGAAAAGGTCTACGGCGAGGGCAGGGGGACGGTTCCCGGCCTGCTCGTCGACGAGGAGCCGGTGCACGGGACGACGACGATCTTCGGCCGGCTCGACGAGATGCACCCGGACGCCGGCCTCTACCCGGACGCCGCAGCCGAGGCGATCCGCGAGGCCGAGGCAGGGCTGGTCGAGGAGCTGCAGATGGCCGCTCGCGTGCTCGTCTTCGGCGCGATGCACTTCCGCCCCGAGTCGATGGGGACGTTCGCCGGGGTCGCGCAGCTCGATCCGCCGGCGACCGACTTCGCGATCAAGACGATGCGCGCGACCTGGCGCTACCTCGAGATCAGCGCCGAGCGGGTGCACGCCACGCTGCAGGCGCTGCCGGCGCAGCTCGACGCGGTCGACACCCTGATCGAGGCGGGCGCGGCCGGGGGCGAGCAGCCGACCGCGGCCGACTTCCAGCTCGGCTCTTCGCTGCACCTGCTCGTCCAGATCGGCGACGTCCGCCCGCTGGTCGAGGAGCGACCGGCCGCGACGCTGGTCGGCAAATGGTTCGAGCCGGGCAAGGGCGACGTCCCGGCCGGCGCCTTCCCGCCGGGATGGACCCCGGCGCCACGCTCGTAGAGTCAACCCAGCGCCGCCTCGGCGCCGAGCGCCAGGCCGGCGACGACGAGGACCAGCGAGATCGCCTTCAGTAGCGCCGCGTCGTCGAGTCTGCCGGTGAGTCGGGCGCCGAGGTAGGCGCCGGGGACCGCGCCGGCCGCGCCCGCCCAGAGCAGCGGCCACTCGACCCCCGAGGGCAGATGGCCGAGCAGGCCGCCGAGGCCGACGACGGCGCCGGTGGCGGCGTTGGTCCCGACCGCGGCCTTGGGCGAGGTGCCGAGCCACCTGACCATCGCCGGCAGGCGCAGGGTGCCGAGGATCAGCCCGACCAGGCCGCCGAGAACGCCGACGCCGAGGGCGATGGCCAGCGCCGTGAGCACGCCGCCACCCGCTCGCTCGCCGGCTTCGGCGAAGCGCTCACGGCGCGAGATTTCGTAGGCGCCGAAGAGGACGACGAGGGCGATCGTCGCCAGCAGCAGGCGCCTGGGCAGGACGCCCGAGAGCAGACCGCCGGCGATCCCGCCGAGCAGCGAGGGCGGCGCCATCAGCCAGAACAGGCGCCACTCGATGCGCCCGCCGCGCCAGTGCGCGATCGTCGCCGTCAGCGCCGAGAGGCCGCTGACGGCGACGTTGGCGCCGGCCCCGGCGGCCGGCGAGGCGGCGAACTGGAGCACGACCGGCAGCCGCAGGTTGCCCAGCACGAGGCCGGCGACGCCGCCGGCGAGGGCGACGACAAAGGACCAGACGGCGACCGCGAGCAGATCCATGCCGCGGCCACTGTAGGCGGCTCTCTAAGGTCTGGTGTTAATGAGCTCGGAGAAGCTGCGATTGGGTGGGATGGCCTTGCGCAACGGCCTGCTGATCCACGGGCCGACCCACTGGGCGGCGGCGGTGCGCGACCGCGACGGTCAGGTCCAGGTCGCCTCGCAGCGCAAACCGGAGCTGGCGCCGCAGCTCGCGGGCCGGGTGCCGGGGCTGCGCGGGCCACTCAAACTGGTCGAGGCGCTCGCGGTGCTGCCGCTCGTGCGCCGGCGCCTGCCGGCGGCGCGGCTGCCGTTCGAGGACTGGCGCGTGATCGGCGCGACCGGCGCCACGCTCGCGCTGACCGCGGCGCTGCGCCGGCGGCTGCGCAGCTCGGCCGTGCGCGAGGGCGTCGTGCAGGCGCTTGGCGCGATGCCCGCCGTGGTCGCCCTCGGCGATCGCGACCTCGCCGCCTACCACGGGGTCGAGCACAAGGCGATCGCCGCCTACGAGCAGGGCGTCGAGGACCCCGCCTCGGTGCCCAAGGAGCACGACCGCTGCGGCTCCAACCTGATCGCGCCGATGATGCTGCTCTCCGCCGGCGGCACGCTGCTGCTCGAGCGTCTGGTCGAGCGGCCGAGCCCGCTGGCCCGCGCCACCGTCGGCTTCGGCGGCGCCTCGCTCGCGGTCGAGATGTTCGCCTGGAGCGACCGCAACCACGGCGCCCCCTTGGCCGAGGCCTTCCACACGCCCGGCCGCGAGATCCAGCGTCGTCTGGCGACGAAGGAGCCGACCCCCGAGCAGCTGCAGGTGGGGATCGCGGCCCTGGCCGAGATCCTGCGGGTCGAGGAGGCATAGACTGCGGCGCCGATGTTCGGCCGGATCGATCACATCGGAGTCGCCGTCGCGGATCTCGACGTGGCGATCGAGCTCTACGAGAAGAGCTTTGCGATGACCCTCGCGCATCGCGAGACGGTCTCCTCACAGGGAGTCGAGGCGGTGCTGCTCGACGTCGGCGACGGCCACGTCGAGCTGCTCAGCCCGCTCGGCTCTGAGACCGCGGTCGGCAAATTCCTCGACCGCAAGGGCCCCGGCTTGCACCACGTCGCCTACGCGGTCGACGACATCGACGTGACGCTGGAGCAGCTCGCCGCCGCCGGCCTCGAGCTGATCGACAGCGAAGCCCGCGTCGGCATCCGCGAGAGCCGCGTCGCCTTCCTGCATCCGCGCTCGACCGGCGGCGTGCTGACCGAGATCGTCGAACCGAGTTCCGAGGGAGAGGAGCACTGATGGCGGAGACGCAGAAGGTCGAGATCGGCTTCGAGGGGGGCCAGGTCGTGCCCGTGCGGCTGACCGCCGACGAGCTCAAGGACCTGCGCAAGCAGGTCGAGAAGGGCGGCTGGCACGACGTCGACACCGAGGACGGCACGCTCTCGGTCTACGCCGGCAAGGTCGCCTTCCTGCGGATCGACTCCGGCGCGCAAAAAGTCGGTTTTTAGGGCCGTCGATGCGGGCCAAGGCCGCATTCGGGTTTGTCGGCACGGCGGTCCTAGCCGCAGCGCTGTGGTGGCGCAAGAACCCCTCGGCCTGCCCCTACGGGCAGCGCTTCTGGGTCGAAGCGCCGCACCCGGTGATCACGTGCGAGCGGTTGCGGACGGTGCTGGCGCCGCAACCGGGCGAGCGGGTGCTGGAGATCGGCCCCGGCACCGGCTATTACACGCTCGATCTCGCCGAGTGGGTCGGGCCGGACGGCCGGATCGAGATCTTCGATCTGCAGCAGGAGTTCCTCGACCACGTCGGCCGGCGCGCAGCCGAGCGCGGCCTGGAGAACGTCGTCCCGACCCGGGGCGACGCCACCGCCCTGCCCTACCCGGACGAATCGATCGACGCCGTCGTGCTCACTGCCGTGCTCGGCGAGATCCCCGACCCCGGCGCCGCCCTGCGCGAGATCCGCCGGGTGCTGAAGTCAGACGGCCGTCTCGTCGTCGGCGAGCTCTTCGGCGACCCCCACTTCACCGGGCTCGGCAGCCTCAGGCGTCAGGCGGCCGAGGCCGGCCTCGACTACGAGAGCCACTCCGGCAACCGCCTCGCCTACTTCGCGCGACTTTCAAGGGAAAAGCCGATCAGATAGAGCCGATGAGATGGCCTTTCTCCTGGCTGGATAGGTATCGCATCGTCGATTCAAGCGAATGCTCGAAATGGGTACGACGGCGCTGAAATAGGTATTTTGGGGTCGCCAGTACCTATTTTGACGCGCCCGGGTGGGAGTCAGCTGGTATTGGAAGGGGCCGGGACTTCGAGCTGGTGACAGATCGCGCGGACGAGGCCCGACCCGATCTCCTTGTGGCGCGGCAGCGCCGAGACCTGGTTTTGCGGGCCACGCCACTTGGCATGCTTTGAGCCACCGACCTCGCGGCAGCCGTTGTCTCGCAAGTGTCGTTCGAGGTCCCTGCGCTTCACGCCGCGGCAGTAAACCGCAGATGCTCGCGACCTGCCGCCGGCGCCTCGCCGGCCAGCTCCTCGTCGGGAGTCAGGACCGTGCGCAGCGCGTCGAGGACGTTCTCCCTGGCCTCCTCACGGCTGCGGCCTTGGCTCATCGCACCCGGAACCTCCAGAATGCGCGCGACGATCCAGCCCTCCTCGTCGGGGCTGTCGAAGGAGATCGTGAAGTCGACCGATGCCACCATGTCGAAACCGTAGCGGGTGCCGTCGCGTTAGGGAAGCCCTCCCTTCCATCGCCACGAGCATCAAGGACGACTGCGCCGGGGCGGGTGGGAGGTCCCGTCCCGGCGCTTGTCGCTCGCTCTGCCTAGTTCTGCTTGCCGCCGCGGCAGGCGGGGATGTTGAGCCGCAGGTTCTTGTTCCTTTCCCGCCGGCTGTTCTGCGCCAGCAGGTTGAGGAAGCCGCTGGTCCGGCTCGCGCAGAGGTTGCGCGAGTTGATCAGCAGGCCCCTGTTGCCGCCCTTCATCGTCAGGATGAACTTGTTCACGGCGACGTCGGGCGTGCCGTTGAACACCGTCTTGAGACGGGCGTTTTTGGAGCTGATCACGCCGCGCAGCCGGATCGGCACCTGGCCCTTGAGGTCGACCAGCAGGTCAGGCAGTTCGTTGCTGGACGAGGTCAGGTAGACCGGGCCCTTGAGCACGCCGTCGAGCAGCGGCGAGGTCGCCCTCGCGTTGCCGTAGATCGAGTTCTTCGGGCAGTTGTTCGCGGCCAGCTGGACCCTCGTGCAGATCGTCTTGATGTGACTCTGATCGAGGATCGTCGCCCGCGGCAGGATGAACGCCGCCCGTCGCAGGTTGGCGTCGCCCTTGCGGGCCTTGAGGATCGCCCGGAACTTCGGGTTCTGGCCTCGCTTGGTCTGGTTCTTGCCGCCGAATATCCGGGCGTAGAACTTCGGCTTGAAGCCGAGTTTGCGGCAGGCGCCGAACTGGAGACGGTCGGTGTTGGACGCCTCCTGCCAGGCATTCGGATCGGCCGGGTTGCCGCCACCGCCGAAGACGCTCGTCCTGATCGGCAGCGGTTCACGGCACGTGGTCGGATTGGTCGTGAAGTTCGGCCGGGTGACGTACAGCCGGATCTGCCGGATGTCGAGCTTCACACCCCCGAACACGTTCGGGATCGGGTCGGAGACCGCGTGGACCTCGGCGGTTTCCGGATCGACGTTGAGCGCGGTGCGGACGACAACGTTGCCGAGGTCATACGGCCCGGCGACCGCCGGCGTGACGAACACCAGGCTCACCGGAGCGCCCTTGTAGGGGCCCGAGAGGTAGGCCTTGCCCTCGGTGTGGAACGCCTGACCCGAGCCGACTGAGATCTCCGCCGTGCCGACGAAGCTGCTGTCCGGGCAGGCCGGCTCGGCGATCACGCTGGCGCCGGAGCGCAGCCCCGCTGCGTTGATGTCGGCCTGCGAGCAGTACTCGAGACCGCGCAGCTTGGCGACCATTCCCGGCGGCAGTTTCACGTCGACCCGTTTGACCTCCTGGTTGCCGTTCTGGCGAACCACGTCCAACCGGAACTCGGTGAACTCACCGGCTTTGTACAGCGTCGGCGCGGATGCAAAGTACGGCTCGAACGGCCGGTCCGCGAGAGTCGCCGGACATGGCCCGCCGGTCGGCAGGGTGGTCAGGCTGAACTGCGGGTTACCGCTTTGCGGTGGCACCTGTTCGCCCGGACGCGACCACGGGGTGAACTGCGCCGTCGTGGTGTGCGGCCCGCAGGTGTCCGGCGTCGTCAGCGCGCCGGTTGGCCCGCCATCGACGTTGACCTTGAACGAGCTGAACGGGGCCTGTGGGTTGTTCGGCACGACGACCGTCAGCTGGCCGGTGTCGAGATTCGGGAACACATTGCCGATCAGCCGCACGTTGACGCCGTAGCGGTCGTTGAATGCGTGCAGGAAGACCCGGAACTGGTCGCCCGAGCTGGGATCGTTGTTGAGTGGCTGCCCGACGTAGACGTCGCCGCCGAGGTCCTGGTCGAGGGCTGGCGTCTCGACTTCGATCGAGCCGATCCGCGACGCAGCGGGACACTCGATCGGGTCGTCGGTGCCTTTCTTGAACTGCGCGTCGGTGCAGGCGTTGAGCCCGTTGGCGACCGAGGGGTTGAGCCCGGCGCCCTCCGGCAGGGTTACCTTCGCCGTGAGCAGGTGCGAGTTGGCGCGGGTTTCCGGCGCAAGCTGATCGGGCATTTTCACGTCGACCGTCGACGGTTCGGGCGAGTCGGTCGAGCCGCTTGAGCTCGCGCCGAGCTGCACGTTGAACGGCGCCGACTCGCATTCGTCGGCGCCGACCGAGGTCGTATAACTGGCGAAGTCTTCGGCTCCGGTGTGCGAGGTCACGTGGAGCGTGCTCGTCTGCCCTCCGGCGCAGTTGCTCGGCATCGTCAGGTAGGTGCCGTTGGTGGCTAGCGACGGCGCCGCTTTGGACCCTACGAAGACGAGACGCGAACCGACGATCGGCGGGTGTTCGGCCGTCCCGTCGGGCGCATGGATGTCGTTGATGTTGAACCTGACGTGCTGATCTTTGGGATCGAGATCGCCGACGATGAGCGTCGGTTCACCCGGCGCGCTGGTCGGGAAGCCGACCATCGATGGGACACCGTCGAATGGGACCAGGTTGTAGACCGGGACGGCTGCACGCGCTTGGAGGCATCCGGCTGGCGGTTCACAGGCAGGGCCCAGCGGGCTTGCCGAGACGGTGAAGTAGTTGGTGCCGACGATCGATTCGGGCGGACATTCCGGCGGGTCCGCACTCAACTGCGCCACCGTGCACTTTTTCAGCGTCGCCTCAGGGTTGACTCCCAGTCCTTCCGGGGTGTCGACGACGATGTCTTTCACGAAGCCTTCCGGAAAGCCCCCACCGGTGCCTGCCGGAAGCGTGTTCAGGGTGAAGTCGGTGATCCCGTACGTGGGATGTCCGGTCGCCTGGGTGAAGAATTTTTCCGGGGTTTCGTCGGTGCATTGCCCTGCCGGCGGTGCCAGCGGAAAGGCGCCGACGAGCGTTCCTCCGAGCGCGGGCGTGTCGGTGTTTTCTTTGCACGTCAACGCTTCCCACTCCGCGATGCCAAAAGCTGCCTTTGCAGGCGAAGCTCCAAACGCAAAAACGAGGAATGCGGCGGTGAGAACGAGCAGTCCTACCGGACCACGCTTGCTTCCCATATGAATTCTCCTCCAAAGACGGGTTTCAAAAAAGCAACTACCCGCCTCCCGCAGTTGAAAACGGTACACCATGGGCGCCACCCGCTCCATCGGGGATAACTACGGAATGGCCAACTCGTTCCAGAGGCGCTCCTCGGCCGTGGCTACGGCGTTGGCCGCGCTGTCGATCTCGCCCCAGAGGCCGGGATCGGGGTCGTCACGCTCGCTCGCGGCGCGGAACGCCTCCGCCAGCGCGGTCCAGGCGACCGCGGCCTCGGCCGCGAGCGGCGCCTCGGCCCGGCCCGCCTGCTCGAGGAACCGCGCATAAATGGCCCGGAACGCCCCGCCGCCGGTGCCGCGGCGCTCGATCACCTGGTAGCCGAAGCGCGCGCACCACTGCCAGTCGGCGGCGACCTCGGGCCACGAGCCGGCCTCGTCCGCGAGCCGTCGCACGGCGTCGAGGCCCGAGAAGCCGGGGAACTCGGGCTCGAGCATCGCCCCCGCGGCCGCCTCGATCGCCGCCGGAACGGCTTCGCGCAGGCGCTCGGCGGAGACCTCGGCGCTCGCCGTGAACATGTGCCCCGCGAGCGGGTAGGTCGGGTGGTCGCTGTGGCGGGCGCGGTCGAGGTTCTCCAGCCGCGTCGTCTGCAGCTGCTCGAAGCCGGTGTCGGAGAGGTGCGCCAGCTCCTCGTCGTAGCCGGCGAGGACGACGGCGTGGCCGGGGAAGTGAGCCGAGTTGCCGTAGTGGTCGAGGTAATAGAGGTCGGTGAGCAGCAGCACCGGCCGGCCGGCGTCGACCTCGGCGCGGGCGGCGCTCCAGGCGCCGTCGTCGCCGGGCTCGAAGGTGCGCAACTCCAGCGCCGCCCCGGTCAGCCGGTCGAAGTTCTCCTCGAGCCTGGCGGTGCGGCCGTTGAACCAGCGGGTCGGCGACGAGTCCTCGATCGTCACGTAGTAGAAGCAGGCGCCCGCACCCAGGCCGAAGGCCATCTCCTCGCTGATCTCGGTGCCGTGGAAGGCGAGCAGGTTGCGCAGCGCGGTCGAGCCGCAGTGGTGGCCGGGGACGTGCTCGTAGCCGGGGACAAATCTCGCTTTCTGGGTACTCATCGCCACGGGATGATTATCGCTCTGCTTGCCAACCCGGATTCCGGCGACGGTGCCGCAGGCCGTGTCGCACGGTTGCTGCGCAAGGACGGGGCGCGCGTGTGCGAGTTCGCGCCGGACCAGGCGGAGCAGGCGGCGCGCAGCGGCGCCGAGCGGCTCGCGATCGCCGGCGGCGACGGCTCGATCGCGCCCGCCGCTTCGGCGGCGGGCCGAGCGGGTATGCCGGTGGCCGTGATCCCGATCGGCACCGCCAACGACTTCGCCGCCGCCGCCGGCCTGCCCGAGGACCTGGCCGAGGCCTGCCGGCTCGCCGTCCACGGCGAGCGCCGCCGCGCCATCGACGTCGCCCACCTGGGCGAGCGGCCGTTCGTCAACGTCGCCGGCGCCGGCCTCGCGCCGCAGGCGGCGAAGAAGGCCTCCGGCCTCAAGGGCGCGCTCGGGCCGCTCGCCTACCTGCTCGGCGCGGTCGCCGCCGCGGTCCGCTCGCGCCCGGTGAAATGCGCGCTGGCCTTCGACGGCGAGCCGCTCTTCGCCGGCGAGGCCTGGCAGGCGATCGTCGGCTGCTCGGGCGCCTTCGGCGCCGGCTCGTCGATCGGCGGCTCACCGGGGGACGGTGTGCTGCGCGCGGTCGCCGTTCCGGCCGGATCGCGGCTCGGCCTGCTGCGCCGGGCGCGTGGCCTGCGCCGGGGGGACATCGGCGAGCAGAGCGGCGTCGCCGCGGCCCTCTGCCGCTCGGTCGAGCTAGAGCTGCCGCCGGGCGCCGAGCTCAACGTCGACGGCGAGCTGGTCGAGTCCGGCCCGGTCACGGTGACGATCGAGCCCGGCGCCTTCGAGCTGGTGGTCGGGTGAAGCGTCCCGTCCTCAGGGGCGAGCCGCGCCCGCCGCTGCGACGCGACCCGCGCTTCTGGGTCGGCCCCGCCGCGGCCCTCGTGGCCGGCCTCGGCTGGTACGCCAGCGAGAGCCTGCGCCACCGTCGCGAGGGCGCCTTCGGCTACGAGGTGATCGAGGGAATCGAGGCGGACTCGGACGACTTCATGCGCGCCGCCGAGGCGCTGACCGGGCACCCGATCGCCGCCGGCTGCGAGGTCGAGCTGCTGGTCAACGGAGACCGCATCTTCCCGGCGCTGCTGGAGACGATCGCCGGCGCCGAGCGCACCCTCTGCCTCGAGACCTACATCTACTGGAAGGGCGATGTCGCCGGCGAAGTCGCCGCGGCCGTCTGCGAGCGGGCCCGCGCCGGGGTCGAGTGCAAGGTGCTGGTCGACGCGCTCGGCGGCGCCCAGATGGAATCGAGCCTGCTCGACGACATGCAACGGGCGGGCGCCACCGTCTGCCGCTTCCGGCCGCCCAGGCCCTACGCGCTGCACCGCCTGACCAACCGCAGCCACCGGCGGCTGCTGATCGCCGACGGCAGGACCGGCATGACCGGGGGCGTCGGCATCGCCGGCGAGTGGGAAGGCGACGCGAAGGGGCCGGATGAATGGCGCGACAGCCACCTCAAGGTCAGCGGACCGGTGCTGCGCGACATGCAGGGCGCCTTCGCCGAACACTGGCTGGAGGCGACCGGCGAGGTCCTCGCCGGCGAGGATTATCTGCCCGCGCTGGAGCCCGATCCCGACGGCGATCCGGCGCAGCTGATCCGCTCCAACGCCGGCGTCGGCGACACCAACACCGAGGCGATCTACTACCTGGCGATCGCCTCGGCCCGCCGCAGCCTCGACCTCACCTCCGCCTACTTCGTGCCCCGCCCGGCCTTCACCGAGGCGCTCTGCGAAGCGGCCGGACGCGGCGTCGAGGTGCGGATCGTCGTCCCCGGCCCGCACATCGACAAGGGGTTCGTGCGCACCGCGGGCCGCGCCGCCTACGCCGAGCTGATCGAGGCCGGCGTGCGGATCTACGAGTTCATGCCGACGATGCTGCACGCCAAGTCGCTCGCGGTCGACGAGCGCTGGGCGATGGTCGGCACGATGAACTTCGACAACCGCTCCTTCCAGCTGCACGACGAGGTCACCCTCGGCGTCTGGAGCGAGCGCTTCAACAGCAGGCTGCGGCAGTCCTTCGAGGCCGACCTCGAGCGCTGCGAGGCGATCGGGCCGGACCGCTGGAGCCGGCGTCCGCTGCGGATGAGAGTCGCCGAGGGGGCGACCAAATTCATCCGCAGGGAGCTTTGAGCGCCGCCCGCCGCGCTCGGCTTATCCTGCGCCCCCGATGCCCGGCCGCCTGAGACTCCGCAAGCAGACCCGCCGTGCCGCCTGGCGGGCGCGCGCCGTCGGCCACGCCAGCGCCCTCGGCGCGCTCGACCAGGCGCTGCTGCGGCTGCTGCGCACGCGCGCCCACCCGGCCCCGGCCGAGGCGACGATGAAGGCGCTCGGCCTCAGCGGCGAGTACGGGGCGGTCTGGATCGCGATCGGGGCGGGCGCCGCCGCGGTCGACCCGCCGCGCCGCTCGCGCTGGCTCGCCGCCGCGCTCGTCGCGCCCGCGGCGATCGTCGTCAACTTCGCCGTGAAGAAGACGGTCGGCCGTGAGCGGCCGGTGATCACCGAGCACCCGGCGCTGGCGAAGGCGCCGAGCAAGCTCTCCTTCCCCTCCGCGCACGCCACGTCCTCGCTGGCGGCGGCGACGGCGCTGGCGCGGGTCGAGCCGGGGGCGAAGCGGCCGCTGCTGCTGCTCGCCGTGGCGATCTGCGTCGGCCGGCCCTACCTGGGGATGCACTACCCGAGCGACGTCGCCGCCGGCGCCGCGCTCGGCACGCTGCTCGGCAGGCTCGCTCCGCTGCCGCCGGCAAGCGCCGCCCCGCAACCGCCGCCGGGCCCGTGAAGGTCGGGATCGTCGGGCTGCCCAACGCGGGCAAGTCGACCCTCTTCAACGCCCTGACCAAGGGCGGCGCGCAGACCGGCGACTACCCGTTCACGACGATCGAGCCCAACGTGGCGATCGCCCAGGTGCCCGACGAGCGGTTGCAGCAGGTCGGCGAGACCGTCGGCAGCTCCGAGCTGGTGCCGGCGACGATCTCCTTCCACGACATCGCCGGCCTGGTCAAGGGGGCCTCCGAGGGCGAGGGGCTCGGCAACCAGTTCCTCGCCTCGATTCGCGAGACCGACGCGATCTGCCACGTCGTCCGCTGCCACGCCGACTCGGGCGTCCCCCATCCCGACGGCCGCGTCGACCCGCTCGCCGACATCGAGACGATCGAGACCGAGCTCGTCCTCTCCGACTACGAGCAGGCCGAGCGCCGGCTCCACCGGGTGAGCAAGGGCGCCAAGTCGGGCGATGCGGATGCGATCGCCGAGCGCGACTGGCTGGAGCGGGTGGTCGAGGCGCTGGCGGCGGGCAGGCCGGCGCGCTCGGTGCCCGTGCCCGAGGCCGCGGCGCACGGCCCGGCCAACCTGCAGGCGCTGACCTCGAAGCCGATGCTCTACGTCGCCAACGTCGACGAGGGCGACGCCGAGGCGCCGGCCGCGGTACGCGAGCACGCGGCCGCGACCGGGGCCGGCGTGGTCGCCGTCAGCGCCCGGATCGAGGGCGAGCTGGCCGAGCTCGACCCCGCCGAGGCGGAGGAGATGCGCGAGTCCTACGGGGTCGAGGGCTCCGGGCTCGCCCGGCTCGTCCGCGCCGCCTACGAGCTGCTCGAGCTGATCGTCTTCTTCACCGCGGGCGAGGACAAGGAAGCGGTGGCGCGGCCGCTCGCGCGCGGCGCGACCGCCTGGGAGGCGGCGGGGACGATCCACGGCGAGATCCAGGACGCCTTCGTCAAAGCCGAGACGATCGGCTGGCGCGAGCTGGTCGAGTGCCGCGGCTACGCAGCGGCGCGCGACAAGGGCCTGCTCCGGATCGAGGGCCGCGACTACGTCGTCGAGGACGGCGACGTCATAACCATCAAGGTGTAGCGTCACCGCCATGGACCAGGGCGCGAGGTTCCCCGCGGTCGCCGCCAAGGCGGGCCACTACGAGAGCTTCTATCTGAAGGCATGCCGGCCGGGCGGGGGGCAGGGGATCTGGATCCGGCACACGGTGCACAAGCGGCCGGGCGCCGCGCCCGACGCCTCGATCTGGTTCACGCTGTTCGACCGCGAGGCGGAGGGGCCGCGGGCGACCAAGGCGACCGTGCCCGCGGGCGAACTCTCGGTTCCCGAGGACGGCTGGATCCGCGTCGCCGACGCCGAGATCGGCCCCGGCAGGGCGCGCGGAGCGGTCGGCGGCGACAGCCTGACCGCCTCCTGGGACCTGCGCTTCTCAGGCGACGCCGAGCCCTGTCAGTACCTGCCCTCGGAGCGCCTCTACGAGACGCGCCTGCCGAAAACGAAGTTCGTAGCGCCGTTTCCCGACGCCCGCTTCAGCGGCCGGGTCGAGATCGACGGCGAGGCGATCGAGCTCGACGGCTGGCCGGGGATGATCGGCCACAACTGGGGCACCGAGCACGCCGAGCGCTGGGTCTGGCTCGAGGGCACCGGCTTCGAGGGCTCGCCGGGCACCTACTTCGACACCGGCGCGGCGCGGATCAGGCTCGGCCCCTGGACGACGCCCTGGATCGCCGCCGGGATGCTGACGCTGGAAGGCGAGCAGCACCGGCTCGGCGGCTTCGGCAAGGTCCGCAGCTCCGAGGTCTCCGCCGCGGCGGGCGAGTGCTCCTTCGTCCTGCCCGGCAAGGACATCGTCGTCCGCGGCCGCGTCGCCGCGCCGCGCAAGGACTTCGTCGGCTGGGTCTACGCCGACCCCGACGGCCCCGAGCACAACACGATCAACTGCTCGGTCGCCGACCTCGAGCTGACCGTCGAACGCCCGGCTGAGCCGCCGCTGCGGCTGAGCCTGCCCGGCGGCGGCGCCTACGAGCTCGGCATGCGCGAGACCGACCACGGGATCCCGATTCAGCCCTACGCGGACGGGTAGGCCAGTTCAGATGGAGGCGACCGATCACAAGCTCTTCGCCGCCGGCGAGTGGATCGAGACCGGCGAGTGGGCCGAGGTTGCGAGCCCCTACGACGGCGCCGCCGTCGGCCGGGTCGCGCAGGGGGACGCCGCGCTGGTCGACCGCTGCGCCGTCGCCGCCCGCGAGGCGTTCGAGTCGGGCGACTTCCCCCAGCACGAGCGCGCCGCGGTGCTCGACCGCGCCGCGGGCCTGGTCGGCGAGCGGCTCGACGACCTCGCCCGGACGATCGCCGCCGAGGCGGGCAAGCCGCTGAAGACGGCCGAGGCCGAGGCCGGCCGCTGCGTCGACACGCTGACCTTCTCCGCGGTCGAGGCGCGCAAGCTGAACGGCGGCACGGTGCCGATGGACGCCTCATCTTCGGGCGCCGGCAAGCTCGGCGTGATGCTGCGCGTGCCCTACGGCGTCGTCGGCGCGATCAGCCCCTTCAACTTCCCGCTCAACCTCGTCGCCCACAAGCTCGGCCCGGCGCTGGCCGCCGGCAACGCGGTCGTGCTCAAGCCGGCCGGGCAGACGCCGATCTCGGCGCTGAAGCTGGCCGCGATCCTGGCCGAGGCCGGCCTGCCCGAAGGTTGGCTCAGCGTCGTCCCCGGGCCCGGCTCGGAGGTCGGCAACGCGATCGTCGAGCACGAGCTGACCGGCGCGCTCAGCTTCACCGGCTCGGCCGGGGTCGGCTGGGATATCCGCAGTCGCGTCCCGCACAAGAAGGTCAACCTCGAGCTGGGCTCGAACGCGCCGCTGATCGTCCACGCCGACGGCGACTGGGAGACCGCGGCCGACAAGGCCCAGGTCCACGCCTTCTCGCACGCCGGCCAGAGCTGCATCTCGATCCAGCGCATCCTCGTCCACGAGGAGATCGCCGACTCCTTCGTCGAGCGCCTCGTCGCCAAGGTCGAGAAGCTGGCCGTCGGCGACCCGCTCGACCCCGGCACCGACGTCGGCCCGTTGATCACCCCCGGCGACCGCGATCGGGTCAAGCAGTGGATCGACGAGGCGGTCGAGGCCGGCGCCGAGCTGCTCAGCGGCGGTGAGCTGGTCGACGAGGGCCGCTGCCTGGCGCCGACCCTGCTGGCGAACCCGCCGCGCGACGCCAAGGTCTGGTGCGAGGAGATCTTCGGCCCGGTCGCGACGATCGACCGCTACGCCGAGTTCGACGAGGCGCTGCGGCTCGCCAACGAATCCAAGTTCGGCCTGCAGGCGGGCGTCTTCACCCGCGACATCGGCCGCGGCCTAGAGGCCGCCCGCACGCTCGAGTTCGGCGGCGTGCTGATCAACGAGGTCCCGACCTTCCGTGCCGACCAGATGCCCTACGGCGGCGTCAAGGACTCAGGCAACACCCGCGAGGGCCCCGCCTACGCCGTGCTCGAGCTGACCGAGGAGCGGTTTGTAACCCTGCAGGGTTGAGGGTGGCTGGCTTTCTTAACTTACCGTATATGACGGTAAGAAGGATAAGATGCGGTAAGGTCCGCCAAGATGGATCCCTTCGACAACCCATTCTCGCCCGGAGCAGGCACCTCCCCTCCGGCATTTGTCGGCCGTGACGATCTCGTCGCCGACTACAAGGTCGCGTTGAGGCGCACCGTCTCGGAGCGTCCCGGCAAGAGCATCATGCCCATCGGGCTGAGGGGCGTGGGCAAGACGGTTCTGCTCAACCGCTTCGATCAGATGGCACAGGAAGAGGGGCTGGTGAGCGCGTTCATCGAGGCGCCTGAGACTGGCGATTTCGAGCACCTGCTGGCCGCCCGTCTTCGCTCTGTCTTGCTGGAGCTCGACAGGGGGTCGGTGTCGAGCGCGGTCAAACGCGCGCTCGGAACGCTCAAATCGTTCTCGTACAACTTGCCTGATGGAACCTCGATTGCGCTCAACGTGGATGCATTGGCTGGAAGTGCGGATTCCGGGGTTCTGGCCGAGGACACCACCGATTTGCTCGTCGCTGCGGGAGAAGCGGCGAAGGATCGGGGGCGGGGATTCCTGATAGCGATCGACGAGGTTCAGTACCTCAGCGCCGACGAGCTCGCTGCGCTGATCACGGCCATCCACCGCACGGTCCAGTTGGGGCTCCCGGTGATTCTCGTCGGCGCTGGGCTTCCACAGCTTCCCGGGCTGGCTGGGAATGCCAAGTCCTACGCCGAGAGGCTCTTCGACTTTCCCGAGATCGGGTCACTCGATGACGATGACGCCCGGTCGGTTTTGGCAACCCCGGCGAGTGCTCACCAGGTCGAGTTCTCTCCGGATGCCCTAGACAGCCTCTTGGGGTTCACTCAGGGCTACCCCTACTTTCTCCAGGAGTGGGGATATCACGTCTGGAATACCGCGCCTGAATCTCCGATCACGCTAGATGACGTGAACCTTGCCGCTCGAGACGTTCAGCGCCGTCTTGACGAGAACTTCTTCCGGGTTCGCATGGACAGGCTGACTCCGGCGGAGAAGAAATATCTTGCGGCCATGGCCGAGCTTGGCCCAGGTCCCCATCGATCCGGGGACATCGCTGCTGAGCTGGGGGTAAAGGTCGAGAGTGTCGCCCCTCGACGATCGGGTCTGATTCAAAAGGGAATGGTGTACAGCCCAGCGCACGGCGATACCGCCTTCACGGTCCCGATGTTCGATGACTTCCTTCGTCGCACTCGACAGGACTACTGACGACAACCAGTCGCGCCTTTTCACTACCCGTGAGGCCGGGCCATGCGGCGGTGGTCGAGTGCTTCCTCCAGCACCGCCGGCTCTACCCCTTGCTCCAATGCGACCTCGCGCAGGGAGCGGCCTGACTCGGCGGCGGCCTTGACGATGTCGGCGGCGCGGTCGTAGCCGATGTGGGGGTTGAGCGCGGTCGCGGTGGCGAGGGTGGCCTCGGCGTGGCGCTCGGTCATCTCCTCGTTGGCCTCGAGCCCGGCGACGCATTTCTCGTTCAGCAGCCGCGAGGCCGAGGCGAGCAGCTCGATTGAGTCGATGAGGTTGCGAGCGATCAGCGGCACGCGCACGTTGAGCTCGAACTGGCCTTGGCTGCCGGCGACCGAGATCGCCGCGTCGTTGCCGATCACCTGGGCGGCGACCTGGATCACGACCTCGGGGATCACCGGGTTGACCTTGCCGGGCATGATCGAGGAGCCCTTCTGCAGCTCGGGCAGGCGCAGCTCGGCGAGGCCGGCGCGCGGGCCGGAGCCCATCAGCGCCAGGTCGTTGGCGATCTTGTTGAGCGAGACGGCGTAGACCTTGAGTGCGCCGGAGAGCTCGACCAGGGCGTCGCGGTTGCCCTGCGCCTCGAAGCGGTCGAGCGGCTCGGAGACGCCGAGGCCGGTGTCGGCGGCGAGCTTCTCGCGCACCTTGGCGGCGAACTCCGGGTGGGTGTTGAGGCCGGTGCCGGTGGCGGTGCCGCCGAGTGGGATCTGGCCGACCCGGCGCAGCGTCCCCTCGACCCGCTGGATGCCGAGCCGCACCTGCGCCGCGTAGCCGCCGAACTCCTGCCCGAGCGTGACCGGGACCGCGTCCATCAGGTGCGTGCGCCCGGCCTTGACCGTGTCGGCGAAGCTCTCGGCCTTCTCCGCCAGCGCCGCCTGCAGCCCCTCCATCGCCGGCAGCAGGTCGTGGCTCACCTCTCCCAGCGCCGCCAGGTGCACGGCGGAGGGGAAGACGTCGTTGGACGACTGGCCCATGTTGACGTGGTCGTTGGGATGCGCTGCGTCGCCGGCGAGGTTGGCGATCACCTCGTTGGCGTTCATGTTGGAGGAGGTGCCGGAGCCGGTCTGGAAGACGTCGACCGGGAACTGGTCGTCGTGTTCGCCGGCGGCGACCGCGTCGCCGGCCTCGGCGATCTGCGCCGCCAGCTCGGCGTCGAGCGAGCCGAGCTCGCCGTTGACCCGCGCCGCCGCGGCCTTGAGCCGGCCCAGCCAGCGCACGACCGGCGTCGGCACGCGCTCGCCGGACACGGGGAAGTTCTCAACGGCCTTGGTGGTCTCGCCACCCCACAATTGCTCGCTCAAGCTGCCTCCATCGATTCGAAGTTCGTACCGGCAGCGTATTCAGCCGCGCTCGAGGCCGGCGTCGAACCCCTGCCGGTAGGCGCGCCGGAAGGCCGGCGGAAGCGGACGGTTCTCGGGGCTGTAGCGGGCGGCGGCGGCGAGCCGGCGGACGAGCTCGTCGTGGATCCCTTCGGTCTCGTCGGCGCCACGCTGGGCCGCGCCGAGCAGGTAGCCGAGCTGCACGTTGGCCTCGCCGCCGGGCTTCGCCCGCGCCTCCGCGTTGAGGTTCGTGGCCGCGCTCAGCATCGCCGTCCCGACTTCGGCCAGGTCTCCGCCACCCTGGCTCTCGGTCAGGCATTCCGAGATCAAGGTCGTTTCGTCCAGCTCAACGACCCCCGGCGCGGCATCCAGCGCATCAAGGTAGGCAAGCTCACCTTCAAGGCACGCGACCGGCGTAGACCCACCCTGCTCCCCGCATCCGACGAATGCGATCAGGGCGACGATCGCGGCTATCGGCAGTCGATGCATCCGCCGCATCCTACGTGGGCGTCACGTCAGGCCCGGTATCGGTAGGGCCGGAACGTCTTGTACTTTTTCTGAACCTGCGCCCGCGGACAGCCGCAAGCTGTCTTCAGAAAAAGTTAAGTGGAGGCCCTACCGATACCGGGCCTGCTAATCGCCGCGGGCGGAGAGGCCGCCGGATTGGGTCGCCTCGGCCCCGGCGCCGCCCTGCGGCCCCTTCGGCGGCCTCAGGCCGGACGGCTCGCCCGCCGGCGGGGGCGTCGGCTTCGGCTTGGTCGCGATGCCCTGCCGGCGCACGGGGAAGATCTCGACCCATTCGGCCAGCGTGAACATCGGCGCGATCGCGTGTTCCCAGGAGAGGTGCAGGTGGTGGCCGCAGCCGTGGCCGGCGTCGCCGTCGTAGCCGACCCAGCGGAACGGGGCGCGGGGGCGGTTCTGGCGCGGCTCGGCCCAGCGGGCGAGGCGGGTGATGCCGCGCCAGCCGCCGTCGCAGCCGCCGCGCCCGTTGAGCGCGACGATGTCGACGGCGAGGCCGTTGTAGTGATCGGAGTTCTTGACGTGGCAGCCGTGGCAGCCGGCGCGCCCGCCGCCGCCCGGCAGCCTGCCGGAGTAGCCGTCGGTGACGTAGATCGGGAAGCGCTTGGCGAGCCAGCGCAGATTGGGCACGATGCGGCGGTCGACCATGTCGCCCTCTTCGTGCGGGATCGCCGCCGGGATCGGAACGATTTCCCCCGTTCCGTAGGCGAGGCGGGTGGGGATAGGCGCAGCGCTCACCGGCGCGGCGAGCGCGCAGCAGAGCGAAGCGAGGGCGACAAGTAGGAGGGTCGGTCTCAGCACCCTCTGCCTATCGGCTGATCGGTGCCGCTTTCTTTAAAACGGCAACTTTCATCTAGGGTCCCGGCCATGCCGACCGTGCGCGACGCGAGCTTCGACCTGCTGCGTTCCCAGGGGATGACGACCATCTTCGGCAACCCCGGATCGACCGAGCTGCCGATGCTGGCCGACTTCCCCGGCGACTTCCAGTACGTGCTCGGCCTGCAGGAGGCGGTAGTCGTCGGCATGGCCGACGGCTTCGCCCAGGCCTCGGGCCGGCCGGCGGTCGCCAACCTGCACACTGCGCCCGGGGTCGGCAACGCGATGGGGGCGATCTTCAACGCCCACGCCAACCACTCGCCGCTGCTGATCACCGCCGGCCAGCAGGCGCGCGCGCAGATGACCCTGCAGGCGAACCTGACCAACCGCGACGCGACCCGGCTGCCGCACCCGCTGGTCAAGTGGTCGCACGAGCCGCCGCGCCCCGAGGACGTGCCGCTCGCCCTCGCCCACGGCCTCCACCTCGCCGCGCTGCCGCCGCAGGGGCCCGTCTTCGTCTCGATCCCGATGGACGACTGGGATGCAGATGTGCCCGAGGCCGAGGCGCGCGAGGTCGTCGCCCGCGGCGTCGACGGCCGCGCGGTTGCAAGTCCCGACTCGATCCGCCGCCTCGCCGGGAAGCTCGACTCCGCCGCCAACCCGGTCCTCGTGGCCGGTCCCGACATCGACGCCTCCGGCGGCTGGGAGGCGGCGATCGGCCTCGCCGAGCGCCAGCGGCTCCCCGTCTGGGCGACCCCCGCGACCGGCGGTGGCAAGCTCGGCTTCCCCGAGAACCACCCCAACTACCGCGGCGTGCTGCCGCCCGCGATCGGCCCGGTCGCGCAGACGCTCGAGGGCCACGACCTGATCCTCGTCGCCGGCAGCTCGGTCTTCCCCTACTACCCGCACATCCCCGGCCCGCTGCTGCCCGAGGGCGCGACCCTGGTCGCGATCACCAGCGATCCCGACGAGGCGGCCCGGGCACCGATGGGCTACGCGATCGTCGCCGACGTCGGCCTCACCCTCAAGGCGCTGCTCGAGGCGGCGCCCGAGTCGAGTCGCCCGGGCCCTGAGCCCAACCCCGGCCCGGAGGAAATCCCGGCAGAAGATCCGCTCAACTCCTCGACCGTGCACTCGGCCCTGGCCGAGGTCTTCCCCGAGGACGTGCCGCTCGCCCTCGCCCACGGCCTCCACCTCGCCGCGCTGCCGCCGCAGGGCCCCGTTTTCGTCTCGATCCCGATGGACGACTGGGACGCCGAGATGCCCGAGGCCGAGGCGCGCGAGGTCGTCGCCCGCGGCATCGACGGCCGCGCGGTCGCAAGCCCCGACTCGATCCGCCGCCTCGCCGAGAAGCTCGACTCCGCCTCCAACCCGGTCCTCGTCGCCGGCCCCGACGTCGACGCCTCCGGCGGCTGGGAGGCGGCTATCGGGCTCGCCGAGCGCCAGCGACTGCCCGTCTGGGCGACCCCCGCGACCGGGGGCGGCAAGCTCGGCTTCCCCGAGAACCACCCCACCTTCCGCGGCGTGCTGCCGCCGGCGATCGGCCCGGTCGCGCAGACGCT
>DASTVL010000066.1:0-3709 GCA_035759115.1 Solirubrobacterales bacterium | reverse complement strand
CGGGTCGATGTCGTAGGCGGCGTCGCGGTGCATCCGCATGACGCCGTTGTGCGCCTCGCGGTTCTTCTCGTACTCGTCGTAGGGCCCGGTCGCGTCGGCGGCGATCTCCGCCGACTGACGATAGGCGCGACCGGTCATCAGCGCCGTGATCGCGGCGGCGACGTTGCGGCCCTCATCGGAGTCGTAGGGGAGGCCGTCGGACATCAGCAGCGCGCCGAGGTTGGCGTAGCCGAGGCCGAGCTGGCGGAAGGCGTTGGCGTTCTCGCCGATCTGCTCGGTTGGGTAGCTGGAGAAGCCGACGACGATCTCCTGCGCGAGGAAGACGATGTCGACCGCGTGCTTGAAGTCCTCGACGTCGAAGCTGCCGTCCTCGCGGCGGAACTTCATCAGGTTGAGCGAGGCCAGGTTGCAGGCCGAGTCGTCGACGTGCATGTACTCGGAACACGGATTAGACGCATTTATTCGACCGGACTCCGGGCTGGTGTGCCAGCGGTTGATGATCGTGTCGTACTGGACGCCCGGGTCGGCGCATTCCCAGGCGGCCTTGGCGATCAGGTCCATCAGCTCGCGGGCGGGCAGCGTCTTCGTCGCCTCGCCGGTGGTGCGCGCCTTCAGCTCCCAGTCCTCGCCGGCCTCGAAGGCCTCCATGAACTCGTCGGTCACCCGCACCGAGTTGTTGGCGTTCTGGTACTGGATCGAGGTGAAGCCGTCGCCGTCGATCGACATGTCGAAGCCGGCGTCGCGCAGCGCGCCCGCCTTGCGCTCCTCGTCGGCCTTGCAGGTGATGAAGTGCTCGACATCCGGGTGGTCGACGTCGAGCACGACCATCTTCGCCGCGCGCCGCGTCTTGCCGCCCGACTTGATCGTCCCCGCCCAGGCGTCGGCGCCGCGCATGAAGCTGACCGGGCCGCTGGCGGTGCCGCCCTTCTTCAGCGGCTCCATCGAGCCGCGGATGTTGGAGAGGTTGATCCCCGAGCCCGAGCCGCCGCGGAAGATCTTGCCCTCCTTGGTGTTCCAGTCGAGGATCGACTCCATCGTGTCCTCGACGCTGAGGATGAAGCAGGCCGAGCACTGCGGCGTCTCCTCGAAGCCGACGTTGAACCAGACCGGCGAGTTGAAGGCCGCCTTCTGGTTGAGCAGGATCGAGGTCAGCTCGGCCTCGAAGGCGTCGGCGTCCTCGTCGGAGGCGAAGTAGCCGCCCTCGCGCCCCCAGCCCGAGATCGTCCCCGCGACCCGCCCGATCATCTCTTTGACCGAGCGCTCGCGCTGCTCGGAGCCGAGCTGGCCGCGGAAGTACTTCTGGGCGACGATGTTGGTCGCGTTCTGGCTCCAGCTCCTGGGGAACTCGACCTCGCGCTGCTCGAAGGCCGGCGCCTCGGGATCGCCGATCACGGCGTCGCGGACTTCCCACTCGATCTCGTCGAAGGGGTGCGTCCCGGGGGAGGAGAACCTGCGTTCGATCGCCAGGCCCTTGAGACCGTTTTTCGGAGCGCTGGTTGCGGTCTGGGACATCGAACTTCTCCTCTCGGGCGGCTTTAGGGGGGAGCTGCCCAGGATCGTCAACGAGTCGGACGTACTTTGTGAGGGCCGAACCCGCAAAAGCCGCAGAAATCGCAGGCGTCTCCCTTTATGGTGACAAGTAGATGGCACGGGCACGGGCAGAGAAGGCGAAGGCGCGGGCGGCCGAGACGGCCGAATCTGCAAGGGAAGTTGCAAGCGATGCGCTGGCGGCGGTCAAGCCGCGGCTGCGCGGCGTCTCGCACGAGTGGGCCTTCTTCATCTCGTTGCTGCTCGGCGCGGCGCTGATCGTCGCCGCGGACACGCCGAAGGCGACCCTGGCGGTGGCGATCTACGCCGTCAGCCTCTCGGCCCTGCTCGGCACCAGCGCCCTCTATCACCGGGTCAACTGGAAGCGCCCGGAAGCGCGGCGCTGGATGCGCCGCCTCGATCACTCGATGATCTTCTTCCTCATCGCCGGCACCTACACGCCCTTCGCCCTGCTCGTGCTCGACGGGCCGTCGGCCGATGCGATCCTCGCGGTGGTCTGGTTCGGCGCGGTGGTCGGCGCGATCGTCGAGATGGTCTGGATCGAGCACCCCAAATGGGTCGCCGCCCTCGTCTACATGTCGCTCGGCTGGGTGGCGGTGGTCGCCTTCCCCGGCCTGTGGGAGGAGATGGGCGTCGGCGGGACGCTGCTGGTCGCCGCCGGCGGCCTCCTATATACGGTCGGAGCAGTCGTCTACGCGACCCAGCGCCCCAACCCGAGCCCGCGGGTCTTCGGCTACCACGAGGTCTTCCACGCCCTCGTCATCCTCGCCGCCGCCGCCCACTTCTCAGCGATCGCCTTCTTCGCCCTGCCGGCGGCGTAGCGAGCGAGGGCCGTCTACGCCAACGCCGCAGCAGCGCGCTCCTTGGCGGCCTCGATCAGCGCCAGCACCTGCGTCTCCTGGCCGTCGCGCAGCAGCTCGACCGGGTCGGGCTCGCCGTTGACGATGCCCTCGAAGAACTGCTTGCGGTCCTGGTAGGTCGGCAGCGTGCCCTTGGCCCAGCCGCGGGCGTCGTTGAGGATCACCGCCAGGCGCGCGTACTCCTCGCCGAACAGCTCCGAGACCTCGCGCTTCATCCGCTTCGCCAGCGCCGGCGAGGCGCCGGCCGTCGAGATCGCGATCGCCAGCGGCCCGGTGCGCACGATCGCCGGCAGGATGAAGTTGCACAGCGGCGGCACGTCGACGATGTTGACCAGCATCGCCCGCTTCTCGGCGTCGTCGAAGACGGCGATGTTGACGTCGGTGTCGTCGGTGCAGGCGATCGCCATGAAGACGCCCTCGAGGTCGGCGGCGCCGGCGTAGGCGCGCTGCTCCCACTCGATCGAGCCCTCGGCCGCGAGCGACTCCAGCTCGGGGTGGGCGACCGGGGCGATCAGGGTGACGCTCGCGTCGCAGGCGAGCAGGCCCTCGACCTTCTCGAGGCCGATGTCGCCGCCGCCGATCACCACGCAGCGCCGCCCCGTCAGTTTCAGGCAGGCGATGTAGAAGGGGGTCTCGAGCATGTCGCGCACGCACGACTGATCGCAGATCCCCTTGCGGAGCTGGCAGACGCACTCCTTGCCGGCGTAGGCCTGGGCGGGCATCGATTCAAAGACTAGTGATCGCCCTGCCCCCGACGGCATCGCCGAACTCCCCTGCTACCCTCGCCGCCCCATGCGGCTCATAGTCACCGAGAAGAACAACAGCGCCAAGAAGATCGCCGACATCCTCGGGGCAGGCGAGGCGAAGGCGGACAAAACCTTCAAAGTCCCCTTCTACACCTGGACCGACGACAACGGCGTCGAGCAGATGACGATCGGGCTCAAGGGCCACGTGCTCGGCCCGGCCTTCCCGGAGGGCTACTCGAACTGGCAGAAGACCGACCTGCACGACCTGATCGACGCCGAGCTGATCAAGGAACCGACCGACAAAAACGTCGTCAAAGCGATCCGCAAAGTCGCCAAGGGGGCCGACGAGCTGGTGATCGCGACCGACTTCGACCGCGAGGGCGAGCTGATCGGGCTCGAGGCGCTGCAGGAGATGCTCGACGCCAACCCGGAGCTGGGCTCGCGCGAGGACGCCGACGCCGGCACGCTGCGGATCAAGCGCGCCCGCTACTCGGCGCTGACCAAGGAAGAGATCGAGCGCGCCTTCGGCGAGCTCGACGAGCTCTCCTACCCGCT
>DASTVL010000065.1:0-5401 GCA_035759115.1 Solirubrobacterales bacterium | reverse complement strand
CGGAACGTCTTGTACTTTTTCGTCGACTGCCCCGGGCGTCAGCCGCAACCCGAACCACCGAAAAAGTTAAGTGGAGGCCCTGCCGGGACCCCCTCTACGCGGCCTCTATCTTCGTGATTTTCAGTTTCTTCTTCGGCCCGCGCGGCACCTCGACGGCGACCACGTCGTTGCGCTTGTGGCCGAGCAGAGCTTTGCCGATCGGCGACTCGTTGGAGAGCTTCTGCTCGGCCGGGTTGGCCTCGGTCGAGCCGACGATCTGGAACTTCTGCGAGTCGCCGCTCTTCTGGTCCTTGACGTGGACGACCGAGCCGAAGCTGACCTCGTCGGTGTCGACGCTCTTCTCGTCGATCACGGTCGCCCGGCGCAGCCGCTCTTCGAGCTGGGCGATCCGTCCCTCGAGCAGGGCCTGCTCGTTCTTCGCGTCGTCGTACTCGGCATTCTCGGAGATGTCGCCGAACTCGCGCGCTTCCTTGATCCGCTCGGCGACCTCGCGCCGTTTCGCGGTCGAGAGGTACTCGATCTCCTCTTTGAGCTTCTCGAGTCCTTCGGGGGTGATGACGGCTTGACGGCTCACTTGCACTGCCCTCGCTTTTTGCTTGCTGGACGTGGGTCGGCTCGGCCCTGAGACCAAAAATGCCCGGGAGCGACGGCTTGCGCACGCCACACCTGGGCCCGAAGTCGCGGGATTATAGCGAGGGCGCCAGGCGTGCACTCAAGGGAATTTGGGCGGCGATCAACTCGCGCGCCCGCGGCAGATCCGCGCTGCGCTGCAGCTCCTGCGCAACCTCGGTCGAAGCGCCCAGCGCCTCGACGTACCAGGGGTAGAACTTGCGCAGGTAGCGGCTCGCCCGCTCGGTCCCGAGGTGCTCCTCGGCGCGATCGACCGTCCAGAGCAGCTCGGCGGCCACCTCCTCGCGCGAGGGCGGGCCGCTGCGGCGCCCGGTCAGCTGCTCGAAGAGCCAGGGGTTGCCGAGCGAGCCACGCGCCAGCATCACCGCGGCGGCGCCGGACTCGCGGTAGGCGCGGCGCACCGACTCGACGTCGTCGAGCCCGCCGGAGACGATCACCGGCGCATCGATCCGCTCGACCAGCTCGCGGGTGAGCGCGTAATCGGGCTCGCCCTTGTGTTTGATCGTCGCCGCGCGCGGATGGAAGCCGATCGCCGCGGCGCCCTCCTCGGCGAGGCGCACCGCGAGCTCGAAGCCGGAGTGGTCGCCGGGGCGCAGGCCGGAGCGCAGCTTGACCGTGACCGGCAGGCCGCTGCCCTCGATCGCGCCGCGCAGCAGGCCGAGCGCCAGCTCCGGGTCGGCGAGCAGCTCGACCCCGGCGCCGGTCCTGCGCACCTTGCGCACCGGGCAGCCCATGTTGATGTCGATCAGGTCGGCGCCCGCCTCGGCCGCGACCGCGGCGCCGGAGCGCATCACCTCGGGGTCGTGGCCGAAGAGCTGCACCGAGACCGGGTGCTCGTCGGGGTGGATCCGCATCAGCTCGCGCATCGTGCGCTCATTGCGGTAGTGCAGGCCGAAGCTGGAGACCATCTCCGAGACGGCCAGCCCGGCCCCGTGGCGCTTCGCCTGCAGGCGCACGAACCAGTTGCCGATCCCGGCAAGCGGCGCCAGCAGCACCCGGTTGGCCAGCTCGACGCCACCGATCGCGAAGGGATCGGTCAGCGGCGGCTGGGTCTGTTCAGGCGTTCCTCTCATGGATCAGGCGCAGGCCCTTCAGGGTAAGCATCTCGTCGACCTCGTCGATCGTCTCGGTGAAGGGGACGATCGTCGAGGCGAGGCCGCCGGTGGCGAGCAGCCGAACCTCGCCGAGTTCGTCTTCGATGCGGCGCACGACCCCGTCGATCAGGCCGGCGAAGCCGAAGACTACGCCCGACTGGATCGCCGCCCGGCTGGAGCGGCCGATCGCCGTCTCGGGCTCCTCGAGGTCGATGCGGCCGATGCGGGCGGCGCGTTCGACCAGCGCGGTCAGCGAGATCTCCAGCCCGGGCGCGATCGCGCCGCCGAGGTATTCGCCCGCCTCGGAGACGGCGTCGAAGTTGATCCCGGTGCCGAAGTCGACGACGACGCAGGCGCTCTTGAAGCGCTCGAACGCGGCGACGGCGTTGACCAGGCGGTCGGCGCCGACCTCGAGCGGGTTGTCGATCCGGATCGGCATCCCGGTTTTCACCCCCGGGCCGATCGCCAGGCAGCTCGCCTGCATGTAGCGCGCGGTGAGCTGCTCGTACTGGCCGCCGAGCGGCGGCACGACCGAGGAGACGCAGACCGCGTCGAGGTCGTCGAGGCCGATCCCGCTGAGCGCGAGCATCCCGGCGATCCGCTCGGCGAGCTCGTCGCCGGTGGCGCCGGCGCGGGTCTGGAAGCGCCAGTGCTCGACCAGGCGCTCGCCGTCGAAGGCGCCGAGGTGGGTCTGGGTGTTGCCGACGTCGATCGCGAGCAGCACGCCGCGAGTCTATGATGCGCGCCGTGGAGGCGCGGCTATATGTGATCCCCGGATCCCACCCGTCGATGGCGGCGCGGCTGATGCTCGAGGCCAAGGGCATCTCCTACAAGCGCACCGACCTGATGCCGGTGGTCTCCAAGGCGGTGCTGCGCGGCCTGCGCTTTCCGCGCAACACCGTGCCCGCGCTGAAGATCGACGGGCGCAAGGTCCAGGGCACCGGCGAGATCGCCCGCGAGCTCGACCGCCTGCGTCCCGAGGCGCCGCTGGTTCCGACGGACCCACAGCGGCGCGCCGCGGTCGAAGAGGCCGAGCGTTTCGGCGACGAAGACCTTCAACAGCCGATCCGGTCGATCGCCTGGTGGGCGCTGCGCAAGGACAAGGCGCCGCTGCGTTCCTACTCGGAGGGCGCGAAGCTCGGCATCCCGATCGGCCTGGCGCTGAGGACGGCGGCGCCGATCGTCGCCGCCGCGGCCCACTTCAACGAGGCGACCGACGAGAACGTGCGGCGCGCGCTGGCGGAGCTGCCGGCGATGCTGCAGCGGATCGACGACTGGATCGCCGCCGGCACGATCGGCGGCGAGCAGCCCAACGTCGCCGACTTCCAGATCGCCCCCAGCCTGCGCCTGGCGATGAGCTTCGACGACCTGCGCCCGGCGATCGAGAACAGGCCCGCCGGCGAGCTCGCCCTGCGCCTCGTGCCGGACTTCCCGGGCAAGACCCCGCCGATCCTGCCGCCCGCCTGGCTGCAGCCGCTGCGCAGCGAGACGGCGGCGGCGTAGCCACCTCAGAGGGCGCCCAGCTGTTTGACCATTTGACCTGGGCCGAGATCGATCGATTTCAGGCTCGTGCCATCCGGGAGCGTCAAGTCGGGGTCGAGCTCCAGGAGCGGAGTGAGGACGAAGCGACGAGTCGTGATCTCGGGGTGCGGCACCGTCAGGCGGTCGGTGGACAGCTCGATCTCGCCGAGCAGCAGGAGGTCTACGTCGAGGGGGCGGGGGCTGTGCCGGGGGGCGTCGAGGGCACGGCCGCGCTCGGCCTCGACCTGCTTGCAGAGATCGAGCAGCGCTTCCGGCTCCAGCTCGGTGCGGATGCGGATCGCGGCGTTGAGGAAGTCCGGCTGGTCGAGCACCTCGCCGACCGGCTCGGTCTCATAGGCCGAGGAGACCGCCTCGACCTCGACCCCCCGCTCGCCCAGCATCTCGATCGCCGCCCGCAGATGCGCGGCCCGATCGCCCACGTTCGACCCCAGCCCCAGGTACCCACGCCGCATCATCATCACTCTGGAGACGTGGGGCTACGAAATCCACCGTATGGGTGGAAAACGCGACACACGCCCTAGGCGTCCTCAGTGGTGGCGTCGTCGTCCTCTTCCTCGCTGCGTTCCTGGGTCACCTCGACGCCTACCTCCTGGATCGAGAGCGGCAGCGGCGGCTCGGGCTTGGCGGCACGGACGCGGACCGAGTCGCAGCCGTAGCGCTCGATCAGCCGCTCGCCGACGACCTGGGCGAGGCGCTCGAGCGTGCGGTAGCTGCGCTCGGTGGCGGCGAGGGCGACGATGTCGCAGACGTCGCCGTAGTCGACCGTGTCCTCGATCCGGTCGGTGAGCACCGCGTCGCAGTCGGGCACGTCGAAGGAGAGGTCGAACTCGAGCCGCTGACCGACCTCCTGCTCGGCGTCGCTGACGCCGTGGTGGGTGTAGATCGAGATCCCGCGCAGATCGACCTCGACCCGCGACTCGATCCCGTTGCCCTGCGGCTCGTCCATATCCCTCAACCTAACCGAGGATCGCGCTTGCGACCTTGGCCGCCTGCGCCATCTCGGCGACGTCGTGGACGCGCAGCACGTCGGCGCCCTCGGCGGCGGCGAGCACCGAAGAGGCGATCGTGCCGCCCAGCCGCTGCTCGACCGGGGTCTCGTCGACCTTGGCGATGAAGCTCTTGCGTGAGGTGCCGACGACCAGCGGCCGCCCCAGCTCGCGCAGCTCGCCGAGCCGGCGCAGCAGTTCGAGGTTGTGCTCGAGCGTCTTGCCGAAGCCGATGCCCGGATCGACCCAGATCCGCTCCTCCGCCACTCCGGCCGCGACCGCGACCTCGACCCGCCCGGCCAGGAACGCCTTGACGTCCTCGACCACATCGCCGTATTGCGGCTCCGCCTGCATCGTCCGCGGGTCCCCCTGCATATGCATCAGCACCACCCCCGCACCCCGCTCCGCACAAAGCCCCGCCATCTCCGCATCCCCCCGCAGCGCGGTCACGTCGTTGACGATCGAGGCCCCCGCATCGAGCGCAGCCTCCGCCACCGCCGCCTTGGAAGTGTCGATCGAAACCGTGGCCACACCAGCGAGCCCAGTCACAACCGGCTCAGCCCGAGCACGCTCCTCCCCCGCATCGACCTCAACAGCACCGGGCCTGGTCGATTCCCCTCCAACATCCAAGATCGCTGCCCCCTGCTGAACAAGTTCCCGCCCATGAGCAACCGCAGCTTCCGGATCGAGGAATTTCCCGCCGTCCGAGAACGAGTCGGGAGTGACATTGACAACGCCCATGAGGGACACGGGGTCCCTCTCGAACGGGCGGATACTCAAAACGCCGGCCTAATTAGGCCGGCGTTTGTCCGGGCGAGAGGGACCCCGTGTCCCTTAGCTCGCGTCGCCACCGGCAAACCCAGGCCGTGGCCGCGGGTTCGGCCGCGCGCCCTCGCGGGCCGCTTTTTCCGGCTCAGGCTCCGACTCGACCGGCTGCGAAGGCGGCTCCTCCTCGTCGACGAAGACCTCGCTCTCCGGCCTGCCGTCGAGCAGCGCGACGAACTGCTCGGCGTCGATCGTCTCGCGCGCGAGCAGGATCTTCGAGATCACGTCGAGCTCGGTCCTCTTCTCGTTGAGGATGTCCTTGGCGGTCTGGTGGGCGGCCTCGACGATGCGGCGGATCTCGTCGTCGATCTCGCGTGCGATCTC
>DASTVL010000064.1:0-2652 GCA_035759115.1 Solirubrobacterales bacterium | reverse complement strand
GCCAGCGCGCAGGCCTTGACCACCATGTCGTTGAACGACGGCACCGGATCGCCCTCGCCCGCCGCCTCTTTGAGCAGCTTGCGCCCGGCGACCGCCCGCGACATGTCCACCGAAGCCCGCAGATAGAAGTGCGGCGCCGTCGCCTTCGACTCCGACATCCGCCGCGCGATCAGCTGCTGGGTCTTCGACAGGTCCTCGTATGACGTCTTGCCCTTCGCGGTTTCACCAGAGCCCTCAACCGCGGGTCCTGCCGCGGTCGGCTCCCCCATGTGCTCGGATCCCGCTTCGCGGTCTCCTCCGCGATGGGGGACCCCCCCGACCGCGTCCCCCGCGGACGAAGCGTTCTCGACATCCGCCTTGACGATCCGTCCTCCCGGCCCAGAGCCCTGCAGCTGAGAGAGATCAAGCTCCTGTTCCTTGGCGATCCTTCGCGCCAGCGGGGAAGCTTTGACCCTGTGTCCGTCGGCGTCTTCCGCGGGTGGCGGGGCGGACTCCTCCTCCCCGACAGGACCCGCGGTCGACACCTCCGATCCCTCGTCCGAATCCCCGACCCGCGCGATCGGCGTCCCGATCGCAACCGTCTCACCCTCATTCACCAAGATCTCCGTCAGCGTCCCCGCCAGGTCAGCTTCATAAGCCATGTTCGCCTTGTCCGTCTCGATTTCCACCAGCTCGTCTCCAACGGCAACGTCATCTCCAACGCTCTTCAGCCACTGAAGAACAGTGCCCTCCTCCATCGAGTCGGAAAGCCTCGGCATCACAACGTCAGCCATCAGATGCTCCCCTCCAGGGCGGCAAGGGCGGCCTGCACCACATGCTCCTCATGCGGGATCGCCGCCTGCTCGAGCCGTTTCGAGTAGGGCATGTGCACGTCGGCGCCGGTCACCCGCTGGACCGGCGCGTCGAGGTGGTCGAAGGCCTGCTCGGTGATCAGCGTCGCCAGGTTGGCGCCGACGCCGCCGTGCGGCCAGCCCTCCTCGACGATCACGGCGCGGTTGGTCTTGCGCACCGACTCGACGATCGTGTCGAGGTCGAGCGGGCGCAGCGTGCGCGGGTCGATCACCTCGGCCTCGACCCCGTGTTCGTGGGAGAGCGCCCGCGCCGCGTCCTCCGCGACGTGGGCCATCTTCAGCAGGCCGACGATCGTCACGTCGGAGCCCTCGCGCCGCACCGCCGCCTCGCCGAAGCGCAGCAGCCCGCCCTCGCCGTCCTCCTCGCCGTCGTCGACCTCGCCGCGCGTCCCGTAGAGGCTCTCGTGCTCGATGAAGATCACCGGGTTGTCGTTGCGGATCGCCGCCTTCAGCAGCGCCTTGCCGTCGGCCGGGGTCGAGGGGCAGGCGACGAGCAGCCCCGGCACCTGCAGGTAGAGCGCCTCCAAGCTGTGCGAGTGGGTCGGCCCGAGCTGGTGCCCGCCGCCGCCGGGCATGCGGATCACCATCGGCACCCGCGCCTGGCCGTTGAACATGTAGGGGATCGCGGCGGCGTGGTTGACGATCTGGTCCAGCGCCAGCAGCGAGAAGTTGACCGTCATCAGCTCGACCACCGGCCGCAGCCCTCCGATCGCCGCGCCGACGCCGGTCCCGACGATCGTGTTCTCGGAGATCGGCGTGTCGCGCACGCGCCGCTCGCCGAACTCCTCGAGCAGCCCTTCGGTCACCTTGAACGCGCCTTCGAACACGCCGACGTCCTCGCCCATCACCAGCACCGCCTCGTCGCGGCGCATCTCTTCGGCCATCGCGTCGCGCAGCGCCTCGCGCATCCGCAGCGTCGCCATCAGTCGCCCTCCTCGACCTCGGCCGAGACCTCGGGCTCGACGCCCTCCTGGGCGTCGCCCTGCTCGGCCGGGTTCGGCCTGTCCTGGGGGCGCGGCCCGTCCGGCTGCCCCCCGTACGCCGCCCCCGCTTCGGCCAACTCGCGCGCGGCCTGCGGCATCTGCTCCTCGCGCTCGCCGCGGTGCGGCTCGGGGCTGCGCTCGTCGACGGCGTACCAGCCCGCCTCCTCCTCGACCACGTAGAGGTTCTCGTAGAGGCTGTCGAGCGCCGGCTCCGGCGAGGACTCGGCGAACTCGACCGCCGCGGTCACCTGCTCGTCGGCCTTGTCGCGGACCTCCTGCACCTCGCGCTCGCCGAGCACGCCGGCGTCGACGCAGCGCTGGGCGAAGGCCTCGATCGGGTCTTTGCGCTGCCACTCCTCGACCTCCTCGCGCTCGCGGTAGACCTCGGGGTCGGCGGCGGAGTGGCCGCGGTAGCGGTAGGTGAAGGCCTCGAGCAGGGTCGGCCGGCGCTCCTCGCGCGCCCGGCGGATCCCCTCGGCGACCGCCGCGCGCACCGCGATCACATCCATCCCGTCGATCCGCTCGCCGTAGATGCCGTAGCCCTCGGCCTTCTTGGAGAGGTCGGTCTGGGCCGAGTGGCGCTCGACCGAGGTCCCCATCCCGTAGAGGTTGTTCTCGACCAGGAAGAAGACCGGCAGCTGCCAGAGCGCCGCCAGGTTCATCGTCTCGCCGAAGTTGCCCGTGTTGGAGGCGCCGTCGCCGAACATGCAGACGGTGACCGCGTCTTCGCCCTTGTACTCGGAGGAGAGCGCCAGCCCGGCGGCGATCGGCAGGTTGCCGCCGACGATCCCGTAGCCGCCCATGAAGCGCTTCTCGCG
>DASTVL010000063.1:0-4816 GCA_035759115.1 Solirubrobacterales bacterium | reverse complement strand
CAAAACGGCGGTCTCATTAGACCGCCGTTTGTCCGAACGACGGACCCCCGGTCCCTACTCGATAACGGCCAAAACGTCTCCCGAAGACACCGCTGCCCCTTCGGAGACGTTCAGGCTGGTGACTTTTCCGCCGCGGTGCGCCGCGATCTCGTTCTCCATCTTCATTGCCTCTATTACGCAGATCAGGTCGCCCTCCGAGACGTCCACCCCCTGCTCCACGGCTACCTTCAAAACAGTGCCCTGCAGCGGCGAGGGCAGCGACTCGCTCGAGGCGCTCGCCCCGGCGCCGCCCTTGCGCTCGCGCTTGGGCGGCTTGCGACCGCCGCCGTTGGCGGGCGCGGCGCCGCCCGCGGCGGCCTCGCCGATCACCTTGACGTCGAAGAGCTTGCCCGAGACCTCGACCTTGTAGTCGCGGGCGACCGTCTCGGCGCCCTCCTCGGCCTCGGCCGGCGGCGCGACCTCGGCCGGCGCGGTGGTCTTGAGCCAGTCGCGGTCCTCCATCAGGTCGCGGCAGGTCTCCCCCCGCGCCCACTGCTCGGTGGCGAGGATCGCGCTGTGGAAGGGGATCAGCGTGGTCAGGCCGCCGACCTCGTACTCGTCGAGCGCGCGCAGCATGCGGCGCGTCGCCAGCTCACGGGTGGCGTCCCAGACGATCAGCTTGGCCACCATCGGGTCGTACATCGGCGTCACCTCGGAGCCGGCCTCGACCCCGGAGTCGACGCGCACTCCCGGCCCGGCGGGCTCGCGATACGAGGTGATCGCGCCCGGCGCGGGGGCGAACTTCTTGTGCGCGGCCTCGGCGTTGATCCGGCACTCGATCGCGTGGCCGCGCAGCTCGAGCTCGTCCTGGCTCGGCGCCGTCTCGCCGCCGGCGGCGATCTTGATCTGCTCGCGGACGATGTCGACGCCGGTGACCATCTCGGTCACGCAGTGCTCGACCTGGACCCGGGTGTTCATCTCGAGGAAGAAGTACTCGTCGCCGACCTGCATGCCCTCGACCGTGCCCGCGCCGCGATACGCGACAGCCGCAGCGGCGTCGGTGGCGATCTTGCCGATCCGCTCGCGCATCTCGGCATCGACCTGCGGGCCGGGCGCCTCCTCGATCACCTTCTGGTGGCGGCGCTGAACCGAGCAGTCGCGCTCGCCGAGGTGGATCACGCTGCCGTCGGAGTAGGCGAGCACCTGGACCTCGACGTGGCGCGGGTCCTCGAGATAGCGCTCGACGTAGACGCGGTCGTCGGAGAAGAACTTCTCGCCTTCGCGCGCCGCGCCCTCGAAGGCCTCCTCGAGGTCGTCCGGGGTCTGGGCGACGCGGAAGCCCTTGCCGCCGCCGCCGCCCGCGGCCTTGCAGGCGACCGGGTAGCCGGCCTCCTCGGCCTGCCTGCGGGCGTCGTCGAGGTCCTTCGCGACCTCGGTCGAGCCCGGGACGATCGGCACCCCGGCCTCGGCCATGATCTCGCGGGCGCGCGTCTTCGAGCCCATCGCTTCGATCGCCTCCGGCGGCGGGCCGATCCAGACGATCTCTGCCTCCGCGCAGGCGCGGGCCATCTCGGCGTTCTCGGCGAGGAAGCCGTAGCCGGGGTGGATCGCCTCGGCGCCCGCCTGTTTGGCGGTTTCGATGATCTTGCCGATGTCGAGGTAGCTTTCGGCCGGGACCGCGGGGCCGATCAGGAAGGCCTCGTCGGCCTCGCGCACGTGCGGCGCGTCGCGGTCGATCTCCGAGTAGACGGCGACCGAGCCGATGCCCATCTCCTTCAGCGTGCGGGCGACCCGGATCGCGATCTCGCCGCGGTTGGCTATCAACACTTTCTCGAACACGGCGGCGCAGTCTAATCGGACCGCTGGCGGAGCGGATGGGGATACCCCAGCCCGGACTCGCGGGCTTCGCCCGCTCTGAGTATCCGTCCATTCTGGGGTATCCCCATCCGCTCCATTAGGGTGCCCGGCCATGATTGAGCTGCAGAGTCACTCGACGGTCTCAGATGGACAGCTTGCGCCTGCCGGAGTCGTGGAAGAAGCTGCGAAGGCGGGTGTTACGACGCTGGCGTTGACCGACCATGACGCCATCGCCGGGGTGGCTGAAGCGGCTGAGGCGGCTACGAAGCTGGGGATCGAGCTGGTTCCGGCGATCGAGATGTCCTGCGTGCACGAGTACGCGGAAGACCTGCACGTGTGCGGGTACTGGGTGGATCTGGGCGAGATCGCGCCGGCCTGCGAGCGGGCACAGCACGAGCGGGTCGCGCGCGCCGGCGAGATCGTCGAGAAGCTGCGCGGCGAGGGCTTCGACCTGCACCTCGAGGACGCCGTGCGCGAGGCCGGCGACGCGCTCTCGATCGGGCGGCCGCACATCGCCCGCGCCGCCGGCGCCACGGGCGATCTCGGGCCTTTCTTCGAGGAGTACCTCGTGCCCGGCGCCAAGGCATTCGTGCCGCGCCGCTGGCCGACCGCCGAGCAGGCGGTCGAGACGATCAAGGCGGCCGGCGGCATCGCCGTCGTCGCCCACCCCTACTGGGACATCGCCGACCCGGCCGAGGTCGACGAGCTGATCCGCGCCCTCGACGTCGACGGGGTCGAGACCTTCTACCCGACCCACAGCGAGGAGCAGACGAAGCACCTGCTCGAGCTCTGCGAGGAGCTCGACCTGATCCCGACCGCCTCCTCCGACTACCACGGCCCGACCCACAAGACCTTCGCCAGGTTCGGCGCCTACGACACCTACGGCCTCGCCGAGCCGCAGGTGCCTGCGCGGCCGTAGGTCTTAGCCGCGCCTGTAGCGGTCGGCGGTGTATTCCGCGACCCAAGCGGCCGAGGAGCGCCAGCTTCCGTCCGCGGCCTTCGCCGCCTTCAGCCTGCCCCGCGTGGCAGCGACCCGCAGGGCATTTGCGGACAACTCCTCAGTGGCGAGCGCCGGCAACGGCACGAGTCGCGCCGGACCGGCGATCGCGGGCACGACGAACTTGTAGAGATTGTCCAGCACCGCGCGCACGAGAAACTCGCCGAGTGGCCCCGGGTCGCCCCCGTCCGCACGGCGCAGGGCCGCGAGGTAGCGGGAACGGTCGCCTTTGTAGATGATCGCGGGCGGGTAGCCGAGGCGTACCAGCAGCAGGTTGAGAACCAGGCGCCCGGCACGGCCGTTGCCGTCGAGGAACGGGTGGATCTGCTCGAAGCGAGCATGGAGCGCGGCCAGCCTCTCGACGACCGTTGCCTCGTCCACATCGCGCAGACCGTTCGCATCGTCGATCCAGTCGTCGACCAACACCGGCACCTCAGTCCAGTCGGGTGGCTTCATGCCTCCGGGGAAGGGCTCGATGTCGTGCTCTCGAAAGGACCCGGGGCGCTCGCGCGGCGTCGCCTGCGCATGCGGCGCCACCTCCCAGACTGCCGTCATCGCCAGTGAGTGGATCTCACGGAGCTCGGCAAGGACGATCAACTCCTCGCCTCCCCAATCGCCGGGCATTATTCCGTGCCCATAGACCCAGTTGGCGGCGTCGGCGTAACCACGCACCTCGAGGTATTCGCCCAGCTCCTTGTTGCCGACCGCACGGCCCTCGTCGAGCAGCTTCTCGACCTGCTTGAGCACGAGGGTGTTGCCCTCGATCGCAGTCGAGTGATGGGCCTCCTCCAGCCAGATGCCGCGCCAGATCCCCTCGGCCTCCTCCGGCGAAGGCAGGCCACCGAGCTTCTCGCGCAACTCCGCAGCCTGAACGCGAAACCGCTCATAGACGGCCTCGCGCGAGGGCCTACCCGGCCTCGGGACAGATTTGTTCGACTGAGCCATAATTAATTGTACCGAACAACTTCCAAATGTGTGCGCCTTAGCGCGAACTAATTGTTCAGTACAACTTCGTGCTCAGCGACGGCGCTTGCGCTTCAGCAGGACCGGCCGTTCGAAGGCCTTGCCGGCCGCGCCGCTGAACGGCTCGAAGGCGACGTTGATGCGGATCCGCGCCTTGCCGCGGCGCTTGAGGTAGCGCTTCAGCGGGATCCGCGGCCGGACCAGCAGCCGCACCCGCCCGGCCCGCCCGGCCGCCCGCCTGAACGGCAGCGCCCCGCGCCCCCAGAGGGTCAGCCTGCCCGGCTGCGAGACCCGCACGAACATCACCGCGCGGCCGTTTCTCCGGTTGCGCTTGAGGCCGGCAAAGCGCAGGCGCGGCGCAGGCGCGAAGGACGCCGGCGTGTAATCCGGGCTTGGAGGCGCCTCTTCGTAGACGGCGCCGTCAGCGGCCACCGCGCCCGGTGGCGCCGCGAACGCAACGAGCGCCGCGAGCAGCAGCGCCGCGAAAACCGATCCCCGCCTCATCGGTATTCAGGTTAGCGAGAGGACGGGGTGTCCCTCGAACCGGCGGATACTCAAAACGGCGGTCCAATTGGACCGCCGTTTGTCGGGGCGAGGGACACCCCGTCCTCTCCCCGCTAAGCAGCTACAGGCGAAGCGGGAATCAGGTCCCGCGACTCGAGGTACTCGAGCAGCTTCTGCGCCGACTCCTCGGCGGTTTCGTTTTCGGTGTCGCAGACGACCTCGGGGCTCTCGGGAGCCTCGTAGGGGTCCGAGACGCCGGTGAATTCCTTGATCTCGCCGGCGAAGGCTTTCTTGTAGAGGCCCTTGACGTCGCGCTCGGCGCAGGTGTCGACCGTCGCCTTGACGTAGACCTCGATGAACGGCGCCTGCGCTTTCTCGCGCGCTTCGGCGCGGATCTCGGCGTAGGGGGAGATCGCCGCGGTGATCACCGGCACGCCGTTGCGGCTGAGCAGGTCGGCGACGAAGGCGATCCGCCGGATGTTCGTGTCGCGGTCCTCTTTCGAGAAGCCGAGCCCC
>DASTVL010000062.1:0-2274 GCA_035759115.1 Solirubrobacterales bacterium | reverse complement strand
CACCTACTACGTCGCCGACATCACCGGCCAGGCGATCATGCACGTGCTCTACGAGCAGCTGATGAAGCACTCCGAGACCGTCGCCCGCTACGAGGAGTGGTTCTGCACGGCGCTGGCGCTCGACGAGCAGGGCGAGTGCTGTGGCGTCGTCACCCGCAACGTCGCCGACGGCACGATGCAGCTGTTCTCGGCCAAGGCCGTGATCCTCGCCTGTGGCGGCAACGGCCAGGTCTGGCAACCGACGACCAACGCGCTGATCTGCACCGGCGACGGGATCGCGATGGCCTACCGCGCCGGCGCCAAGCTGATGGACATGGAGATGATCCAGTACCACCCGACGACGCTGGCGGGCAAGGGCTTCCTGATCACCGAGGGCGCCCGCGGCGAGGGCGCCCACCTGCTCAACGCCAAGGGCGAGCGCTTCATGGAGCGCTACGCGCCGAACAAGATGGAGCTGGCCTCGCGCGACGTCGTCTCCCGCGCCGAGCAGACCGAGATCAACGAGGGCCGCGGCTTCCCCGACGGCACCGTCGCGCTCGACGTCACCGTCGTGCCGAAGAAGCGCGTGCACGAGGCGCTGCGCGAGATCGTCCTCGTCGGCAAGGACTTCGCCGGGGTCGACATCACCAAGGAACCGATCCGGATCAAGCCCGGCAACCACTACACGATGGGCGGCGTCAAGACCGACGTCGACGGCCGCACCGACGTGCCCGGCCTCTACGCCGCCGGCGAGACCGCCTGCGTCTCGGTCCACGGCGGCAACCGGCTCGGCGCCAACTCGCTGCTCGACACGCTGATCTTCGGCCGCCGCTCCGGCGCCGACGCCGCCGAGCGGGCCAAGCGGATCGAGGGCGCCCGTCCGAGCAAGGCGGCGCTGGAGAGCGAGCAGGCCGAGATCGAGGCGATCTCGGCGCGTGAGAAGGGCTCCGGCCGGCGCGTCTCGGAGATCAAGCGCGAGCTGGGCGAGACGATGGACAAGCACGTCGCCGTCTTCCGCGACGAGGCCGGGATCCAGGCGGCGCTGGAGATCGTGCGGCGGCTGAAGCAGGAGTCCCAAAACGCCTACATCGACGACAAGGGCAAGGTCTTCAACCAGGACCTGTTGGGCGCGATCGAGCTCGGCTACATGCTCGACAACGCCGAGTGCACCTGCGTCGCCGCGCTGGAGCGCAAGGAGAGCCGCGGCGCCCAGTACAGGACCGACTTCCCCGAGCGCAACGACGAGGAGTGGCTCAAGCACATCGACCTGCGCAAGGACGACGACGGGCCGGAGATCTCATACTCAGAGGTGACGATCACCCAGTGGGAACCGGAAGAGCGAAAGTACTGAGAGGACGCTGAGATGGCCGAGTACACGCTGAAAGTGCGCAGGTACCAGCCGGAGAGCGGCGAGGGTCCCTTCTGGGAGGAGTTCAAGGTCGAGCTCGAGCCCTCGCTCTCGGTTCTCGACGGCCTGCTGCAGGCCAAGGACCGCGACGACGGCTCGCTCTCGGTGCGCTGCTCCTGCCGGGCGGCGATCTGCGGCTCCTGCGGGATGAAGATCAACGGCCAGTCCGGGCTCGGCTGCAAGACCCAGATCGGCGAGGCGCAGGAGCTGGCCGAGAAGAAGGCGAGCGTCGGCGAGGCCCCCGAGGGGACGCCGGCGATCGTGGTCGAGCCGATGGGGAACATGCCGGTGATCAAGGACCTGATCACGGACATGGAGTCGACCCACTGGGAGAAGATCCGCCGTGTCACCCCCTGGCTGCTGCCGCACGGCGAGCCGCCCGAGCGCGAGTACGTGGTCGAGCCGGAATCGATGATCGACATCACCCAGTCGATGGCCTGCATCCAGTGCGGCGCCTGCGTCTCGTCCTGCCTCTCGATGGAAGCCGACCCCGACTTCATCGGCCCGGCGGCGCTGGCAAAGGCCTACCGCTTCGTCGGCGACCCGCGCGACGCCGAGACCAAGGAGCGGCTGCACGACCTCGCCGAGGACCCGCACGGGATCTACGACTGCACCCACTGCTTCAGCTGCATCGACGCCTGCCCGAAGGGTGTCGCGCCGATGGACCAGATCATGCGCCTGCGCCGCAAAGCCGGCGAGGAGGGCATCGAGGACCCCAACAGCGGCCACCACCACGAGCTGGCCTTCGTCGAGATCATCGAGAAGAAGGGAACGCTCGACGAGGTCGCCCTGCCCAAAGAGTCCTTCGCCTACGGCATCAAGGGCAAGCTGAAACCGAGCAACCGGGCGATCAGGGAAATCCTCAAGGCGCTGCCGACGATCTTCCG
>DASTVL010000061.1:0-3851 GCA_035759115.1 Solirubrobacterales bacterium | reverse complement strand
TCGCGGAAGTCGCGCTCGTGCTCGAAGACCTCGGTCACCTCGCTGATCCGCTCGATGAAGACGAAGCTGCGCAGCTTGCGGAACGAGTCGTGCAGGGCGTGCAGGACCGAGAGGAAGAAGACGCTGGCCGAGGTGACGCTGGTCGAGACGTCGCAGAGCACGTAGATCTCCGGCCGCCGCGGCCGCTTCGGCCGGTAGCGCAGGTGCATCGGCACGCCGCCGGTCTCCAGCGAGGCGCGCATCGTGCGCCGCACGTCGACCGTCTGCGCCTGCTTGCGGCCGCGCTGCTCGTGGCCGAGCGTCGCCAGGCGGCGCTTCATCTGCGAGACCGCGCGGTGTACCGCCGCCAGGTCCTGGGTGGGGCTGGTCGGCAGCGCCCGGTCGAGCTCGGCCAGCGGCCGCGAGGGGGGGAGGGTCTCGGTGCGCTCGATCAGGTCGCGTTCGAGCTCGCGCCGCAGGTGGCGCTCGAAGCGGTTGAGCTGCTCGCGCTCGATCGGCGGCCGCTCGGCGGCGCCGTCGGTCGCCTCGCCCTGCTGCGGCTGGGTCCCGGCGGAGAGCTCCAGCGTGCGGCGGATCCGCTGCACGTCGACGCCGACCACGCCCGAGCCCTCGCCCTGGCGGCCGAAGGCGGCGATCGCCAGCCGCGCCAGGTCGCGCATCGCGCCGTCGTCGCCAGCGACGATCGCCTCGCGGATCTGCTCGCGCAGCTCGTCGATGTCGAGCCGCTCGGCGCCCTCGTGGCGCTCGCCCGCCTCGGAGACCTCGCGCTCGATCGCCTCGGCCTCGGCGGCGCGGAAGAACCAGCGCTCGAAGAGCAGCTCGAACAGGCGCCGGTCCTCCTGCGACTTGGCGATCGTCGTCGCCAGCGCCTCGCGGAAGTCGTCGCGCGACTCCCACGGCACCTGCTCCAGCGCCGCGAATGCGTCGAGGATCTCCGAGGTGCCGACCGCGACGCCCTCGCCGCGCAGCTCCTCGCAGAAGCCGAGCAGCTTCGCCGCCAGCCCGGGCGGGCCGGTCTCGGCCCGTGGCCCGTAGGGCGACGCCGTCGGGCTCACCCCGCCCGCGTCGGCGCGGCAAGCTTCATCCCCACCCGCTCGGCGACTAGGTCGATGTCGGTGCGGTGCTTGACGATGATCGACATCGACTGCTCGAAGGTCTCGCGGTCGATGTCCTCGGCGCCCATCAGGAGCAGGGTCCGCGCCCAGTCGATCGTCTCCGCGATCGACGGCGGCTTCTTGAGGTCGAGCGCGCGCACCATCCGCACCACCTCGACCAGCCGCCGGGTCAGGGCCTCGGACAGGTCGGGCGTGTGCAGGCGGACGATCTCCATCTCGCGCTCCAGCTCCGGGTAGTCGAGCCAGAGGTAGAGGCAGCGCCGCTTCAGCGCCTCGGTCAGCTCGCGCGAGTTGTTCGAGGTCAGCACGACGATCGGCATCGTCGTCGCCCCGATCTCGCCCAGCTCGGGGATCGTGATCTGGAAGTCGGAGAGCAGCTCGAGCAGCATCGCCTCGAACTCCTGGTCGGTCTTGTCGATCTCGTCGATCAGCAGCACGACCGGCTCGGCGCTGGCGATCGCCTGCATCAGCGGCCGCTCGAGCAGGAACTCCTCGCTGAAGATGTCGCCGTGGACCTCCTCCCAGCCGGACTCGCCGCCGGCCTGGATCCGCAGCAGCTGCTTGCGGTAGTTCCACTCGTAGAGCGCCTTCGCCTCGTCGAGGCCCTCGTAGCACTGCAGCCGGATCAGCTCGCGGCCGCTGGCGCGCGAGAGCGCCTTGGCCAGCTCGGTCTTGCCGACCCCGGCCGGGCCCTCGACCAGGACCGGCTTGCCCAGCCGCTGGGCGAGGAAGGAGACCAGCGCCGCCGACTCGTCGGCGAGGTAGGCGGCGTCGGCGAGCGCCTGCTTGGTCTCGCTCACCGAGGTGGGAGTCTGCGCGTCGGGCATGCGGCGATGATAATCCGCTTCGGTGCCCGACCTCGCCCTCTCCCTCGCCGCCCTGCTCCCGCAGACCGCCGGCCCCTACATAGCCCTCGTGCTGATCGGCTTCGTCGTCGGCATCCTCGGCCACCTCAGCGGCCTGCGCTGGCTGGTCGCCTCCGGGATCGTGCTGATCTTCCTCGGCGCCTTCCTCTTCCCGCTGGCGCTCAACCTGACCGAGAGCACGCCGCCGCAGCTTAAGAATCGCTGAAGGACCGCCGTTAGCCTTACGATTCCGCTCCCCGACCGTCCAGGAGGCCTTCCGTCTTGATCCGTCACCGATTCCTCTCCGTCATCGCAGCATTTGCCGCCCTGCTCGCGGCCGGCGTCCTCCTCGCCGCCTGTGGCGGCGGTGACGACAAGTCCGGCGAGAGCCCGCAAGCCGTGCTCGACGAAGCCACGCTGCAGGGGATCGAGAGCGGCGACATCGATCTCAGCGTCTCGCTGAACGCCTCCGGCCCCGAAGGCGGCAAGATCGACGCCGGCCTCTCCGGCCCGTTCCAGGGCGAAGGCCAGGGCAGCCTGCCGCAGCTCGACATGGAGGCCACGGCGAAGGGGACCTACGACGGCGAGAACGTCGACTTCGAAGGCGGGATCGTGCTGCTGCCCAACAGCGCCTACGTCAACTACGAAGGGGTCGAGTACGAAGTCGACCCGACGACCTTCAGCTTCGTCGAACAGACGCTCAAACAGGCGCAGCGCGAAGGGGGCGCCGAAACCGGCTCGGCCGGCGCCGCCGCATGCCAGGAAGAATTCGGCAAGCTCGAGGTCGGCGGCTTCCTCGAAGGCGACGCCAACGAAGGCGGCGCCGAGGTCGACGGCGCGAGCACGACCAAGGTCAGCGGCGACCTCGACGTCGCCGGGGCGATCGAGGCCGTGCTCGAAGTGGTCGAAAGCCAGGCCTGCCGCACCCAGCTCGCGGCCGCCGGGCCACTGCCCGACGAGCGCGAAATCGAGAGCGCCAAGGACGAAGTCAGCAGCGCGGTCAAGGACGCCGAGGTCGACGTCTACGTCGGCGACGACGACATCGTGCGCCAACTCTCGCTGCAGCTCACGCTCGAACCGCAGGGGGGCGGCAGCGGCCCGAAGAAGATCGAAGCCGAGATCGACCTGAAGCTGAGCGGCGTCAACGAGGAGCAGACGATCTCCGCGCCCGAAGAGACCAGACCGCTGAGCAAACTCTTCCTCAAGCTCGGCGTCAACCCGATCGAACTGCTCGGCCTGCTGCAGGGCGAAGGCGGCGGCGAAGGCCTGGGCGAACTGTTCGAAGGGCTGGGCGTGCCGGGCGTGCCCGGCAGCGCGGGCTAGGCGTGGCCGGCGTCGCGTGAACGTCCTGCTGCTGTTCCTCAGCTTCGCGGTGATCCTCGCCGGGGCGCTGCTCTTCACCAACGCGGTCGAGTGGATCGGCCACAAGCTCGAGCTCGGCGAGGGCGCGGTCGGCAGCATCCTCGCCGCGGTCGGCACCGCGATGCCGGAGACGCTGATCGCGATCGTCGCCCTGATCAGCGCCGCCGAGGGCTCCGAAGACGTGGCGATCGGGGCGATCGTCGGCGCGCCCTTCCTGCTCGGCACGCTGGCGATGGGCCTCGTCGGCCTCTTCGCCTAAATCTACCGCGACCGGCGCGCCCAGGGGCTCGAGCTGAACGCGCATAAGCCGACCCTGGAGCGCGATCTGCTCTTCTTCCTCTTCTTCTTCGGGCTCTCGCTGGCGCTCGCCTGGGGCGCGCCGGACGCCGTCCGCTACCCGGTCGGCGTCCTCGTCCTGCTCGCCTACCCGGTCTACATCTGGCGCACGCTCGCGCGCGGCGGTGAGGTGCAGGCGCACGCCAGCCTCGACCCGCTGATCTTCGAGCGCCGGCCGGAGCGCCGCGGAGAC
>DASTVL010000060.1:0-11253 GCA_035759115.1 Solirubrobacterales bacterium | reverse complement strand
CGGCACCACCTCGGTCCAGGTCTGCGGCCAGGAGTGGTACGCGCACGTGACATGCCGCCGCCAGCTGATGGCCGAGCTGGTCCACACCGACAGCGGCAACGGCTTCCACCCCTACCACGACATCTTCCACGGGATGGTCGCGCGCGAACGCGAAAAGATCGCCTCGTCCAAGAAGGACGCGGTGCTGATCGACCACCTGGTCGAGTGGATCGACGAGCAGATCGAGGCCGACCCAGGGCGCGAAGCGGTGCGGCGCGGCCACCCCACTCCCGATCGCGTCGCCTCGCAGGTGGCGCTCGGCTTCTTCCTCCTGCACACGGCGACCAAACAGGTCGACTTCGAGCCGGAGAAGCTGCTCGCCGAGGAGAAGGCGCTTGGCTGGGATCTGGCGCGGGCGCGCTCCCGCGACGAGACTGCACCTACCCGCGACGGAGGCGGGAAAGCTCGGGCTCGCGAGCCCGAGCTCGACCCCGAGTACCGCTTCGCCGTCGTTCAGGCCGAGACCTACGGGCGCCTGCTCGGTCGCGTCGCCGCCGACCTCAACGTCGCCCAGCTCGCCCGCTACGCATCGCACCTCTCCCGCTGGCAGCTGGAGGAGGAGCGCGCGCCGCACGTGCGGCGGGTCGTCGAGTCGACCCTCGACCGCACCGCCCGCGGCCTCGGCCTGGAGGAGATCGGATGAGGACGCTGCTGGTCGACAACCACGACTCCTACACCTACAACGTCTTTCACCTGCTCGCCGGGGTCAGCGGCGAGGAGCCGATCGTGGTCGACAACGACGCGGTCTCCTGGCGGGCGCTCTCGCGCTGGGACTTCGACGCGATCGTGCTCTCCCCCGGCCCCGGCAACCCGCGCCGCTGGCACGACTTCTGCGTCTGCAACGACATCCTCCGCTACAGCGAGATCCCCGTGCTCGGCATCTGCCTCGGCCACCAGGGGCTGGGCCAGATGCTGGCCGGCAAGGTCGCGAGCGCGCCGGAGGCGATGCACGGGCGGCTCAGCCGCATCCACCACCGCGACGACGGGCTCTTCGCCGGAATCCCACAGGACTTCCCGGTCGTCCGCTATCACTCGCTGGCGATCACCGACATGGGCCCCGACGGCGAGATCACGGCCTGGGCCGACGACGGCGTCGTGATGGGGATCGAACACCGCCGCCGGCCGATGTGGGGCGTCCAGTTCCACCCCGAGTCGGTCGCGACCGAGCATGGCGCGCGCCTGGTCGAGAACTTCTACGGGCTCGCCCGCAAGCTGCGCTCGCCCCGCTGGCGCGGCGCCAAACGACCGCGCGCGGCGGCGGCCCCGGCCGCGAGGCGCACCCGCAGCACGAAGGGCGAGGGCGAGCTGCGGCTGCGCACGATCCCCGGCGAGCCCGCGACCGAGGCGGTCTTCGAACGGCTCTTCGGCGACGCCGAGCACGCCTTCTGGCTCGACAGCGCCGACGCGCCGACGCGGCTCGCCCAGCGCTCCTTCCTCGGCGCCAGCGCCGGCCCCGGCCGCTGCGTGCTCGAGTACGACGTCGAGTCCGGCACGACGATCCGCCGCGGCGCCGGCCCGGCCACCACCGAACGTGGATCGATCTTCGACTTGCTCGACCGCGAGCTCGCAGAGCACGCGATCGAGCCACCACCGGCCGACCTCCCGCCCGGACTGATGGGTGGATTCGTCGGCTATCTCGGCTACGAGCTCAAGGCGGACTGCGGGTCGCCGAACGTGCATCGGTCCGACATGCCCGATGCAGTGATGATGCTCGCCAACCGCCTCGTCGCCGTTGACCACGTGCGTGGACGGACGCATCTGGTCGTGCTCTGCCACGGCGACGAGGCGGAAGCCGAGAATTGGCTGGAGGAGGCGGAGGAGGCGGTGCGCGAGATCCTCGCCGAGCCGCCCGAGCCGGCGACGCCGCTGGCGCTGACCCGCGGCCCCGAAGCCGACCACGTCGGCTTCCGCTGCGGTCGCGGGCGCGAGCAGTACCTGGCCGACATCGTCCGCAGCCAGGCCGAGCTCGCGGCCGGCGAGTCCTACGAGGTCTGCCTCACCGATCAGATCTCGACCGACGCCGAACCGGACCCCTTCGACCTCTACCGGCTGCTGCGCCGGCGCAACCCCGCCCCCTTCGCGGCCTACCTGAAGCTCGGCGAGATGGCGGTCGTCAGCTCCTCGCCCGAGCGCTTCCTCTCGGTCGACCGCGACCGCCGGGTCGAGGCGCGACCGATCAAGGGCACGACCTCGCGCTCCGACGACGTCGAGCGCGACGAGGCGCTGCGGGCCGAGCTGACCGAAGACGAGAAGACCTACGCCGAGCACCTGATGATCGTCGACCTGCTGCGCAACGACCTCGGCCGCGTCTGCGAGGTCGGCAGCGTCGGCGTACCGGAGCTGATGATCGTCGAGGACTACGCCACCGTGCACCAGCTGATCTCCACCGTCAGCGGCGTCCTCGCCGGCGATCGCAGCGCGCCCGAATGCGCCCGCGCCTGCTTCCCGGGCGGCTCGATGACCGGCGCCCCGAAGGAGCGCACGATGGAGATCATCGACGAGCTCGAGGACGAGGCGCGCGGCGTCTACTCGGGCGCGATCGGGTGGTTCGGCATCGACGGGGCGATGGACCTGAGCATCGTCATCCGCACGATCGTGATGCGGCCGGGCCGGACGACGATCGGCGCCGGCGGGGCGATCGTGATGCAGTCCGACCCGCTGGACGAGTTCGACGAGATCCTGCTCAAGGCGCGGGCGCCGATGGCGACGATCGCCGAGGCGGTGACGGGGAGCGCGGCCTCCGATGCCTGGTCCGTGCAGCTGGAGCCGCAGAGGGAGACCGCCGCGGCGGCATAGTCGTGAGCGCGCCGACGATGACCATCCGGGCGGCGAGAGCCGACGACGCGGCCGGCGTGGCGGCTGCGGTCGAAGCGCTGCTGATCGAGCTGGGCGGCGAGCGGCCGGCGCCGGCGACGCTCGAGGATGGCGCCCGGCGCCTGGCCGAGGACCCCGACGCGGGCGCGCTGCTGGTCGCCGAGCACGAGGGCGAGCTGGTCGGCATCCTCGCCGCGAGCTGGCAGTTCGCGCTGCACGTGCCGGGGCGCTACGGCACGATCCAAGATCTCTGGGTCCACCCCGAGTGGCGCAGCAAGGCGCTCGGCCGCGAGCTGATCATGGCTCTGGTCCGTGAGGCCGGTGAGGCCGGCGTGCCCCGGCTCGAGGTCGGCCTGCCGCAGCCGAGCTTCGCGCAGCTGCCCGCGACCGAACGCTTCTACCGCGAGAACGGCTTCACCCCGCTCGGCCCGCGGATGCGGAGGATCGTTTCGTGAGCGCGGAGCTGCTGATGGTCGAGCAGCGCCGCGCCCGCGGCGGCGACGACGGCGCCGTCTGGATCCTCGAGGGCGGTCAGGTGCGGCCCGGCGCCGACGACAACCGCCGCATGGCCGAGGTGCGCAACGGGCTGCTCTGCCACGGCGCCGTGCGCAGCGCCGGCGCGAGCGCCACCGGCGAGGAGCTCGACGCGGCGCTGGGAGCGATGCACGACGCCGAGTACCTGGCGGCGCTCGCCGCGGCGCCGCGGGAGCCGGTGGTGATGCCGGAGCTGACGCCACCCGGCCTGCCCCCCGACATCCCGGTCAGCGCCGGGCTCGTCGCCGCGGCGCGCGAGGGCGTGCGCACGGCGATCACCGCCGCGGCGCTGCTGCTCGCCGGTGGGCGCTTCTCCTACGCGCTCTGCCGCCCGCCCGGCCACCACGCCGGCCCGGGCTGGTTCGCCGGCTACTGCTACCTGAACTCGGCCGTGGCGGCGGCGCTGACCCTGGCCGAGGGCGGGCGGCGGCCGGTCGGCATCCTCGACCTCGATCTGCACTACCCGAACGGCACCGCGGCGATCGTGGCGAAGATGGAGGACGTGCGGCTGCACTCGCTGCACGCCTGGCCGGCGACCAACGTCGCCGCCCGCACGGTCACCCCGTACAACGAGCGCGAGCGCGTGGTCGAGTTCAGCGGCAGCCCCGGCGCCGAGATCTACCTCGACGCCGCCCGCCGCTCGGTCGAGTCGCTCGCCGGGGACTGCGAGGCGCTCGTCGTCTCGCTCGGCTACGACATCGTCAGCGGCGACCCGCACGGCAGCTGGAGCTTCGCGCCGGAGATCTTCGCCGGGATCGGGCGCCTGCTGGCGGGCTGCGGGCTGCCCGTCTGCGTGATCCAGGAGGGCGGCTACGCGCTCGACCAGCTCGCCGCCTGCGGCTATGCCTTCGCCGCCGGCCTGCTCGACGAGGCGGTGGTGCCCGCGTGAGCGTCCAGAACGGGCTCGAGCCGCACCGCCGCCGCCTCGACCGGCTCGACGACGAGATCGCCGGCCTGCTCGGCGAGCGCTTCGAGATCTGTCGCGAGATCGCCCGCTACAAGCGCGCCAGCGGGATCCCGATGATGCAGCCGCACCGGGTCGACGCGGTGCGCGAGCGCTACCTCGCCCGCGGCGCCGAGGCGAAGCTGCCCGAGCGGTTCAGCGCCGACCTCTTCGAGCTGCTGATCGCCGCCACCTGCAGGGAGGAGGACGAGCTGATGGCGGCGCTGGAGGCGGAGGGCAAGTGAGCCTGCCGCCGGGACCGCGGATGCCGCGGGCGCTGCAGGCGCTCGGCTGGGCGAAGCGGCCCTACCCGCTGATGCAACGCTGCCGGGAGCGCTACGGCGACCTGTTTACGCTGCGCATCGCCCACGCCGGCGACTGGGTCTTCCTCTGCGACCCCGAGGACGTCAAAACCGTCTTCACGGCGCCGCCGGGCACGCTCGGCGTCGCCCTCGCCAACCCGCTGCTGGAGCCGGTGCTCGGCCCGCGCTCGGTGATGCTGCTGGAAGAGCCCGAGCACATGCAGCGGCGGCGGCTGATGCTGCCGCCGTTCCACGGCAAGCGGACCGGCGCCGACGCGGAGATGATGGCCGCGGTCGTGCGCGAGGAGGTGCGCCGCTGGCCCGCCGGCGAGCCCTTCGAGCTGTGGCCGCGGATGCAGGCGATCACCCAGGAAGTGATCGTGCGCTCGGTCTTCGGCCCCGACGACGCGGGCCACCTGACCCGCGTGAAGAAGCTCCTGCACGAGCTGACCGCGACGCTGAACGAGCCGCGCCGGCTGAGCCTGGCGGCGGCGCTGGGGCCGCGCTGGCTGGCCCGCGACCGCGGCTTCCGCGCCGCCAAGGCGCCGCTCGAGGCGGCGCTGCTGGAGGAGGTGGACCGACGCCGGCGGGCGGGCGAGGACGGGCGCAAGGACATCGTCTCGATCCTGATCGACGCCCGCTACGAGGACGGCTCGGCGATGAGCGAGGCCGACCTGCGCGACGAACTGATGACGCTGCTCACCGACGGGCCGACGTCCTCCTCGCTGGCCTGGGCCTTCGAGCGCCTGCTGCGCCATCCCGAGAAGCTCGCCCGCCTGCAGGAGGAGGTGCGCGGTGAGGACGGGGACGGGCCCTACCTGGACGCCGTGGTCAAGGAGACGCTGCGGCTCTGCCCGCCGGTGCCGGTCGTCGTCCGCCGCCTGCTGAAGCCGCTCGCGCTGGGCGGGCACGAGCTGCCGGCCGGCACGATCGTCGCCCCCTGCGTCTACCTGATCCACCGCGACGAGGGGATCTATCCGCACCCGCGCCGCTTCGAGCCGGAGCGCTTCCTCGAGCAGCCGCCGGGCACCTACACCTGGATCCCCTTCGGCGGCAGCACCCGTCGCTGCCTCGCCGCCAGCTACGCCGAACTGGAGATGAAGCGGGTGCTGCGCACGGTGCTCGGCGAGGTCGACCTGCGACCGGCCGACTCCGATTCCGAGCACGCGCGGCGCAGCGCGATCTCGTTCAGCCCCGACAAGCGCGGCCGCGTGATCGCCGAGCCGCGCGCACCCGTCCCCGTCCCCGAGCCGGCGGCCCCATGGGAACCGAAGCCGATCTACTCGTAGTCGGCGCCGGCGCCAAGGCGGCCGGGATCGCGACCAAGGTGCATGCCTTCAACCGGCTCGGCCTGGGGCCGATCTCGATCAAGATCGTGGAGGCAACCGAGGTCGCCGCCTCGTGGAAGGGGCGCAACGGGATGACCTCGGGCGAGGAGCCGCTGGCGGTCACCCCGATCAAGGACATCGGCTTCCCGTACCAGAGCTTCCGCGAGTTCGGCGAGTCGGGCGATGCGATCGACGAGGAGGCGATGATGTTCTCCTGGCAGCGCTACATGGTCGCGAAGCGGCGCTACGCGCGCTGGATCGACGCCGGCGCGCCCTCGGTGCGCCACCGCGACTACGGCGAGTACCTGACCTGGGTGCTCTCGCGCGCGGTCGAGGGGATCGAGCGGATCGACGGCCGCGTCGCCCAGGTGACGCTGGACGACGGCGGGGGCTGGGCGGTCGAGGTCGAGGAGGCCGGCGGGCGCAGGCGCCACGTCGCCAAGGCGCTGGTGCTGACCGGCCCCGGCATCCACCGCGCCTTCCCGCACGAGCCCGAGATCGCCGGGCGCGTCTTCCACTGCGACAGCAGGCGCGAGGAGTTCGCGGCGCTGCCCGAGGAGAGCGCCTGCGACGTGGCGATCGTCGGCGGCGGCGAGAGCGCGCTCAGCTGCATGATGTTCCTGCGCGGCTTCCGCCCCCACTCGCGCTTCACGATCTACACGCCGATGCTGCCGATGAGCCGCGGCGAGAGCTTCCTCGAGAACCGCGTCTTCTCAAACCCCGACGAAGTCGAATGGACGGCGCTCGACCAGAGCACGCGGCGCGACTTCGTCAAGCACTCCGACCGCGGCGTATTCGATCCGCCGAGCCTGGCGGCGATCGCCTACGACGACCGCTGCCGCTTTGTCACCGGGCGGGTCACGGAGGTCTTCGCTGCGCGCGGCCGGGCCGGCGTGCGGCTGCGGCACGAGTCTCCGGAGGGCCCGGCCGAACCCGAGCACGACTACGTCGTCAACTGCACCGGCTTCGACCTGCTGGCCCAGCTGCGCACGCTCTTCCCGGCGACGACGCGGAACGCGATCGAGGAGCGCGTCGGGCAGCTCTGGGACGCGCCGGCCGGGACCGAGGTGCCGATCGGGCGCAACCTCGAGCTGCGGGGGATGGAGCCGCGCCTGCAGATCCCCGGCCTGGCCGGGCTGAGCCAGGGACCCGGCTTCGCCAACCTCGGCGCGCTCGGGTTGCTCTCCAACCGCGTTTTGCAGCCAGTACTTGACAGAGTTTTATTGATCAAATAGGGTCGCGAGATGATGGTTGGAACTGGCGGGTGGGGGTACAGCCACAGGGTCGTCGCGGTACTGGCCGCCATGTTCGCTCTCGCGTTCCTGGCGGCCGGTTGCGGCGGCGGCGACGGCGAGAGCTCCTACAGCTTCGAGGGCTCGGGCTACCCCAACGGCGACCTGGCCAACACGCGCAACGAAGACGGCTCGATCAAAGCGAACAACGTCGCCGAGCTGGCCGCATCGTGGACGGCGCCGATCCCCGGACAGAGCTCCTTCGGCAGCTATGCGTCCTCGCCGGTGGTCGACAAAGGCGTCATCTACTCACAGGATCTCGCCTCCAACGTGCAGGCGATCGAGCAGGCGTCCGGCGAGGTCCTCTGGGAAAAATCCTACGAACAGCCGAGCCTCGGCCCCAACGGGGTCGTCGTTCAGCAGGGCATGGTCTTCGCGCCGACGCCGACGGCGATCGTCGCACTCGACCAAAAGACCGGCAAGCAGCGCTGGACCACCACCCTGGCGCGCAATGAAGTCGAGGGAATCGACCTGGCGCCCGGCTACGACGACGGCGTCGTCTACGCCTCGACCGTGCCGACCAACGCCAACTCTCTCTACGAACCCGGCGGCGTCGGCGTCCTCTGGGCGCTGGACGCGAAAACCGGCAAGAAACGGTGGAGCTTCGACACCGTGCCCAAGAACCTCTGGGGCCGGCCGGACGTCAACTCGGGTGGCGGCGTCTGGTACACGCCGGCCTTCGACGGCAAAGGCTCGATGTACTTCGGTGTCGGCAATCCGGCGCCGTTCCCCGGTGACGAGCAGAACCCATGGGGCTCGAGCCGACCCGGCCCGAACCTCTACACGAACTCGATCGTGAAGATGAACGCGAAGACCGGCAAGATGGAGTGGTACTTCCAGCTCAATCCGCACGACCTCTACGACTGGGACCTGCAGGGCCCGCCGATGCTGATCGATTCCGGCGGCCGGGAACTGGTGGTCGCCGGCGGCAAGGTCGGCTACGTGATCGCCCTCGACGCGAAGAGCGGCAAGCTCGTCTGGAAGCGCGCGGTGGGCAAACACAACGGGCACGACGACGATGGCCTGCTCGCGATGCGGGGCGAAACCTCGAAGCTGAAAACCCCCTTCGAGATCTACCCCGGGACCCTTGGCGGTGTGATCGCGCCGATGTCGACCGACGGCTCGCGGATCTTCGTGCCGGTCGTCAACCACCCGGTCACCGTCGCCTCCGGCTCGTCGATCGAAGAAACCAGCCCCGAGAACAGCGGCGAGCTCGTCGCCCTCAACGTCAAGGACGGATCGCTCGCCTGGAAGAAGGAATTTGCGCTGGCGCCCGCATACGGGGCGACCACCGTCGTCAACGATCTTGTCTTCGCCACCACGTATGACGGCAAAGTCCATGCCTTCGAGACCGGGTCGGGGCGCCCCGCCTGGCAGGTCGAACTTCCGGCCGGCACCAACGCCGGGGTCACCGTCGCCGAAGACATGCTGATCGCGCCGGCGGGGGTCGCCGCCGCCGAAGGGCAGACGCCGCAGATCGTCGCCTACCGCCTCGGCGGCTGAGCCATAAGTCGGCCGGCGCCTCAGCCGAGCAGAGGATGCGTGAGGCCGTGCTCGGCGCAGAGCCGCGGCACGCTCTCCATCTCGAACTCGATCCCGTAGCGCTCGCCCAGAGCCTCAGGGTCGAAGCTGCCGTCCTTCGTCGTCTCGTCGAACTCGCGGAAGAAGTGCTCGAAGCCGCCCGGCGAGATCACCTCGAGGATGCGGGCCGGCTCGTCGCCGGCGTTCCAGAACGTGTGCCACTGGTCGCGCGGCTTGAACGCCAGCTCCCCCGCCTCGGCGTAGACGACCTCGTCGCCGAGCAGCGCGCCCATCCTGCCCGCGAGTACGAAGCTGTACTCGTCGACCCCGGTGTGCCGGTGCAACGGCGCGCAGAGCGAGCGCGGCGGGATCGGGTGTTCGACCAGCGAGAAGCCGCCGCCCGACTCCTCGCCCCAGACGAGGAAGCGGGCGTCGCAGCCGCCGAGCTCGGCGACGTGTCCGTCGGCGGGCCCGAGCTTGCGTGGGCCCTGGGAGGCGTCGAAGCGCTGCAGGGAATCGGTGAGTTGAGCCGGTGACATCTTGGATCTCCTTTCGTTGAACGCCAGTGTTTGGCGAAATTAGCAGCTGTCCCCGTGGTCTGTCAAGATTCATCGAACAGATATGTCCTCGAAAGTCAGTGAGACCCCGAAGCGGCGCTACCGCAAGCGCCGCCGCGCCGAGCAGGAGGACCGCACCCGCCTGCGGATCACCGAGGCGGCGGTCGACCTGCACGGCTCGGTCGGGCCGGCGAAGACGACGGTCAGCGCCGTCGCCGAGCGCGCCGGCGTGCAGCGGGCGACCGTCTACCGCCACTTCCCCGATGAGGAGGCGCTGTTCGCCGCCTGCTCGGCGCACTGGATGGCGGCCCACCCCCTGCCCGAACTGGAGAGCTGGGAGGCGATCGAGGACCCGGACGAGCGCCTGCGCACGGCGCTCGCCCAGCTCTACGCCTGGTACGAGCGCGGCGCCTACATGGTCGAGAAGACGACCCGCGACGTCGCCACCGTGCCCGCGCTGCGGTCTCCGATGGAAGCCTTCGCCGCCTGGTTCGAGGCGGCAACCGAGATCCTCGTCAGGGGCCGTCCCGAGCGCGGCGCGAAACGGCGCCGGGTCAGGGCCGCGATCGGCCACGCCCTCTCATTCGAGACCTGGCGCTCGCTGGTCGGCGAGCAGGGCCTCGCCCGCGACGAGGCCGTGGAGCTGATCGCCGGGCTCAGCCGACCGAGCCGGCCCACTCGCTGAGGCGGCCGGCGAACTGCGGGGTGCCGGGACCGACCTCGACGATCTCGTCGGCCGGCACGTCGGCACGTTCGGCAGCGCTGCGGATCGCCTCCGGCGAGGGCGCCTCGTAGAGGCAGTAGCTGCGCCGCCGGTCGGCGCTGAGAAAGGAGAAGAGCCAGCGCACGCCCTCCTCGCCGTTGATCTCCTCGATCAGCTCGACGTCGTCGTCGCTGAGGTCGAGTTGCTGGGCGAAGCTGCGCTCGATCACATACAGCGGCATTGCCTGATCGTAGCGCGGTTTTCGGGGCAAAAGCTCAGGCCAGGCCCTGCCGGTGGGCGTAGGAGGCGGCCTCGGTGCGGTTGGCGCAGCCGGTCTTGCGCAGGATGCTGCGCACGTGGTTGGCGGCGGTGTGCTCGCTGATCGTCAGCTCGGCGCCGAGCTCGCGGTTGCTCAGCCCCCTGGCGACCAGGGCGAGGATCTGCGCCTCGCGCGGCGAGAGGTCGTCGGGCAGCGCCGCCTTCGCGCCGGCGAGGCCGAGGGCGCGGATCTTCGCCAGCAGGCCGGCCATGCCGATCCGCTCGGCCAGCGCCGTCGCCTCGTCGAGCAGGGCGTCGGCGCGATGCCGTTCCGCCCCGCCCCGCCCGCGCAGCAGACGGCCGTACTCGTAGGCCGTGTGCGCGACCCAGGTCGACGCCCCCATCGCCCGGTTCTGCTCCAGCGCCCGCTCGAAGTGCGCCGCCGCGCCGTCTTCGTCGCCCAGGGTCGCCTTCAGCATGCCCAGGTGACGGCCGACCGCCCCGTAGCAGGCGACGAGATGGCCGATCAGGACGTTGGCGTCGCCGAAGGCTTCGAGCTCGGGCAGGACGAGCGCGGCCATCCGCTCGTCGCCGAGGATGCCGCCGGCCTCGGCCAGGTAGACGAGCGAGGCCAGCCAGAGGTCCTGGCGCAGGCCGTCGATCCCCTCCGCGGCGAGCGCCTCCAGCTCGCGGCGCGCCTCCTTCTCCATGCCGAGCTCGGCCAGTACGGCGATCAGGCCCGGGCGCCATGGCCCGCGCCGGTCGGCGCCGCCGGCGAGGATGCGCACGGTGGGCGCGAGCTCGGCGAGCCGGCCCTGCTCGCGGCGCAGGCCGAACATCTGCACGCCGTAGATGCCCGAGGCGTCGCGCCCGGTGAGCAGCTGCGCCCACTCGTGCGAGCGCAGCGCCATCGCCTCGGCCTCGGCGAGGCGGCCCTGGCAGAGCGCGATCGCCGAGCCGCA
>DASTVL010000059.1:0-20337 GCA_035759115.1 Solirubrobacterales bacterium | reverse complement strand
CGGATGATGTGCACGGTGTCGGTCTGGTGCTCGGGCGGTTGCAGGAACGACTGCTCGGCGGCGAAGCCTTCCGAGCCCGGGACGACGCCGTAGAGCTCCTTGATCCGGTCGGCGAACTGCTTGGCGTGGCCGAGCTCCTCTTCGACGTCTTCGGCCAGCGACTCCTTGATCTCCTGCGCCCGCACGCCGTCGAGATTGACCGAGGCCGCGATGTAGCTCATCACCGTCTCGATCTCCATCCAGTAGGCCTTCCGCAGCAGCTCGACGACCTGCTCGCGCTTCTCGAGGTTGGCGCTGTCGTAGATACCCTTGCTCGGCGACGGTGCTGATGCCTCCATCGTTCCTCCGTTTCTCGATCGGTCCGTGCGTCCGAGCTTACGCCTACCCGCCGCCCAGACCGTCCAATCGCCCGGCCATCCGCCGCATCGGTTAGTTTCTTGCGACTCCGCCCGGGCAGCGGGGTCGGTTACATGCGACATGGGAGCACGGAGATGAGCGTGGACAGGCACCGATTCGATCGGCACGTAGTCTCCAGCGGGGACTTCTACCCACGCGACTGCGCCGGGGCGCCTTCGGAGCTCCACGCCGAGTGCCTGATCGGCGGCATCGAGCCGCGGATCGAGGTGACGGTCCGCTTCGCCCAGACGGTCGAGCGGCAGGTGCTCGACAGGACCGGCGAGCCGGTCGCGGAGCTGCTCGTCACCGGCAGGCGGCACCGCAGCGGCGAGGAGACAGTCGAGCACGAGGTGCGGATCGACTCGCTGCCGGGCCGCACCGCCGTGGTCAGAGCCGCCGGGACCGATCGTGCCGAGCTGGTCGAGGGCGGCCGGCCGGCGGGCGCGCTGCTCTGGCGCCGGGAGCCGCTGCACGCCACCGTGGAAGCGTGGATCGACCGGGTCGGGTCCGGCCTGCACCGGGTGCGGGTGGATGTCGCGAACCGGCTCGAAGCGGGCGAGGCCGGGCTCGAGCAGGCACGCAGGCGGGCGCTGCACTCGACCCATCTCGTCATGCACAGCGTCGACGGGGCGTTCGCCTCGCCCGTCGCGTTCGAGCGCCTGAGAGCCGCCTAGCGGCCGAAGTCGGCGCGCGGGACGATGTCCGGGTCGCCGCCGGTCCAAGCCGTGAAGCGGTACCAGGCCGGCTTGGCTTCGCGGCGCTCGGTCAGCAGGCCGGCGGAGTCGCAGAACTGGCAGCCGGCTTTGATGTCGGCCCAGGAGAACCACCAGACGCCGCCGATCCGCCAGGAGCGGCGGTTCCGGGTCAGCATCCCGAACGCCTGGTCGAGCTCCCTGGCCTGGCCGAGCAGGCCGCGCTCCCAGCGCGTCTGGAAGCTGTCGGAGCCCCAGCCGAGCTCGGTCACGTAGAGCGGCGTGGCGGCGTCGCGGTGGCGGCGCATGATCCGCCGCAGATTGACGATCTGCGGTCGCATCGCCGCCGCGTCGGCGACGTAGGGGTGCAGGGCGACGCCATCGAAGAAAGGCTTGACGCGGCCGGCCCGGTAGACGCGGTTGAGGAAGTCCCCGGAGCCGACGTTGGGGGGGATCTGCAGCGGCCGGCCGAAGAGGCCGCCGAGGATCACCTCGGCGTCGCGGTCGGCGCGATGGATCGCGCGGCCGCTGACCCGCAGCAGCCGGGCGAAGCGCTCCGGCTCGGACCCGGCGGCGAAGGTGATGATGTTGGGCTCGTTCCAGATCTCCCACTTGCGGATCGGCAGCGCCGCCAGCTCGGGGTTCTCGCGCCAGAATGCGCCGTGCGGTCCGTAGCGGCGCACCGCGCGGCGCAGGAAGGACGCCCAGGCCTGGCGGGCCCAGCCGCGGTAGACCGGTTCGACCCGCGTCTCGCCGGCAACCCAGGGCGGCGTGCCCCAGACGAACGGGAAAACCCGCATCCCGTGTTCGGCGGCGAGCTGCACCGAGCGGTCGAAGTCATCCCAGTTCGGGGCGACCAGGTAGGGGCTGTGCGGCTCGATCCCGGACCAGTAGAGCGGCAGGCGCAGGCTGCGCAGCCCGGCCGCCTCCATCAGCTCGAAGTCGGCCCTGTTGGACGCGGTCTGGGGCGAGATGCCGACGAACTCGGCCGGCAGGCGCGCAGCCGCGCTCGCCGGCAGCAGGAGCAGCGCCGCGACCAGAGCGGGAATTGCGAGCTTTCGGATCAAGAGCACTGATTTGCAAACGCGGACCGCAGGCAAAGTAGCGGCCTGAGATAATCGCCGCTCATCGGGGCGTGGCGCAGCCTGGTAGCGCGCACCGTTCGGGTCGGTGAGGTCCCCGGTTCAAATCCGGGCGCCCCGATTGCCTACAATGGAATTCGCAAGTAAGTAGAAGTCACGCGCCGAGTTGTCTGTCATGCTCGGCGGATGGCAGGGACGCAGGCGATCTACTATCGGGACAAGCGCGGCGTCGAACCCGTCACCCGGTTTATCGAGGCGCTTCCCGCCAAGCGAGCGGCGAAGGTTGACGACTACATCGAGGAGCATCTGAACGGTCAATCTCCAGATGCGCCGCCGCCCGAGTTCCCGGTCAGCTCGCAGATTGAGGGCGAGCTGCGAGAGCTGCGAGTCAGATTCGCCAACACGCGGTACCGAGTCCTCTATCAGCGATCCGGGAACCTGATCGTCCTATTGCACGCCTTCGAGAAGAACACGGGGGCTGCCCCCGCCTCCGAGAAGGCCGTGGCGAAGCGGCGGATGGCCGATTTCAAGCGGCGAATGGATGCGAGGCCGCGAAAGCCGCCGCGGGCGGCGGGCAGGGACGCGCCGAGCGGCCGTCGATCAGGGTCTTGACTCATTTATCTATATAGATAAACTAGTGACCATGAGCGCGGAAGAGAACGGTCGCATCAGCCCGAAGGGCAGGGCTACTGCCGAGACGGCGCGGGATCGCGCTCGGCGCAGCGAGGAGTACCGGGAGGCTCGCGACGAGTACGCAGCTATACGCGAGTTGCGCGAGCGAAACTGGATCGCCGCCCATATCCGCGAGCGGCGCTACGAGCTTGATCTCACCCAGAAAGAAGTCGCCGAGCGGGCGAAAACCTCGCACTCCTTCATCTCGAAGGTCGAGGGCGGTGCTCACATGCCGACGATACCCGTCCTAAAGCGGATTCTCTCCGTGCTGGACGAGGATCTGCTGATCGGCATCGAGCGTCAGGTTCCCGACGAGGAGCCTGAGCGCGAGCTGGCACCTGCGCCGGAGCTTGCGGCTGCCTGATGCAGCGCCTGGACCGCCTCGTGGTTCAAATACCGTCCAGTTAGGGCGATTTGTAGCATGATCTGTGCTACGCTCACAGCGTGAGTCGCTCCCTTCACGTGCGTCTGGATGACAGTTCCGCCGCCGCGCTGCAGATCGTCCGTGCTGGCGTTTTGAGCGATTCCGAGGCCGTTCGCACAGCCCTACGGGAATCCGCCGCCAGACGCCGGGCGCGCTCATCGATCGCCGAGGAGGTCGCGCAGTTGGCGGCCGACAGAGCGGACCGAGCGGAGATGCGGATCGTTCGCGAGCAAATGGCCGAGCTCGCGCCGGATCCTCTCGACTGAGGTGGTTCGCGGCGAGGTCTTCCGGCTGTCCTCCCCACGAGACGCCAAGGGACGAGAGCAGCAAGGCCATCGCTACGCCGTCGTGGTACAAGCCGACGAGTTCATGGCGTTGAGCACGACGCTGGTTTCGCCAACCTCGATCAGTGCTCGCGCAGCCACGTTTCGTCCCACGATCGAGCTCGACGGAACTGAGACGCGCGTCCTCGTCGAGCAAACCACTGTCGTCGATCCCCAGCGCCTCGGGCGGTCCGCCGGCCGTCTCGACGCCGACGAGCTGCGAGCGGTGGACGATGCCCTCGCCCTGGTCCTCAGCCTCTGACCGGAACCGACCCGTCCACCTCAGAGGCCCAGGTCGCGGACGCCCTGCTCGTCCCAGCCGAGGTGGTGGGCGACCTCGTGGCGGACCGTGCGCTGGACCTGGGCGCGCAGCAGCTCGGGGTCGTGGCCGAAGTCGCGCTCCAGCGTGTCGCGGTAGATGACGATGTGGTCGCGGTAGTCGTCGCGGGCGACGGTGTCGCCGATGTAGTGGCCGTAGGCGCGGTGCAGGTGGCCGAGATGGGAGACGACGATCGGGATCTCCTCGACCACCCCGCGCAGCTCGTCCGGCAGCTCGTCGATCGCCTCGACGACGAGCTCGTCGAACTCGCTCAGCGGCTGCTCGGGCGGCGGCAGCCTGGCCAGCGCCTCGCTGCGGTCGGAGAGGCGGCGGAACTCGCGCTCGGGCATCTCGTCGCCGAGCAGCATCACCGTCACCCAGGCGGTGATCAGGACGACGGCGACGATCCCCGCCAGCAGCGCCAGCAGGTCGCCCACGCCCGCGAACGAGGGCGGGTGGAGCAGGAGCACCACCAGCACGACGATGAACGCGGTCAGCGCGCCCGCGCGCAGCGGTGGGCCGAGCGTCTCTTTCATCCACCGAGGGTAGAGGCAGCCTCGCGCAGCACTGCGGTCGCGACGTAGACGACGCTGCGGCCGCGGCCTCGCTGCTCGACCAGCCCGGCGTCGAGCAAGCGCCGAAAGTCGGCGCTCGCCGTCGCCGGCGAGACACCCGCCTCGCCGGCGTAGCGGCTTCGATCGCTGCCTCCGGCGAGAACCTGCTCGAGCGCGATCACCAGCCGGTCGGGCCAGCCGCGAGCATCGACCTGGTCTTCCAGCGCCGACCAGCGCGCTGCAGCCGCCTCGATCTGCGCGAGCCGCTGTCTTGCCTGGGCAAGGTGGGCGTCGATGCAGAACGCGACCCATGGGCTCGCGTCGCGGTCCGGCTGGTAGCCACCCCCCTGCGCCTCGCGCAGCGCCGAGTAGTACTCCTGGGTGTGGCTACCAAGGTACTGCTCGATCGAGAAGAACTCCGGCGTCGCCAGCCCCTCACGCGCCAGGACCAGCGACTGCACGATCCGCGAGATCCGACCGTTGCCGTCGCGAAACGGATGGACCGAGATCACGTGCAGATGGGCCATCGCCGCGCGCACCACGACGTCGGCCTCGAGGTCCCCATCCTGCAGCCATTCGACCACCTCACCGATCAGGCCCGGAACTCGCTCGGCGGCCGGTCCCTCGTACTCGAGCGAGCCATCGGCAGCCGTGACGCCGATCGGCCCGCCGCGCCAGAGGCCCGGATCATTGTCGCGCTGGAAGTGGCAGGCGTCGAAGTGAAGATCGAGAATCACCCGATCGCTCCAGCGAAAGGACGGGTCGGCCGCCATCGCCCCCACGTGATCCATGGCGCGGGCATAGCAGGCGACCGCCTGCTGATTCTCGTCATCTCCCTCGGCCTCGCGCCGGCCGCTGGAGAGCGCGAGCGCCTCCTCCGGCGAGACGCTGAAGCCCTCGATCGACGTCGAGCTGTCGATCGAGCCGGCGCGGACCTCACGCCGCAGGCTGCCCATCCAGCGGCCAGCCGTCCTGATCTCACCGCCGAGATTCGCCCGCAGCGTCGCCAGCTCGTCGAGACGGCTCTCCAGCGCAGGAACGATCGGTGGCGTCGCGTAGATCATCCTAGAAGGATAAACGATTAAACGTATAATCGTCTAGACACAAGGTAGCCCGAACCCTGGCTGTAGGCTGCGCTTGGCCATGGACACGATCGACGAGCTGATCGACAACAACCGGCGCTTCGCCGACTCGCTGCCGGACCGGCACCTCGACGTCAGCCCCAGCCGGCGGTTGGCGATCGTCACCTGCATGGACTCGCGCCTCGACGTCTTCGCCGCGCTCGGGCTCGGCGACGGCGAAGCCCATGTCCTGCGCAACGCCGGCGGGGTGATCACCGACGACGTGATCCGCTCGCTGGCGGTCTCCCAGCGCCGCCTCGGCACGCGCGAGACGATGCTGATCCACCACACCGACTGCGGCATGCAGAAGCTCAGCGACGACGGCTTCCGCGCCGAGCTGCAGGAGGCCACCGGGGTCGCGCCCGCCTTCGCGGTCGAGTCGTTCACCGACGTCGAGGCCGACCTGCGGCAGTCGATCCTCCGCGTCCGCAACTCGCCCTTCCTCGCCCACCGCGACGTCGTGCGCGGATTCGTCTACGACGTCGACACCCACCGCCTGCGCGAGGTCACCGCCCCCGACCGGCCGTAGGCCTGCTCAGAGCGACTCGGCGAGCAGGCGGACGCCGCGCTCGATCGCCGGCTCGGAGAGGTTGGCGAAGCCGAGCACCAGGCCCGGCGGCCCGGCGGGCGCGAAGCGGTGCAGAGCGAGGCCCTCGAGCCCGACCCCGCGCTCGCCCGCAGCGCTGACCAGGGCCGCCTCGTCCACACCCTCCGGCAACTCGACCAGCTCGTAGAGGCCGGCGGCGCCCGCGCCCGGCCGGGCCTGCGGCAGCCGGCGCGCCAGCGCCGCGAGCAGCACCTCGCGCCGGCGCCGGTAGCGCAGGCGGGTGCGGCGGATGTGGCGGTCGAGCTCGCCGCGCTCGATGAAGTCGTGCAGGGCGAGCTGGCCGACCGCCTCCGAGCCGCCGTCCTCGACCGCCTTGGCCTGGATCAGCTGCCATGCCAGCCAGGAGGGCAGCAGCACCCAGCCGAGGCGCATGCCAGGCGTCAGCCGCTTGCTCGCCGAACCGATGTAGGCGACCCGGTCCGGGGCCAGGCCCTGCAGGGCGCCGAGGCCGGCGTCGTCGTAGCGGTACTCGGCGTCGTAGTCGTCCTCGACGATCAGCCGCTCGCCCTCTTCGGCCCACTCGACCAGCGCCGCCCGGCGCTCGCGGCTGAGCACCGCCCCGGTCGGGAACTGGTGGGCCGGAGTGACGACCACCGCGCTCGCCGCCGTCGCCTCGAGCGCGTCGACGCGGATGCCCTCGGAATCGACCGGAACCGGCGCGACCGCGAGCCCGGCCGCCTCGACGATCAGGCGATGGTGGTGCCAGCCGGGGTCCTCGAGCGCGACCCGCTCCACTCCGCGCGCCGCCAACCAGCGGCAGATCAGCGAGAAGGCCTGCGAGAAGCCGGTGCTGACCAGGGTCAGCTCGGGCTCGGCGGCGACGCCGCGGACCCGCCCGAGATAGCCGGCGAGCGCCTCGCGCAGGGCCGGGACGCCGCGCGGGTCTGGGTAGCCGACGGCGTCGATCGGCGCCTGCCGCCAGGCGGCCCGCAGCGAGCGCAGCCAGCGGTCGCGGGGGAAGCCGGCGAGGTCGGGGAGCCCGGGATGGAAGTGGTAGGGAAAGCTGGGCAGCATCGAGCGCGCCGGCGGCCGCTCGGCGGGCGCGCGCACGCTGCGCGCCACCCGCACCGGCGCCCCCTGGCGGCTGTGCAGGTAGCCCTCGGCGGCGAGCTGGCTGTAGGCCTCGGTGACGACGCCGCGCGAGATCCCCAGCTCCCGCGCCAGCGCCCGGCTCGAGGGCAGCGCCGCGCCGGCGGCGAGCCGGCCGGCCTGGATCGCCTCGCGGATCGAGCGCTCGATCTGCTCGTGCAGCGGCAGCTCGCTCTCCGGCCGCAGCTCGACCAGCATGCCCGTACCGCCAACTGGACCATCTTGGCTTGCCACTACTGGAACTGTATATCGGGCCAGTCACGCCCTAGAGTGATTCTCCCACCGGCTCAGGAGGCGTCATGGCTCAACCCACCGGCAGAGCAGCGAAGATCACGATCGTCGGCGGCGGGCTCGCCGGCCTGACGGCGGCGATCGCCTGCGCCGAGGCCGGGCGCGGGGTCCGCCTGCTCGAGGCGCACGAGGCGCTCGGCGGCCGCGCCCGCGTCAAGGACGGTCCATACAAGGCCAACCTCGGGCCCCACGTCATCTACAAGGACGGCCCCTTCTGGGACTGGCTCGCCGAGCGCGATCTGCTGCCTGCCTACGCCGGCCCGCCGCTCTCGGGGATCCGCTTCCGCCGGCAGGGCAAGGTGCGGCGGATGCCGCCGCTCGGCAGCCTCCCCGCGGTGCTGCGCCTGCGCGGCCGCGAAGCGCCCGTCGACGTCGACTTCCGCAGCTGGGTCAGGGCGCACAGCGACGAGCGCACGGCGGCGATGCTCTCCGCCGCCGCCGGCGTCTACACCTTCCACCACGACCCGGGCGAGCTCTCCGCCGCCTTCGTCTGGCGACACTCGGTGCGGGTCCTGCTCAGCCCGCCGCCGACCGCCCGCTACCTGATCGGCGGCTGGGGCTCGCTGGTCGACGCGCTCGAGGCGCGGGTGCGGGCGCTCGGGGTCGAGGTCGAGACCGGCTGCAGGGTCGACTCCCTGCCCGGCGGCCCGGCGATCGTCGCCACCGAGCTCGACCCGGCGCGCGCCCTGCTCGGCGACGACTCGCTGGCCTGGCCGAGCGGCGACACGCTCTGCCTCGACCTCGGCCTGCGCCGCCGCCGCGGCGATCCGTTCATCGTCTCCGACCTCGACCAGGCCGGCTGGGTCGAGCGCTTCAGCGCCGCCGACCCCTCGCTCGCCCCCGCGGGCGAGGAGCTGGTCCAGGCGCAGCTGCCGCTGCGCCCCGGTGAGAGCTCCGACGCCGCGGCGCTGCGCCTCGATCGCCTGCTCGACGTCTCGCTGCCCGACTGGCGCGAGCGCGAGACCTGGCGACGGCGGCAGCTGATGACCGGGCGCAGCGGACCGCTCGACTACCCGGGCAAGAGCTGGCGCGACCGGCCGGCGATCGACCGCGGCGGCGGCGTCTTCCTCGCCGGCGACATGGTCGCGGCGCCGGGCCTGCTCTCGGAGGTCTCCTGGGCGAGCGCGGTCGAGGCCGCGCAGCTCGCGGTCGCCGCCGGCTCGCCGCGTCGATCGCCCGCTCTATCCGGCTGAGGCGCGGGTCTCCGCCCGGAAAGGTGGGAGCGACCCGGGAAAGGAGAGAATCCCGGGCCGCTCGGTGCTATTGCTCCGCTGACGGCGGCGCCTCAACCCCTCCTTGGGGTGCAGGGCAGGGGATGGACGATTTTCAGAAGAGTGCCGTCGTCGAACTTGACACGCCCTTTGATCAGGTGGCGTCCCGCCGGGCAACTGGCCGTGATGTAGCTCCTCCGCTTGCCCCTGTAGGCGAATTTTCGGTCGACATCGAGCTTGAATCCGGTGACCGAGCCGGCGCCGCCGGAGATCGCCGGGATCCGCGTAACGGTGTGCATTCCGTAGGGGCCGCCGCGGATCCGGTTGATCTTGACCGTGGCGACGATCGCGGCCGGCACGGGGACCGTGATGAACGCGTGGACGAGAATCGTCGTCTTGCCCCCCCGGACGCCGCCGTTGAACATGGTCAGCGGGCTGGAGACCGGGATCGGCTTCTGTTCGGGGAAGGCGATCTCGACCTTCCCGCTGCCCGTGCCGACGATCGCCTTGCCGCAGACGCGCCTTGCGGCCTTGGAGTCGCGGGCATTGAGCTGGCTGCCCTTGCAGACCGGCAGGCCCCTGGCGTCAAGCTGGATGTGCTTGTCGATGTCGATGACCACTTCGCGGGAGGCCGGCGGGTGGGTGCCGTCCGCCGTCGCGATCGTGGCCCGGAGTTTGGCCTTGACGGGAGCCTGACTCCCCCTCGGCAGCTTGCTCGGGAAGACCCCACCGTCGTCGGTGAGCACCAGGTTTCCGACCCGGACCACGTGCGGTTTTGCGAACGCGCCCGCGCTGACGACCAAGGCCAGCGCCACGCCGATGGCAATACTGCGACTCAGGTTCCTCATGCTCCCCCGCCTCCTGACCCTGCTTTGTAGGCTGCAATCGCGGAGATCCTCTCCGACCGGCGGGCACCGGCGCCTCCCCAATGCGGGGCCTCGCGCGACCGGGATTCAACAAGATGGAAAAGAAGTGGCCGGCCTGCGCGGAACAGCGAGCCGGGGCTAACCGTCCAGGCGCAGGGCGATCTCCAACTCGGCCACCGAGCCCTTGAGCGAACGACCGAGCTGCGCTTCGATGGCACGAAGGCGATTTCGCACCGTGTGCCGGTCGACCCCGAGCGCAGCGGCGGTCGAGGTGACATTGCGCTCAGCCGCGAAGTAGGCGTGCAGGGTCTTCCGCGCCACCTTGCCGCCGTCCCGAGCCCGTTCGAGCGGAGCCAGGTAGAGCTGGCGAAGCGAGTCGGCGACGAGGTCGTCGCGGACGACCGCCGCCAGCAAGGCTACGTCGGCGTAGCGGAGCACGGGCTGCGCGTGGCGTTCGGCGACCGGCAGCGCCGCCTTGGCCTGACGGTGGCTGAGGCGCCAGCCCGAGAGCCCCTCGCCGGGCTCGCCGACGGTCACGAACACCCGCTCCGGCACGACATCGGCGAGGACGGCGAGCACCCGCTCGACGTCGAGCGGGTGCCGACCGCCCAACCAGCCGGCCCAGATCGGCACCTCCTCGCGCTGCACGGCGAGCAGGCGCCGATCGAGCGTCCCCGCAAGGCCGCGCATCAGCTCTTCGCCGCCCTCCCCTTTCACGATCAGGGCGAGGTGGCGTCCGTTGAGGTCGTAGCCGAGTTCGGAGTGGTCGAGCAGCTCACCGGCGAGCAGGCTCTTGACGCACTCGCGACGCCACTCGTCGGCGCTGCCGGGGCGGCTCTCCGCTTCGCGGCCGTGCTCGCTGCTGACCGCGGCCAGCAGGCGATCGTCGAGCGCCGCCTGCTCGGCGAGCAGGCGGCGAAGGACCGGGTTCGGGACCGAGGCCCGCTCCGCCTCATCGGCCACGCAGTCGCCAAAGAGCGAGGCGCCGGCGCAATAGCGGCGCAGGACGGCGTCGAGGGGAACGCGGTTGCGCGCGTCCAGGCGAGCCTGGGCAAGCAGGATCGAGGGCACGGCCGGCGCCTGACGTTCGCCGAGCTCGAGCACTGCGAGGCGGTGCTCGACGGCGGCGGCGACGGCGTCGTCGAGGCTTCCGAGGTAAGCGGGATCGGCGACATCGTGGGGATCGGCGATCGCGTGGGCGCGGGTCGCGGTCACCGCCCTGAGCTCGTGCAGCCGCGCGCGAATGCGGCCTGCGAGCAGCGAGCGGGCCTCCCCGACGGACTCTGCCCGCGCCGCCGCCCTGTGCGAGCGCCCCGCGACGCGCGAGCCGTTGACGAGCGGTTGCAAGCCGGGCTTGCTCACGCGCTCACCTTAGCCTGGAAGTTGCCCTACCGCTAACTCACCGCGTCGATTGCCCGCTCTATCCGGCTGAGGCGCGGGTTGTCCTGCAGCGTCCGCGTGCCCTCCGGCCCGCTGACGATCAGCGCCTGTCCGACCCGGATGCCGAGCCCGCGGCCGAGCTCTTCGTAACCCTCGAGGCGCGCGGCGATCGGGTCGCCGGCGGCGCCCTGCGCGTCCAGCGTCGCCTGCCACTCTTCGAGGTCGAGCTCGCCGATCGAGCCCGCCAGCGAGCCCATCACGCGGTCGCCGATCCCGAACCGGTCGGCCTCTTCCTGGTTGACGAAGAAGAGGTAGGTGTACTGCCAGCCGTAGCCCTGCTCGGCCGCCGCCTCGGCGCCGAAGAAGCCGAGCTCGACCGGGTTGGGGGCGATCGAGTAGTGGCGCATCAGCAGCTGCGCCTCGCCGGGCCGCACGTAGTCTTCGACCAGGGGCGGGATCGTGGTCAGGAAGTCGTCGCGGCAGTTGCCGCACTGGAGATCGTTGAAGACCTGGATCGAGACCGGCGCGTCGGCCGGCCCGAGCCGGTCCCCTTCCTGCGCGATCCCGCCGAACAGGCGCTGGGCGCTGGCGATGCCGTCGATGCGGACCACTTCGCGGCCGGCCTCTTTGGTCGCGATGTCGACGATCGCGTAGCCGAGCGCGAGCAGCGCCAGCCCGAGCAGGAGGATCACCCGCAGGCGACCGCGGCGGGGGATCGGCGTGGCGGCGACTTCGGACACCCCGGCATTATCGCGAGTGCCGCCCGGCTGCCCGGCCAGCCAAACTCCGATCGTCTATTAGACTCCCCGCCGTGGAGGAGCGGGGAACCAGATCAGCCACGCTTGCCGACCTGCTGCCGCGGGCGGCGAAGCAGTACGGCGACGCGCCGGCGATCAAGTTCAAGGACGGCGGCCAGTGGATCACGCGCAGCTTCGCCGAGGTCGAGTCGACCGTGCGCGACCTCGCCCTCGGCCTCGTCGACCTCGGCGTCGCCAAGGGCGACAAGGTCTCGATCCTCGCCAACACCCGCCCCGAGTGGACCTACTTCGACTTCGCGGCGCTCTCGATCGGCGCCACCGTGGTGCCGATCTACCAGACCAACTCGCCGGAGGAGTGCCAGTACGTGCTCGAGAACTCCGACGCCAAGATCGTCGTCGTCGAGGACGACGAGCAGCTGGAGAAGATCCGCAAGGTGCGCGAGCGGCTGCCGCTGCTGGAGCAGGTCGTGCGGATGACCGGCTCGAGCGAGGACGCGATCTCCTTCGACGACCTCTCGGCGCGAGGCGCCGGCCGCGACGCCGCCGAGTGGGAGCAGCGCGCGGGCGCGGTCACCCCGGAGGACATCTGCACCTTCATCTACACCTCGGGCACGACCGGGCCGCCGAAGGGCTGCGTGATCTCGCACGGCAACTACCGGGCGATGCTCGACATGGTCAACGCGACCAGCGTCATCGAGCCCGAAGACGTCACCTACCTCTACCTGCCCCTCGCCCACTCCTTCGCCCTGCTGATCCAGCTCGGCAGCTTCGACCTCGGCGCGACGATCGCCTACTGGGAGCGCGACCCGCTGAAGATCATGCCCAACCTGGCCGAGCTGAAGCCGACCTACTTCCCGTCGGTGCCGCGGATCTTCGAGAAGATCTACACGACCGCGACCAGCGCGATGGAGAAAGAGGGGGGCCTCAAAAAGGCGATCTTCGACTGGTCGATCCGGACCGGCGAAAAGGTCCGCAGGCTCGAGCGCGAAGGGCGCGAGCCGGGCTTCCTGCTGCGCAAGCGCTACGAGTTCGCCGACAAGAAAGTGCTGTCGAAAATCCGCGGCCTGTTCGGCGGCAACCTGCGCCTCGCGGTCTCCGGCGCGGCGCCGATCAACCCCGACATCCTGCGCTTCTTCGACGCCGCCGGCGTGCTCGTGCTCGAGGGCTGGGGGATGACCGAGACCTCGACCGCGGCGACGATCTCGACCCCCGACGACTTCAAGATCGGCACGATCGGCAAGCCCTTCCCGGGCTGCGAGGTGAGGATCGCCGAGGACGGCGAGATCCTCGTCAAGGGCCCCAACGTCTTCCAGGGCTACTACAAGAACGAGGAGGCCACCAACGAGACGATCGTCAACGGCTGGCTGCACACCGGCGACCTCGGCTCGATCGACGCGGACGGCTTCATCACGATCACCGGCCGCAAAAAGGACATCATCATCACCGCGGGCGGTAAGAACATCACCCCGGCCAACCTCGAGAACGAGATCAAGCAGCACCCGCTGGTCTCGCAGTGCGTCGTCGTCGGCGACCGCCGGCCCTACCTGGTCGGCCTGGTCACGCTCGACCCCGAAGAGTCGGTCGCCTACGCCAAGGAGCACGATCTGCCCGAGGACCCGCAGCAGCTCGCCGACAACGGCGATGTCCGCGCCGCGATCGAGGCGCACCTGGCCGAGGTCAACGAGAAGTTCGCCCGCGTCGAGCAGGTCAAGAAGATCGCGATCCTGCCCCGCGACCTGACCCAGGAAGACGGCGAGCTGACGCCGACGATGAAGGTCAAGCGCGCAGTCGTCGCCGAGAAGCACCAGGGCGAGATCGAGCAGCTCTACGCCGGCTGATCCGGCGCGGCTCGGCTCAGGAGGCTTCGCCGGGGAGCAGCGCCGCCGTGGTCTGCTCGAGCACGCGGCGCCAGGCGGAGGACTGCTCGGGCTCCTCTTCGGAGGCGCGCTCGACCGCGCGGCGGACGCGGCGCTCGGAGATCTCCAGCCCGTGGCGCTCGGCGATCTCCTTGAAACGGCCGTAGTCCTGGGCAAGCGCCGCGGTGACCGACTCGAAGCCGTGGCGGGCGATCTGCAACCGCCGCGAGTAGTCCATGATCGGCGTGCCGAACATCAGCTCGTCGTTGGGCTCGGGCTCGATCAGGACGATGTCCACCCCCGGGTATTTCTCCTGCCACATCTCGACCGCCTGCTGCAGGCGGGCGTGGGCGATCAGGCGGAAGGTCTGGTTGGCGATCGCGGGCAGGCCCATGTCGGAGACGCGCTTGACGCGGGTGCCGAAGACGGTCGGGATCGTCTGCTCGAAGTCGTTGACGTAGGGGACCAGGGGGTTGACGACGAGGATGAACTCGGCCCCCTTCTCGACCGCGATGTCGACGTTGGTGGTCGAGCGGATGCCGCCGTCGATCAGCTGTCGCCCCTTCAGATCGACCGGCTTGTAGACCACGGGTAGGGCCGTGGAGCACTCGATCGCCTTCGAGATCGGCACGTCGTCCCAGCCCGGCTCGCCGAAGACGAGACGCTCGCAGGTGTCGAGGTCGGTCGCGGTCAGGTAGAGCTCATGGTCGAGCAGGCGGAAGTCGTCGACGCGGCCGTTGTCGCGCAGCGACTGCTCGACGTAGTCGGCGATGCCGGCGTTCGAGTAGAGCCCGGCCGGCAGCGCCTCGGCCAGGCCGACGCCGATGTCGATCGCCGAGAAGTCGCCCATCTGCACCAGCCGGCGCATCAGCTCGGCGGTGCGCAGCGGCAACAGCGCCGCTTTCTGCAGGAAGCCGAGGTAGTTGAACTTGAGCACCTTGTCGAGGTCGAGATCCTCGAACTCGGAAGGCTCGCGCTCGTTGATCACCTGCATCATCTCGTCGGGCGTGACGCCGTTGGCCAGCATCGCGGCGACGAAGGAGCCGGCGCTGGTGCCGACGTAGACGTCGAAGTTGTTGACCGTGCTGTTGACCGCCAGCAGGTCGAGCGCGCGCAGGGCGCCGATCTCGTAGACGCCACCGGTAAAACCGCCGCCTCCGAGTACCAGGGCGGTCTTCGACGGGCGCTTGCGGCCTTTGCCGCGCTTGCGGCGGGTCGGGGTCTCTATGTCGACGACCTTGCCCATAAACATGGATTATCCCAGGTCGGGCGGGCGGGTTTGCGTAGAAGGGGGCGGGGGTGTCCGCGCGTTGCTGGGTTTTCCGCCTGGAGACTTTGAAAGCTGGCGCCCGTAAGCCCGTGGGGCGGAAAAGAGGACGCCGCTGCCGCGCGGACACCCCCGCCCCCTTCTTCAGCCCCGGCCGCTACCTTGCTTTCCTCGCGTGTTGCAATTCAGCATGAGACGAGTTGCCTTGCTTTCTGCCGCCCTTGTCGTGCTGGCGCTGCTGCCTGGCGGCGCAGGGGCTGCGAGCAGGAGCTGTGAGGAGATGAAGAGCAGGCTTGTGCGTGGGGGTGGGGCGGCCAGTGGGTTGTTCGTTATGGATGCGGGGAGCGGGCGGCGGGTTTGTGGGCGGGCGGCAAAGCGGCAGCGGTCGCTGGCCTCGAACACGAAGCTGTTCACGACGGCGGCGGCGCTGGCGCGGTTCGGGGCGCGCTACCGGATTCCGACCCGGCTGCTCTCCGACGGCACGGTCGACCGGCGCGGCGTCCTGCGCGGCGACCTCTACCTGCGCGGCGCCGGCGACCCGACGCTCGGCAGCCCCGCCTTCCAGCGGCGCTTCACCGGCGGCTTCGGCGCCAACCTGTTCGCGCTCAAGGCGCAGCTGCGCCGGGCCGGCGTGCGCGCGGTGAAGGGGCGGCTGTACGCCGACGACACGGTGTTCGACCGGCTGCGCGGGGTCGCCGACTCCGGCTACGCGACCAGCCCCTACATCGGTCCCCTCTCCGGGCTCGCCTTCAACCTCGGCTACGGCAACTCCGGCGGCAGCTACTTCGCCTCCGACCCGGCGACGCTGGCGGCCTCGAAGCTGGCCCTGGCGCTGCGCAAGGTCGGGATCTCGATCCGCGGCGGCGTCACCCGCCGCCCCACGCCGGCCGCGGCAGAGTCGCTGGCGACGGTACGCTCGCCGACGATGTCGCAGCTGGTCGAGGCGACCAACCTGCCCTCGAACAACTTCTACGCCGAGATGCTGATCAAGCTGCTCGGCGCCCGCTTCGGCGGCGCCGGCACGACCGCGGCGGGCGCCCGCGTGGTCGAGCGCTTCGCCCGCAGCCGCGGCGCGGCGATCCACGCCGTCGACGGCTCCGGCCTGACCCGCGGCAACCGCGCCTCGCCGGCGCAGGTCGCGCGCCTCCTGCAGGGGATGCGCTCGACCGCGGTCGGCGACCAGTTCATCCAGGACCTCGCCCTGACCGGGGCCGAGGGCACCGTCGACGACCGCACCCGCGGCACCGCCGCCTACCGCCGCTGCCGCACCAAGACCGGCACCCTGACCGGCGTCAGCGCCCTCTCCGGCTACTGCTTCAACCGCAGCGGCCGGATCATGATCTTCTCGATCCTGATGTCGAGCGTCTACGACCTCGGCCTCGCCCACCGCGAACAGGACAAGATCGCCGGCCTCGTCGCCTCCTACTGAGGACCTATCCCGGTAAGGGGGCCTAAAGCAACGCCCGCAGGCCCGCCTCGTCGAGGATCTCGGTTTCCAGCTTCTCCGCCTTCTCCAGCTTCGAGCCGGGGTTCTCGCCGGCGACGACGTAGTCGGTCTTCTTCGAGACCGAGCTGACGACCTTGCCCCCGGCGGCCTTGATCGCCGCCGCGGCCTCCTCGCGGGTCAGCTCGGGCAGGGCGCCGGTCAGGACCAGCGTCTTGCCCTCCAGCGGCCCGCCCGCGGCGCGCCGTTCGCTCTCGTCCGCCTCCAGCCGCAGGCCCTTCTCCTTCAGCTTCTCGATCAGCCTGCGGGTGGGTTCGTCGGCGAGCGACTCGGCGATCTGCTCGGCCATGATCGGGCCGACGCCCTCGACCTCCTCGATCTGATCCGGCTGGGCGCTCATCAGCTCGTCGAGCGAGCCGAAGTGATCGGCCAGCGCCTCGGCGGTGACCGCGCCGACGCCGGGCAGGCCGAGCGCGTAGAGGACGCGTTTGAACGGCCGCTCGCGGGAAGCGTCGATCGCCGCGAGCAGGTTGCGCGCCGAGACCTCGCCGAAGCCCTCGAGCCCGGCCAGCTTCTCCTCGCTCAGCTCGTAGATGTCGGCGACGTCCTCGATCAGCCCTTGCTCGAGGAAGCGCAGCGCCTGCTTCTCGCCGAGACCGTCGATGTCCATCGCGCCGCGGCTGACGAAGTGCTTGACGTGCTGGAAGGACTGGCCGGGGCAGCCGGAGCGGTTGGGGCAGATCGTGAAGACCGCGTCGCCGGGCTTGACCGTCGGCGTCTCGCAGGCCGGGCACTTCGCCGGCGGCTTCGGCTTGCGCGCCCGGGGATTCTCGCGCGGCAGCTTCGGCGAGACGACCTGCGGGATCACGTCGCCGGCCCGCATCACCACGACCTCATCGCCGACCCGGACGCCCTTGCGCGCCAGGTCCTCCTCGTTGTGCAGCGTCGCGGTGGTCACGGTCACGCCGCCGACGTGGACCGGCTCGAGCATCGCGAACGGGACCAGGTGGCCGGTGCGGCCGACGTTCCAGACGACATCGCGCAGCTTCGTCGTCGCCGTCGTCGGCGCGAACTTCCAGGCGATCGCCCAGCGCGGCTCGCGCCCGACCACGCCGAGCTCGCGCCACAGCGCCCGCTCGTCGATCTTGACGACGACGCCGTCGATCTCGTAGTCGAGCTGCTCGCGCCGCTGCTCCCACCAGACGCAGCGCTTCACGGTCGAGTCGATCCCCTCGTGGTGCTCGGTGTCGGGGTTGACCTTGAAGCCGCGCGCGCGCAGCCACTCGACCTCCTCGCTGTGGGTCGCCAGGTCGAGGCCGCGCACGGCGCCGATCCCGTAGCACCAGATCGAGAGCGGCCGTTCGGCGGCCAGCGCCGGGTCGAGCTGGCGGATCGAGCCGGCGGCGGAGTTGCGCGGGTTGGCGAAGGTCGGCTCGCCGGCCTCGGCGCGGCGCTCGTTGAGCGCTTTGAAGGCGGCGATCGGCAGGTAGACCTCGCCGCGCACTTCGATCAGCTCGGGGGCGTCTTCGATGCTCAGCGGGATCGCGCCGATCGTGCGCAGGTTGCGAGTCACGTCCTCGCCGATGCGGCCGTCGCCGCGGGTGGCGCCGCGGCTCAGCACGCCGTTCTCGTAGGTCAGCGCGATCGCCAGCCCGTCGATCTTGGGCTCGGTCGTGTAGCTGAACTCCGAGGCGCTGATGTCGAGTCGCTTGAGGTGGTTGCGCACCCGCGTCTCCCAGGCGCGCAGCTCCTCCTCGTTGCGGGCGTTGGCGAGCGAGAGCATCCCCTCGTGGTGCTCGACCTGCTCGAAGCGGTCCAGGGGCGGCGCGCCGACGCGCTGGGTCGGCGAGTCGGGGGTGCGCAGGTCGGGATTGTCGGCCTCGATCGCGCGCAGCTCGTCGAGCAGGGCGTCGTAGGCGTCGTCGCCGACCGCCGGATCGTCGAGGACGTAGTAGCGGTGGTTGTGCTCGGCCAGCTCGCGGCGCAGCTCCCGTGCCCGCTCGGCGTCGGCGGCGGCACTCACACCGAGGAGGGCAGGCTCTCGGCCAGCATCTGCTCGAAGCCCCAGCCGCGCAGCCGCTCGATGCCGCCGTGGTCGGTGAGGTCGAAGTGGATCGGGGTGACCGCGATCCTGCCCTGGGAGACCGCCAGCAGGTCGGTTTCCTCGACCTCCTCGAAGCCCGGCTGCCAGCCGTAGATCTCGTAGCGCCTGCGGCCGCCCTCCTCCTCGTCGACCAGCTTCAGCTCGTCGTTGTAGACGCGTTTGCCGAGCTTGGTCACCTCGATCCCGCTGGGCTCGCCGGCCGGGCAGTTGACGTTGAGCAGCGTCGCCGGCGGGATCGGCTCGCTCTGCAGCGTGGCGACGAGCCGGGCCACGAACGAGGCCGCGACGCCGAAGTCGAAGCGGCCGCTGACGTAGCCCATGCCGCCGCCCGAGGACTGCTGGGAGATCGCCAGCGCCGGGATGCCGAGCACGATCCCCTCGAAGGCGGCGGCGACGGTGCCCGAGTAGGTGATGTCGTCGCCGAGGTTGGCGCCGTGGTTGATCCCGGAGACGATCAGGTCGGGCCGGTGGCCGACCAGGCCCAGCTCGGCGAAGCGGACGCAGTCGACCGGGGTGCCGTCGGTGGCGAAGCCACGGTCGCCGTCGCCGAACTCGACCTCCTCGACGGTCAGCGGCGAACGGGTCGTGATGCTGCGCGCGGTGGCGCTGCGGTTGGAGTCGGGTGCGATCACGTCGACGTCGACCCCGTCGAGCTCGCGCAGCTCCCGCCGCGCGGCCTGCAAGCCGGGAGCGGAGATCCCATCGTCGTTGGTCAGCAGGACGCGCACGAGTCGATTCTAGGAGAGACGCGGGAGGGTCAGAATTAGGCTAACCTAACGCGCCGTTTCATTAGGCTTCCCTAATCCAAAGGAGAATGAATTTGAAGACGAAGGTACTCGCCGGCATCGTCGCATTGCTCGGCCTGACGACCGGGCTGGCCGCCTGCGGCGGCGGAGACGAGAACGGCCCGGTCACGATCTACTCCGGTCGCGAGGAGGAGCTGGTGGCGCCGCTCTTCGAGCGCTACGAAGAGGAGACCGGCAACGAGGTCGAGGTCCGCTACGGCGACTCCGCCGAGCTCGCCGCGACGATCCTCGAAGAGGGCGAAAACACCCCCGCCGACGTCTTCTTCTCCCAGGACGCCGGCGCGCTCGGCGCGCTCGAGAAGGAGGGCAGCTTCAGCGAGCTCGGCGAGGACGTCCTCGGCAGGGTCGACGCCCGCTACCGCTCCCGCGACGGGCGCTGGGTCGGCGCCTCCGGCCGCGCCCGGGTGATCGCCTACGACAGCCGTGAGCTCTCCCCCTCCGAGCTCCCGGCCTCGGTCCTCGATCTCACCGACCCCGAGTGGGAGGGCCGTGTCGGCTGGGCGCCGACCAACGGCTCCTTCCAGGCGTTCGTCACCGCGCTGCGCCTGAGCGAGGGCGACGAGGCGGCCCGCGAGTGGCTCGAGCAGATGGATGAGAACGGGACTGAGACGTTCGCCGACAACTCGTCGATCCGCGACGCGATCGCCGCCGGCGAGATCGATCTCGGCCTGATCAACCACTACTACGTCGCGCAGGCGCAGGCGGAGGAGGGCCCGGGCTACCCGGTCAAGGTCCACTTCCCGCGCGGCGGCGACGCCGGGGCGATGATCAACGTGGCCGGCGCCGGCGTCCTCACCGCCTCCGAGAAGCAGGAGGCGGCGGGCGAGTTCGTCGAGTTCCTGCTCTCGCCGCAGGCACAGCGGTTCTTCGTCGAGGAGACCAAGGAGTACCCGCTGATCGACGGGATCGAAGCCGATCCGAGGGTCGTGCCGCTGAGTGAGATCGAGCAGCCGCAGATCGACCTCTCCAACCTCGACGACCTGCAGGGGACCGTGAAGCTGATCGAAGAATCGGGCGCGCTGTAGAGGCGAGCGGAGCACCAGATCTCCTTCGTGCCGAGAGGGGCGGGGGGGGG
>DASTVL010000058.1:0-4178 GCA_035759115.1 Solirubrobacterales bacterium | reverse complement strand
GGCCGAGAAGCAGCGCCTCGACAGCGGGGTGAGCGAGGAGCAGCAGGACGCCGTCCTCGCGGAGGTGCTCGAACAGGCGATCGCCGACGGGCAGAGCGCGGTCGAGCGCACGCCCGAGCAGCTCGACGTGCTGCGCGAGTCCGGCGTCGTCGACGCCGGCGGCTACGGCCTCGTGCTGATCCTCGCCGGTGTCGTCGCCGGTCTGCGCGGCGACGGCGCCGCGGGGCCCGAGGTCTCCCACCACGACGCGCCGCCGCCCAGCCGCCCTCACCACGAGGACAGCCGCTACCGCTACTGCACCAACTTCATCGTCTCCGGCGCGGGGCTCGACTCGCGCGACTTCCTGCCCCGGCTCGAGGGCCTCGGCGACTCGGTGCTGGTCGTCGGCGACGAGGCGACGCTCAAGGTCCACGTCCACACCGACGAGCCGGAAAGCGCGGTGGCGCTGTTCGAGGACGCCGGCGAGGTGACCAACCTCGACGTCGCCGACATGCGCGAGCAGATCGCCGAGCGGCGGGCGCGGCTGCAGGGCGGTCGCACCGGTGTGCTCGCGGTCGCGGCCGGCGAGGGCCTGGAGCGGCTCTTCGCCGAGCTCGGCGCCCACGTCGTGCCGGGCGGCGAAACGCTCAACCCCTCGACCTACGAGCTGCTGGCCGGGATCCATGAGGTGCCGGCCGAGGAAATCCTCGTGCTGCCCAGCTCCTCGAACGTGATCATGGCCGCCGAGCGCGCCTGCGAGCTGTCGGAGAAGCCGGCGCGGGTGATCGCGGCGACATCGCAGCAGGCCGGCCTGCTGGCCCTGGTCGAGCTCGACGCCGAGGCCACCGCCGGCGAGAACGCCGAGCGACTCGGAGCGGCACTGGAGGGCATCCTCTCCGGTGGGGTCGCGCCCGCCGCCCGCGACGACGCCCAGGGGCGCTTCCGCAAGGGCGACGCGGTCGGTTTCGCCGGCGAGGAGATCGTCGCCTGGGGCGGCGCCGGCTCGACCCGGGCGACAACGCTGGAACGACTCGCCGCCGAGGCCGAGATCGTCACCGTGCTGGCCGGCAAGGACGCCCCGATCCCGCTCGCGGAGATCGACACCCACGTCCCCGACGGGGTCGAGGTCGAGACCCACGAGGGGGGTCAGCCGAGCTGGTGGTGGCTGCTGGCGGCCCAGTAGCGCGGTCCTTCGCGGGCGCCTCCGAGCTGACCTTCGGGCAGCTTCGTGACGCCTCCGTCCACTGGCCGCGACCGAGCGTGCTGGACGCCTCGCTCAAGGCGATCGACGGCGTCGGGCCCCGGCTCGCGGAGGCCGCCGCCGAGGCGGGCATCGGATCGGTCGGCGATCTGCTGCTGCGCTTTCCCCGCGGCCACCGGGATCGCACCGTCGTCCCGGTCTCCTCGCTCGAGCCGGGCAGGCAGGCGACGATCGCAGTCGAGGTTCTGGCCGACGCGGGGCGCCCCTTTCGCAAACGAGGCCTGAGCATCCTCACGGTCAAAGTGGGCGACGAGAGCGGCGCCGTGCGCGCGACCTGGTTCAACCAGCCCTGGCTGACCCGGAAGCTGACCGCCGGCACCCGGCTGCTGCTGACCGGCTCCAGGGACAAACGGGGGTTCCGGGTCAGCGAGTACGAGCTCGACGGCGAGGGCGGCCAGTTCGTCCCGGTTCATCCGGCCACCGAGCAGTTGAAGGCGCAGCGGCTGAGGCAGTGGATCGAGCAGGCGATCCGGTGGGTCGGGAACGTGCTGGAGCCGCTGCCCGCGGACCTGCGCCTGCGGCGTGGCCTGGCCGGGGCCCCCGACGCGATCGCGGCCGTGCACTTCCCGGAGACGCCTGAGGACGTCGAGGAAGCGCGGCAGCGGCTGGCGTTCGAAGAGCTCTTCCTCTACCAGGCATTGCTGGCGACCCGCAAGCGGTCGCGCCGCACCGCGCGGCCGGCCCCGCGACTCGGGAAGCCGGGGGAGCCGGTAGGGCGCTGGCTCGGGTCGCTGCCGTTCGAGCCGACGCGGGACCAGCGGCGGGCGTTCGAGCAGATCGACGCCGACCTCGACGCAGGCGAGCCGATGCAGCGGCTGCTGATGGGCGAGGTCGGCTCGGGCAAGACGGTCGTGGCGCTGTACTCGATGCTGCGGGCGCTGGAAGCGGGGTTCCAGGGTGTGCTGATGGCGCCGACCGAGACGCTGGCCGAGCAGCACGCTGTGACCCTGGGCAGGCTGCTCGCGGAAGAGGCGACGCCGTTTGCGCTGCTGACCGGGGCGACGCCGGCGGCGCGGCGCAGGGAGGCGCTCGAGCGGCTGGCGAGCGGCGAGCTCGGGCTCGTCGTCGGCACCCACGCGCTGATCGAGCCCGACGTCGAGTTCGCCCGGCTCGGCCTCTGCGTGGTCGACGAGCAGCACCGCTTCGGGGTCGAGCAGCGGCGGGCGCTCGACTCGAAGGGGGTCGAGGGGATGGCGCCGCACGTGCTGCATATGACCGCGACGCCGATCCCGCGCACGCTCTCGCTGACCGCCTACGGCGACCTCGACACGACGGCGCTGCACCAGCTCCCCGCCGGCCGCCGGCCGGTCGAGACGCGGGTGGTCGGCGAGGACGACCGCGCCGCCGCCTACGAGTTCATCCGCGCCGAGCTGCGCGCCGGCCGCCAGGCGTACGTCGTCTGCCCGCTCGTCTCCGAGTCGGAGAAGATCCTCGGCAAGGCGGCCGAGAAGGAGGCCGAGCGCCTCCGCGCCGAGGAGCTCGACGGCTTCGCGGTCGGCGTCATCCACGGCCAGATGCCCTCGGCCGCGAAGGCGCGGGCGATGGAGGACTTCGCCTCCGGCGTCACCGACGTGCTCGTCGCCACCACCGTGATCGAGGTCGGCATCGACGTCGCCAACGCGACCGTGATCGCGATCGAGGGGGCGGAGCGCTACGGCGTCTCGCAGCTGCATCAGCTGCGCGGCCGGGTCGGCCGCGGCGAGCACCGCTCGCACTGCCTGCTGTTCCCCGAAGAGGGCGGCGAGATGGCACGGCGGCGGCTGCGCGCGGTCGAGCGCGAGCGCGACGGCTTCAAGCTCGCCGAGGTCGACCTCGGCCTGCGCGGCGAGGGCGAGGTGCTGGGCACCCGCCAGAGCGGCCTGCCGCGCTTCGCCGTCGCCGAGCTGCCCGACGACACGCCGCTGCTGGTCGAGGCCCGCGAGGAGGTGCTGGCGCTGCTGCGCCGCCACGGCTCGCTCGACGACCCCGCGCTCGGCCCGCTGCTCGACGCCGCCCACCGCCGCTTCGGCGCCGGCGCCACCGACCCGATAGCGCTGTGAGAGTCATCGCCGGAGAGCTGAAGGGGCAGCGTCTGGTCGCGCCGCGCGGCTGGAAGGTGCGGCCGACCTCCGACCGGGTGCGCGAGGCGGTCTTCTCCGCCCTCGGCGACGTCGGCGGCGCCCGCGTGCTCGACCTCTATTGCGGCACCGGCGCGCTCGCGATCGAGGCGCTCTCGCGCGGCGCCGCGGTGGCCGTCCTGGTCGACCGCGACACCCGCCCGGCGCTCGGCAACGTCGAGCGGCTCGGCCTCGGCGGGCGCGCGGAGCTGGTCCGCGCCGACGTCGCCCGCTGGCTCTCCGCCCGCGCCGGGGCGAGCGCGGACGAGCGCTTCGACCTCGTCTTCGTCGATGCCCCCTATAGACTCGCCGACCGCGTGGGGCAGGAACTGAACGCACATCTGCCGGGACTGCTCGCCGATGGAGGCCGGGCGGTGATCGAGAGCGGCGCGGGGCGGCCGTTGCGGATCGAGTCGCTCGAGCCGCTGCGACAGCGCCGCTACGGCGCCGCCGACGTCGTCTTCTACGGGAGGAAGGACGCCTGATGGCCAGCCAGGACGGCACCGTGATCTGCCCGGGCAGCTACGACCCGGTGACCAACGGCCACCTCGACATCATCGCCCGCAGCTCCGAGGTCTTCGAGCGCGTCGTCGTCGCAGTCGTCAACAACCCGCTGCGCAAGGACAAGACGCTGTTCACCGCCGAGGAGCGCCGGCAGTTCATCGAGGACGCCACCGCGGCGCTCGGCAACGTCGAGGTGCGCACCTTCTCCAACCTGCTGGTCCACCTCGCCCGCGAACTCGAGGCGAAGGCGATCGTCAAGGGCCTGCGGGCGATCTCCGACTTCGAGTACGAGTTCGAGATGGCGCAGCTGAACCGCAAGCTCGACCCCGGGATCGAGA
>DASTVL010000057.1:0-6977 GCA_035759115.1 Solirubrobacterales bacterium | reverse complement strand
CGGATCGAGGAAAACTCGACCACGATCGGGATCGCCGCCTTCGTCGGCTCGCTCTGGATCGGCGCCTCCTTCTGGGGGGCGATGGACACCGCCTTCGGCCGCATCTACCACGTGCCCAACCGCGGCTGGGTCGAGCAGAAGCGCTTCTCGTTCACGATGCTCGGCGTCGTGCTGCTGCTGATCGCCGCCAGCATCATCCTGCCGACGATCGAGGCCGCGCTCGTCTCCAGCACCGACAAGCTGCCGCTCGGCCTCTCCAGCATCAAGGCGATCGACACGGCGCTGCTGCTGACCCTCGCGGTGGCGATCGTCTTCGCGATCTGTTGCGTGATCTACTGGGCGGTGCCGAAAGGCCACATGCCCTGGCGCGATGTCTGGCCCGGCGCGGCCTTTGTCACCGTCGCCGCCGGCGCGGCCAACTGGGCCTTCCCCTTCTACCTCTCCAACGTCTCCAGCCTCTCGCGCTTCGGCTCGACCATGGGCTTCGTCCTGATCGCCCTGCTCTGGTTCTACCTGCTCAGCCTGGCGCTGCTGGCCGGCGCGGTGATCAACTCGCTACGGCATGAGCTGCACGACACGGGGGAGCTGCCGTACGCGGGCGATGGTTGACCCTGCGCAAACGGCACGGTTCTTCTACATTCAGCTGACGCTGACTCCGGGCGACGATGTCGCGCAGCGCTACGCGGCAAGCGCAGCGGCCAGGTCCGTCGCCGATGTCCTGAGTTGCTCAGGCGCGAGGCTCGGCCGGGGAACGGTCACCGTGATCTGGCCGTCGCGCTCCGCCACCCACATCGCACTGACAATCGTGATGCCGATGATCTCGCCGTTCGCGCTCAATCTGATTGCGTGGCCCTCCGGCGAGGCGAGGGTTTCACGAGCAGGTCGCGGTGCCCCTCGCCGCAGGTAGAGAACGTCGCCCTCGGCGTCATAGCTGACGCTGTCGAACTCGTGGCTTCCCATTCGGATGCTCATCGCCGCCTCCTCCGGCCTGGATCTTGGGTCATGATTGCACCTTAAAGGTTGCGGCGGCGGGCGGCATGGGGTGTTAAAGGTTCAGCGGATCGAGTTCTTCCCCGGAGACGGAGGAGAGGCGCGAGGCCATCGCCTGGGCCAGGCGTCCCGCGGCTTCAGGCTCGTGACGGAGGAAGAGATCCGGCTCGATCAGCTCGAGCTCGATCAAGAGCGGTGCGCCATCGTCCCCGGCGACGAGGTCGACGCGAGCATGCATCGGCGTGCTGTCTAGTGTGGTGATCGCCAGCTCAGCGACGCTCCGCTCGGCGGGCGTCGGCTCGCAGCGCTCCGATGTGCCGCCCCGCTCTTTCTGCACGCGGAAATCGCCGCTCGCGGGGCGCTTGCGGACGGTGTGTGAGAGCCGCCCGTCGATGTAGACCAACGAGGTCTCCCCTTGCTCTGGGACTGATCGTAAGAATGGCTGCACGAGGACAGCGTGGTGCTCTAGCAATTCGTTGAGCTGCCGCCGGCCGCCCTCTTTGCGACACACACGGTGAAGCAGCCGGGCGCCGAGGCCGATCACGGGCTTGACGATGGCGTCGTCCCAACCGCGCGAAGACAGAACCTCGTCAAGTTCCGTCTCGTCCCCTGGCTCTAACCACACCGTCGGGATGGTTGGCACCCCGTTGCGGGCAAGATCGCGCAGATAGTGCTTTTCGGCATTCCACATCGTCATCGCCGGTGAATTCCACAGTGTGACCCGGTCGCCGACTTCCTCCACCCAGCGGGAGAACGCCTCGTATTTCTCGTTGTAGTCGGAGACCGAGCGGATCAGGCAGGCGTCGAATCCGGACCAGTCGGAATCGCCGTCATCCCAGACGAGAGGAGCAGGTGAGATGCCTCGCGCTTCGAGCTCCGCCAGCAGCGGCAGATCGTCGCTGCGAAGCGGGGTGCGCCCTGCGTAGGTGGCAATCGCAACCCGGGGTTTGGCGTTAGGGGTAGGCATTGGGTACGGGCAAGATGCTATCTATGTTAGAAGTACACCAGATGATCGACCGCGCGAGATCGGGATCGGGGGCGGGCACCGGGAATACCCGTTGCCGGGGTTCCCTCGACCGCGGATAACTGGGAATTATCGTCGGTGACGGGCGACCTCGCAGCGATGTTGCGCGCCTCGATCGAGGAGCAGGAGCGGGCGCTGCGCAGCTCACTTGTTCTCAACCCGGTCGAGAACTTCCCCTTCCCAGAGGACATCGCCGTCGCCGGCAGTGCATTGCACGGCCTCTACAACACCGACAAGGTGAGGGCGCGGGAGGAGCGGCTGGCGACTCCGCTGCAGTTCGGCGGCCGGCAAGCGCTTGAGAGTGACTCGCAGGCGGTCTACTCAGCCTGGGCAACGGCGCTCGGCGCCGCCGAGGTCACGATGCGCATCCTCTCCGGCCTGCATGCCCACACGACCCTCTTCATGGCGATGGCGCAGCCAGAGCAGAGCGTCTTGCTGCTCCCGGTCGAGGCGGGCGGCCATCTCTCGGGGCGGGCGATCCTCGAGCGCCTCGGGCTCGAGATCTTCGATCTGCCCGTGGATCGGGAGGCAATGTGCGTCGACGTGCCGGCGGCGCTGGAGCTCTGCGAGGAGTCGGTCCCGGACTACGTCTTCGTCGACCGCAGCGAGGGCCTCGTCTTCGAGGACTTCAGCCGTCTCGCCCGGATAGAGGGCGCGACGACGATCTTCGACGCATCCCAGTACCTGACCAACGTGATCTGTGGACCCCATTCGAACCCCTTCGAATGGGGCTTTGACCTGATGGTCGCAAGCGTCCACAAGAACTTCCCCGGCCCGCAGAAGGCCTTGCTGGCGAGCCGGCGCGACGACTCCCGCTGGCGCACGTTGCTGAAGGGCGTGTCGACCTATGTCTCAAACATGCATGTCGCGAGCACCTACGCAGCTGGGCTGACGCTCACCCGAAGCGCCTGGCTTCACGACTACTCGAACCGGATGCTCGATACCGCAGTCGCGCTTGAGGACGCACTGGGCGAGAGCGGGGTGCCAGTCGTGACCCGGCCCCGCGATCTTCCTCCCACCCACCACGTCTGGGTCGCCGAGCGAAGTCGCGAGCGCGCCTACGACACCTACGAGGCGCTGGAGCGTTGCGGGATCATGGTCAACTTCAGGCTTCTGCCGTACGGCCTCGGGTACGGGATTCGCATCGGGACGGCCGCCGCGGCCCGCCTCGGCCTCGAGCTCGCCGACGTGCCGGCGCTGGCCGATCTGATCGCTTCGATCCGCAGACGAGGGGCGGCGCAGCCGCTGCGCCAGGAGGTGGCGCGTTTCAGTGCAGACCTGTGGGCGCGTGCGCCGTGAGCACCTCAGGGGTTCCGTAACAGATACCGTTACTCCATGGCAACGCGAACGGAGGTTGGGGCCGCGACCTCGCGTGGCTTTTCGCTGCTCGCCCCGCGGGCGTTGGGGATTGAAGAGTGGCCCTTGGACGAGCTTGAGCCGGACTGGGTCCGGCTTCGCTTCCTACACTGCGGTATCTGCGGGTCGGACCTGTCCCAGTTCGAGGGTCGACCCGACGCGACCTACCCGATCTCAGTCGGCCACGAGTTCGTCGCCGAAGCGATCGAGGTCGGGAACCGCGTGCGGCGGCTGGGGCCCGGCGACCTCGTCACCAGCGATCTCAACTATCGCTGTGGTGCCTGTGACCATTGCAGCGCCGGGCGCTCCCACCTCTGCCGGAAGGGCCAGGAGGGCTACTTCACCAATCGCGCCTTTTCTGATATCGGCGACATCGAGGAGAGCTACCTGCTCGCCCTGAAAGGACCGGGAGACCCGCACCTGGCTCTTTGCGAGCCGTTGTCGTGCGTGCTCCACGCCAAGGAGTGGGCAAGGCTGAGCCCGGTGGATCGAATCCTGGTGATCGGTGCCGGCGGCATCGGGCTCTGTATGGCCTTCGCTCTTTGTCGGCAGCGGCCGGCGCTCGGGTTCGAGATCACCGACCTGATCGACGAGCGGTTGGCCCGCATCGCGCGGCCGATCGAGCCGCTCGGCCGATGCGTCGACTCTCCGGCAGGCGAGTACGACGTGGTCTTCGACCTCTCCGGAACCGAGGAGGGTCTGCAACGTGCCTGCGAGCACGTCCGGGCGGGCGGTCGGATCTGCTCGATGAGCCACCCCAACGGGGAGGAGATCAGCCCGTTCCTGGTCTCGGCGATCCTGCGGCTGGACGTCACCTTCACCGCCAGCTACCTGAACGGCGAGCCGGTGCGGCTGCAGGAAGCCGCCCGTCTGCTCGAACGAGAGTGGAGCCCTGTTTGGGACGAGACGCTGGAGATTGTCCCGCTTCAGCAGCTGCAACAGGCCTACGAGCAGCGCCCCCGGTCCCCCTGGTGCAAGACGATTGTCGACGTGACGGGTAGCACCGTTCAGAGGGCGAGGTAGTCGCGCAGCCTGTCGCCCATCCGCGCGGGATCGAGCCATTCGTATCCGGCCTGAGCGGCTGCGAGCCCTTCTCCGTCCCCCAGGGCAATCGGAGCAACCGTCAGGTGGCCGTAGGTGCCGATTTCCCTCACCTTGCGGCGCAGCCTTCCGATCGCGTGGCCGGGGCCGGGGCGATCCTTGCTCAGGCACCTGCGAACCGCCTCGGCCTGCATTGCGAAGGCGACACCCGCCGGGTAGCCGGCCGATCTGCCCAGACGCTTTGAGTCCTCCATTGCCTCGTCCGCATCGGGGAAGGACCCCAGCCGCGCGAAAGCGATGGCGCGTGCCGCCTGGCACTTGCACAGCTCGATCTCATTACCGCCGCGGCGATGAACCTCAAGCGATACATAGGCCTTTTCGAGCGCCAGGGTGGGCTCGAACCAGCAGTACGCCTCGGCGAGGTTCGTGTGCAGTTTCGCGATCATCCCGGGCGCTTCCGGGGCGGTCCGTTGGAGTGCCAACTCGTAGAGGTCTGCCGCTTTTTCGAGTTCGAACGAGAGGCGATAGACGTGACCCAGGTGGCGGGTCAGCTCCCCCCAGTTGACCAGTTCGCGGTAGCCGACGGCTTCGGACGCGTCGTCGAGCAACGCCGCAGCCCGGCGGAAACGACCGTCCATGGTCAGCATGTCGGCGTGGTATAGGCGTGAGCGCAGCTGCGTTCGGTCCGTGGGGTCAAACGGCTTGGCCTGCTCGGAGAGCCGGGCGAACTCCCTGCGCACACTCGCGTAGTTGCCGCGCAGCTCGGTCAGATAGGCGAGCTCGAGCTTGACGGAGCGAGCGTGGCGACCGAGATCCCGGGGCGCTCCCAAGCGTTCGAACTGCGTCAGGGCCCGCGGCACGCCCACACGCCGCCGGCTGGTGAGGGCTCTCATGAAGGAAACGGCCTCGACGAGCGCTGGCTGCGTGACCTTCGTTCCCGAGGCGATCGACGCAAGCTCATTCCAGAACCCGGCGTCGTAGAAAACGTAGGCGACGTCGATCAGAGTCTCAATCGATTGCTCGGGCATCCGTTCGACCGAGTCCCATCCGGCGATCACCTCGCGCAGCAGGGCAAGCATCGTCTGGTATTCGCGGCGCCCGTCACGACGGCTCCGCTCCAGCAGGTGTGCGGTGGCCGCCTCCAGCGCGACCCGGCGCAGATGGCCGTGGTCGGAAGCCGCGCGAACCGCATCGGTGAGGATGTCGTGCGTCTTGCACAGATCGCCACCGGCGGGCTCGACCACGAACGACTCGACGAAGTCATCGTAGTGGAGGATCCCCAGCTCGACGCTGAGGACGTAGGCGAGGTGCTCATAGAGGCGCCGGTCGAACACATTCACGGTCGCGAGCGCAGCAGCGAGGGCGCGCTGTGGGGTCCGGTGGTGGTCGAGGAGCGACTTCACCGCGTTCTCCGGGGAGGTGGGTATGTCGGCCACATCAATCTCGCCGCCCTCCCTCCAGAGGTCGAGACAGACGTTCACCAGCGACTCGATTGCCAGCGGCTGACCTTTAGAGGCCTTCAACAGGTGCGCCTCGATCTCGCTCGTCGCAAGCTCGCCCAGGCCGGCTCGCACCAGCTCCCTCGACTGCTCCTCGCCGAGCGGGCCGACCTGGATCGGCACCATCTGTGCTTTCCAGCGGGCCTCGCTCCATTTGAGCGGATCACGGCTGCAGATCACGTGCACTCCTCGTCCGAGCTCGGCAATGAAGGTCTGTAGCCATGGCGCCCCGGCCTTCTGGGTCTCGCGGTCCTGTTTGTCGTAGGAGTCGTAGAAGGCGAGGATCGAGTGACCTTTGGCCTTCAGCTCGCGTCGAATGTTTCGGGCTAGGTAACCTGACAGCCGCTCACGGATCGGCTCGGGCTCTGCCCTCAGCTCGTCGATCTCCTTGAACTCGTACTTCTTGTAGCGCTGCCTTTTCTTCCCACGCTTTTCGATAGCGCCCCAGACGTCCACTGCATAGGAGATAGGCAGCGAGATCGGTATTACTGGCGCCAGAGCCGATGCCACTTCGGCGGTCTTGGCGGCCAGGGAGCCGGAGAGCTGGCTCGAGTTGTCCACCGAGAACGGCTGCCCGGTGGCCGACCAGTAGCGAAGCAGGGCCGCGTCGAAGAGGAAGCAATTGATGTCGAGGCCCTGACGGAGCGTGAGCAGCGGCCCCACCTCAGTCATTGCGGCCTCCGATTCGAGCGAGAGAGAGACCACGTGGTTAAAGCGCGGCCTTGCCCGTTCAGCGCGCTCATGGATCTCGTCCAGCAGGCGGGACTTCCCCATGCCACCCATTCCAGTGACCTCGCAGACCTTGAAGTGCTTCGTGTTGCGGCGAAGTCGATCCAGCTCGACACCGATCTCGCGGAGCTGATCGTCTCGGTCGAGCAGGTCGACCGGCGAGGGGAGGACGGTCGTGCTCCGACTGCGACTCGGTATGTCGAGGGCTATTCCCGTCACCGACGATAATTCCCAGTTATCCGCGGTCGAGGGAACCCCGGCAACGGGTATTCCCGGTGCCCGCCCCCGATCCCGATCTCGCGCGGTCGATCATCTGGTGTACTTCTAACATAGATAGC
>DASTVL010000056.1:0-2529 GCA_035759115.1 Solirubrobacterales bacterium | reverse complement strand
CGATCGGCGCCCTGGGCGAGGGTGGTGTAGAAGAGGCCGAGCGAGCTGACCGTCCCTTCCTGCTGGCCGCCGAGGAAGCCGCCGACCAGGCGCACCCGTTCGCCGACCCGGAAGGGCCGCGTGCTCTGCAGCACGACGCCGGCGAAGATCCCGCCCAGCGACTGCTGGGCGGCGAGCCCGAGCACGACGGCGGTGATCGTGCCGCCCAGCGCCAGCGTGCTCGCTTTGATCCCGGCGACGCGCAGGGCGACGATCACGACGGTCGACATCGCGAAGAGGCGGATCAGGAAGCCGAGCGTGCCGGCGGTGGCGGGGTCGAGGTGGCGGAAGAGCCGCGGCGAGACGCTGCGCACCAGCCAATGCACGGCGGTTGAGCCGACGATCACCAGCACCGCGGCGGTGCCGACTTTGACCCAGGCGCCGTAGCCCGGCAGCCACTCCTGGCGCTGGTAGTAGACGACCATCGTGCCGGCGATCAGCGCCAGCGCGATCAGCAGGCCGCCGAGTGCCCGCCGCGAGGAGCTCGATTCGAGCTCCTCGCCGAGGCCGACCGCGTGCCAGGAATGGCTGCGGGTCTCAAACAGGTCGCGGGACATCCTCCTGCGCGGCGCGGGCATCGCCCCGCCGCTACCCGGCGCGAGGGCGACGAAAACGAGCTCGTCGTCAGCCGCGCAGCTCGGCGAGCGCCGCGTCGCGGTCTTCGTGCATCGCGATCGAGCCCTCGACCCCGGTGATCTGCAGCAGGCGGCGCACCTGGTGGTTGATGCTGCAGAGCACGAGGCGCTTCTCGCCGCCGTTGCCGCCGCTGCTGTCGAGGCGCTGCCAGGTGCGCACGATCAGCGCGATCCCGGTCGAGTCGATGAACTCGCACTCGGAGAGGTCGAGCAGGATCGCGCGCGAATCGGCGACCGCCTGCTCGAGATTGCGCTCGAGCTCCGGCGCCGTGTTCATGTCGAGCTCGCCGCGGACGGTGAAGGCGCGGACGCTCTCGCCGAGCTCCTCACTCTGCACCTGGAAAGGCACGATGTTCACCCGTCGATCCTACATCAGGTTTGTGCCCAGAACGCCAGGGGTAGCCACTGAATTCAGGAAGTACTACGACTATGCTCGTCCCCGCAGAGGCTGAGGCCTCGGCGGACCGAATGGGGTCAAGCGCAGACACTCCGGCGATCCAAGACAGGCCCAGGGGGCTTCAGATGGTGCTGCCCGCGAAATCCGAGAACGTCGCAGTCATCCGCCACGCCCTCGCCGGTCTGGCCGAGGAGATCGGCATGGACGAACCCGGGCTCGCCGATCTGAAGACCGTCGTCACCGAGGCCTGCATGAACGTCGTCGTTCACGCCTACCGGGGCGAGCCGGGCCCGCTCGGCGTCGACGCCAAGCCCGATCCCGGGGGCCTCACGGTCGTCGTCCGCGACGAGGGCGTCGGGATCAGGCCGCAGGCGGAGAGCGAGCGCGACAGCCCGCGTCTCGGCCTCTCGCTGATCGCGGCGCTCTCGAGCAGCTTCTCGATCTCCGGCGGGCTCGACCAGGGCACCGAGATCACGATGCGGGTGCCGCTCGAAGGCGGCGGCGCCAACGGCGGCGGCGACACGGTCGAGATCAAGCCCTATCCCGCCGACCGCACCGAGATGGTCGTCGACCGCAGCGACCTGCTGGCGCCGGTGCTGGCCCGGGTCGTCGGCGCACTCGCCGCCCGCCGCGATCTCTCCGTCGACCGCGTCTCCGACGCCGTCCTGGTCACCGACGCGATCGCCGGCGCGGCGCCCGATCGCTTCGAGGACGGGCGCGTGCGGCTCGGCCTCGACGAGCGCGACGGCGGCATCGACCTGCGCCTCGGCCCGCTGGAGGAGGGCGCGGCCGAGCGGATCCGCTCCGACCTCGACGTGCCCGACGTCGGCGGCTCGCTGGAGAAGCTCGCCGACGAGCTCACGGTCGAGCAGTCCGACGACGGCGAGTACCTGATCATTCGCTTTGCTGCTGCTCCCTGATCTGCTCGCGGATCCGGGTCAGGGCGCGGCGCAGGATGCGCGAGACGTGCATCTGCGAGTGGCCGATCTGCTCGGCGATCTGCGACTGCGTCATGTCCTCGACGAAGCGCAGCCGCAGGACCAGGCGCTCGCGCTCGTCCAGCGCCGGCAGCGCCGAGTTGAGCGCGATCCGGCCCTCGACCAGCTCGAAGCCCTCGTCCTCCTCGCCGACCCACTCGGTCGGCGGCGAGTCCTCGGAGTCATCGGCGCCGGCCGGCCGGTCGAGCGAGAGCGGGCGGCGGTTGTGGTTGGCCTCCATCACCTCGAGCACGTCGGTCTGCTCGACCCCGAGCCGCTCGGCGATCTCGCCGACCGAGGGCGAGCGCTGCAGCTTCTTGGTCAGCTCGGTGATCGCTTTGTCGACTTCGGCCATGCGGTCGTGCAGGCCGCGCGGCACCCGCACCGTCCAGACGCGGTCGCGGAAGTGGCGTTTGAGCTCGCCGAGGATCGTCGGCGAGGCGAAGGCGGTGAAGGGGATGCCGCGCTCGGGGTCGAAGCG
>DASTVL010000055.1:0-12137 GCA_035759115.1 Solirubrobacterales bacterium | reverse complement strand
CAGGAGCAGCTCAAGGACGAGACGGTCGAGGCCAGCGCCGGCGGCGGCATGGTCAAGGTGACGATGGGCGGCGACATGACCCTGCGCGAGATCTCGATCGACCCCGAGGCGATCGACCCCGAGGAGGCCGAGATCCTCGCCGACATGGTCCAGGCCGCGGTCAACGAGGCGCTGCGCGCGGCGCAGGACCTGGCCGGGTCGAAGATGGGCGGCATCACCGGCGGCGGCATGGGCGGCATGGGCCTGCCCGGGATGTGAGCGCCGAGGGCCCGGCGCCGCTCTCCCGCCTCGTCGCCGAGCTCTCGCGGCTGCCGGGGATCGGCCGGCGCACCGCGCAGCGACTCGCCTTCCACATCCTCCGCGCCCCCGACGAGGAGTCCGCCGCGCTCGCCACCGCGATCCGCGAGGTGAAGGAGAAGGTCGGCCTCTGCGAGCGCTGCTTCAACCTCTCCGAGGGGCCGCTCTGCCGGATCTGTCAGGACTCCGGGCGCGACCAGACGACGATCTGCGTGGTCGAGGAACCGGCCGACGTGATCCCGATCGAGCGCACCCACGAGTACCGCGGCCTCTACCACGTGCTCGGCGGCGCGCTCTCGCCGATCGACGGGGTCGACGCCGGCGACCTGAAGATCGCCGAGCTGCTGCGCCGCGTCGCCGAGGGCGGCATCGACGAGGTCGTCCTCGCGACCAACCCGACGACGACGGGCGAGGCGACCGCGCTGCACATCGCCGAGCAGCTGCGCGGCCAGGCCAAGATGAGCCGCCTCGCCAGCGGCCTGCCGATCGGCGCCGACCTCGAGCACGCCGACGAGGTCACGCTCGGCAACGCCTTCGCCGGCCGCCGAACGCTCGATTAGGGCACAGACTGGACGTTTCGCCTAGACGGGTGTCAGGGCGCAAATAGCGGGAATCTGCGGTTCTGGCGTCCGCCCGCTTCGCCAAGGTCACGGCGTGGCGACCGAGACCCCCACCCGAGATGGCATGGAGGCGGGGATCGGCAAGCTCGCTCGCGAGCTCTTCGCCGACGCGGCTCAGCGCCTGGCGGACGAATTCGGCTCGGTCACCGCCAGCGCGGTCGGCACGCTGTGGGACGAGTCCGCGCCGGCGCCCGGCATCGCGCCGGCGCCCAGCGCACCCCCCACGCCGAGCGCAGGAGAGCATCCGAGCCTCTACCGGCCGGGCCAGCTGCGCCGCCGGCTCGACCAGCTGCTCGAGTGCCAGCGCCGCTACCAGCAGCGCTTCGCCCTGGTCGTCTTCGACGTCGAGGGGCCCGGGGCGCGGACGGACGAGGCGGGCGATCGCCAGACCGCGCTGGCCGTTGTCGGCGCCGCGCTCGGCGAGAGCACCCGGCTCGTCGACGAGACCTTCCGGCTCGAGGAGGACGCGCTCTGCGTGCTCGCCCCCGGCCAGGACACGATCGGCGGCGTGCAGATGGCCGAGCGCCTGCTCGACCAGCTCGATCAGCTCGAGCGGGCGGGGGGGTTGCGGATCGGGATCTCGGCCGGCGTCGTCGCCTGCCCGGACCACGGCAGCGACGCCGACGGCCTCCTGCACAAGGCCGACGAGGCGATGTGGCGCGCCCGCTCCGTCGGCCAGCCGGTCGGCGTCGGCGTTTTGCAAGATCGCTGACAGATTCCGGAAATCTGTCCATAACTGCTGTAAACCCGGGATTTCGGTGGCAGAATGCTGCGCATGCCAGGGATCCGCACCAATGCCGCTGCAGAAGTTCTGGGCGTGAGCCCCAACACTTTGCGCAGCTGGGAGCGCCGCTACGGCTACCCGGTGCCGAAGCGCACCCAGGGCAATCACCGCAACTACGAGCTGATCGAGCTGCAGACCCTGCGCGACGCGCTCGGCGAGACCGGCAACATCAGCTCGGCGATCGAGCTGGCGCGCCAGCGCCAGGAAGCGCCGGCCAGCGGCGGCGGCCTGCTCGCCGCCTTCGAGGGCTTCGACGAGGACGCCGCCGACCGTGCGATCGAGGGCAGCCTCGCGGTGCGGCCGCTGGAACGCACGGTCGAGGAGATGCTGCTGCCGGCGATCGACGAGCTCGCCGTCGACCCCGAGCGCCAGGCCGAGCTCGAATTCGCCGCCCGCTGGGCGAGCGGCTGGCTGCACGGCGCCCGCCGCCTCGCCTCGACCGCTTCCCGTCCCGCCGGGATCCTGTTGCTCGACTCCAGCCGCGGCTCCGACGCCGAGTCGGTCCACGCCCAGGCTCTCGACCTCGCCCTGCGCCGCGCCGGCTTCCGCGTGCTGATGCTCTCCGACGAGCTCGGCGAGGAGCGCATGGAGCGCGCCCTCGGCGCGCTCGACCCGACCGCGATCGTGTTCTGCGGTCCCGGCGCCGACACCCCTTCCGCCGTCCAGCTCGTGCGCAAGATCCGCGAGGCCGGTTTCGACGCCCCGCTCTACGGCTTCCGCGCCAGCGGCCTGATCGGCGACGCGATCCCCGCCGCCGGCAACCGCCCCAGCGAGGTCACCGGCATGCTCAACGCGGACCTGCGCCGCCGCGCCAGCCAGGCCTTCGCCTAGCGCCCGGCGCGCTCAGGCGAGAAGCGATACCCGATCCCGAAGTGGGTGTGGATGTAGCGCCAGCCGGGCGCGGCCGCCTGCAGCTTCTCGCGCGCCCGGCAGATCAGCACATCGACCGAGCGGTCGCGCCTGGGCATCGCGCCGCCCCACATGCGTTCGTAGATCTCGCTGCGCCGGACAACCCGGTCGAGCCGTTCGAACAGCAACAGGCATAGCTCGAACTCGCGCCTGGTCAGGCCGACGCGCCTTCCCTCGACCAGAACCTGGAGCTCTTCGGGACGCACCTCCACGTTGTCGGCTCGAATCGCCGTTTCCGGTGCCGGCGGCATAGCCCCAAGGCTCCCAGGCGACAGCCACCGCCGGAAAAAGAGCTGTGTCGATCCGGAGAAGATTCCGTGAACGGATCCCGCGCCGGCTGCTAGGCCCGGTCCGGCTCCGGCGTCGCCGTCTCACTGATCCCGATCCGCTCGTGCAGCCGCCGCAGCGGCGCCGGAGCCCACCAGTTCCACTTGCCGAGCAGCTCCATCAGCGAGGGCACGAGCAGGGCGCGGATGATGCTGGCGTCGATCAGCACCGCGAGCGCGGTGCCGACCCCGTTCTGCTTGATGAAGAGGATCTGCGAGGTGGCAAAGGCGCCGAGCGCGACCGCGAACAGCAGCGCCGCCGCGGTGACGATCCGGCCGGTCCGCTCGAGCCCGATCGCGACGCACTCCGACTCCGAGGCGCCGTCGTCGCGCGCCTCCTTGATCCGCGAAAGCAGGAAGACCGCGTAGTCGGTGGAGAGGCCGAAGGCGACGGCGAAGAGCAGGATCGGCATCGTCTGCTCGATCGCGCCGGTGCTGGTGTAGGCGAGCAGCGATTCGAGCCGGCCGTCCTGGAAGATGAAGACGAGGATGCCGAAGACGGCGCTGAGGTTGAGGAAGCTCATGATCAGCGACTTGATCGGTAGCACCACCGATCCGGTCATCAGGAAGAGGATGATCAGGGTCGAGACGATCACGATCGCCAGCGCGGTCGGCAGGTGGCGGGAGAGGCTGCCCTGGAAGTCGATGAATTCGGCCGTGGCGCCGGTGACTTCGACCTCGCCGCCGGCGACCCCGAGCTCGCGCAGCCGCTCGACCGTCGTGCGGCTCTCGCGCGAGGGGAACGGGTTCTCCGAGATCGCCTGCAGCAGCGTCAGGTCGCGGCCGAGGCGCTGGGGCGGGCGCACCAGGGCGATCCCCTCGGTCGCGGCCGCGTCGCGGCGCAGGGTCGCGACGCCACGCTGGTCGCCGCCGCGCACCGCGATCAGGATCGGCACCTCGCGGTTGGGCGGGAACTGCTCGCTGGCGACGTCGTAGGCCTCGCGGGCGCTCGCCTCCTCGGGCAGGATTTTCGCGTCGGGGGTGTCGAACTGGATCCCGAAGAAGGGGATCCCCAGCACGATCAGCAGGGTGGCGCTGGCGGTCGCGATCCCGACCGGGCGGCGCATCACGAAGCGCGAGAGCCGGTACCAGAAGCCGCGCTCGTCGGGCCGGGCCTCGGCCTCGGCGCGGCGGCGCAGGAAGCTCGGCGAGAGCGAGTTGACGCGGTCGCCGAGCAGGGTCAGGACGGCGGGCAGCACGGTGAGCGAGATCAGCGCCGCGAACAGCGAGACCAGGGCGCCGCCGAGGCCCATCGAGTAGAGGAAGCGCTGGGGGAAGACGAGCAGCGAGGCGAGCGCCGCCGAGACCGTCAGCGAGGAGAAGAAGACCGTGCGCCCCGCGGTCGCCAGCACGCGGCGCATCGCCGCCAGGCCGGGGCCGTCCTTGGCGATCTCCTCGCGGTAGCGCGAGACGATGAACAGCGAGTAGTCGATCGAGAGCCCGAGGCCGAGCGCCGTGGTCAGGTTGAGCGCGAAGATCGAGATCGAGCCCACTTCGCTCGCCAGGCGCAGGATGAGGAAGGTGCCGACAATCGCCAGCGCGCCGATCATCAGCGGCAGCAGCGCCGCGACAAGGCTGCGGAAGAAGAGCAGCGAGAGCAGGAAGAGCAACGGGAAGGCGAGCATCTCGGCCTTCTGCAGGTCGCTCTCGACCTGCGCGTTGACCTGCTCCTGGGCGACCGCGGCGCCGCCGACGACGATGTCGGGGTCGCCCTCGTAGCGGTCGACGATCGCGGCGCCCGCCTCCTGCCACTCCTTGTCGTCGGTCGGGGCCAGGGTCACCGTCAGGTAGGTCGAGCGGCCGTCGGCGGAGACGAAGTCCCGCGAGCGCGTGTCGAGGTAGCCGGCGACCGACTCGACCTCCGGCATCGCGCGCAGCTCGCCTGCGATCGCCGCGGTCTTGCGCCGTCCGGCCGCGCTGGCGAGCGGGGCGTCGCGGATCACGACGAGCGCGCCCGGATGCTTGAAGCCGCGTTCCTTCAGCGCCTCCCGCGCTTCGATCGCCTCGGTCGCGGGGTCCTCGGCGCCGTAGGGGTCGAGCCGTTCGGCGACCGAGCCGCCGAGCGCCCCGGCGAGCAGGAAGAAGAAGATCGCGAAGATGCCGACCCGGCGGGCGCGGCGGTCGGCAAAGCGGGCGAGTGCGTCGAACATCAGCTGCTCCCTTTCTCGTGTGTCGAAGCGAGCAGCTCGGCCTCCATCCGCTCGCACCAATCGGCGAACCAGTCGTTGAACTCGATTCCCGCCCGCAGCACCATCGGCGGATAGGGATCGTCGGTCGCTTCTTTCTCGGCCTGCATCGAGCGCAGGCGTTCGCCCAGCTCGAGCCGGGTGCGGCGCATCGCGCGCAGCGTCTCGACCGCCTCGGCCGGCTTCAGCAGGCCGGAGAAGAACAGTTTCAGCAGCCCTTCTTCGCGCATCTCGGTGACCTCCGGCGGCCGCCGCAGCCAGTCCTTCAGCTCGGCTTCCCCGTCGGCCGTGATCGCGTAGACGGTGCGCTTGCGCCCCCCCTGCGAGGCGTCCCGCCCCTCGACCAGCCCCGCCTCCGAGAGCCGCTTCAGCTCCGGATAGATCTGCCCGTAGCTGGCCGCCCAGAAGAACCGCGTAGAGCCGTCGACCACGGCCTTGATCTCATACCCCGACCGCGCCTCACGGCTGACCATCCCGAGGACGACATAGGCGGTAGGACTGAGCTCCATAGCGTCAAGATATATCCCATTGATATATCTAGATGTGTGATCCATGCACGCTTACGACTTTGTGGTTGCCCTGGCAGCCAAAACGCGGAGGCGGGGGCGCGACTATCCTCAGTCGCTTGCGATGAGTGGAGCGAATTCCGACATAGTCGTGATGAAGTTCGGCGGCACCTCGGTCGCCGGCGCCGAGGAGATCAAGCGCGCTGCGGGGCGGATCGTCGCCGCGCGCGAGCGCGGCTGCCGGGTGGTCGCGGTGCTCTCGGCACGCGGCAAGACGACCGACGAGCTGGTCGCGCAGGCGCTGGAGATCTCGGCGCGCCCGGTGGCGCGGGAGATGGACATGCTGCTCTCGACCGGCGAGCGGATCTCCTGCGCGCTCTGCGCGATGGCGATCCACGACATGGGCCACGAGGCGATCTCGCTGACGGGATCGCAGGCGGGGATCGTCACCGACTCCTCGCACACGCGGGCGAAGATCATCGACGTGCGCGCCGAGCGCATCCGCGCGACCCTCGAGGAGGACCGGATCGTGCTCGTCGCCGGCTTCCAGGGCGTCTCGACCGAGAGCAAGGACGTGACCACGCTCGGCCGCGGCGGCTCCGACACGACCGCGGTCGCGTTGGCCGCGGCGCTCGGGGCGAGCGTCTGCGAGATCTACACCGACGTCGCCGGGATCTTCAGCGCCGACCCGCGGATCGTCCCCGAGGCGCGCAAGCTGTCATTCGCCTCCTACGAGGAGATGCTCGAGATGTCGGCCTCCGGCGCCAAGGTCCTGCAGCTGCGTTCGGTCGAGTACGCGCGCAACAACGGCGTGCGGATCCACTGCCGCAGCAGCTTCGAGGACGGTCCCGGTACCCTCGTCGTCAGCGAAGAGGAGAGCGAGAAGCAGACGATGGAGCAACCTTTCGTAACCGCGGTCACCCACTCCGACGGAGAGGCGCGGGTGACCCTGACCGGGGTCGGCGACGAGCCCGGAGTCGCCGGGCGGATCTTCACCGCCCTGGCCGATGCCGGGATCAACGTCGACGTGATCATCCAGAACGAGCCCGTCGGCGACGATGCCCTTGCCGACCTCTCGTTCACCGTCGACCGCTCCGACCTGACCGCCGCGACCGACACCGTCAGCGCGCTCGAGGTCAGCCAGGGCGTGCGCAGCGAAGAGCGGATCGGCAAGGTCTCGATCGTCGGCGCCGGCATGCGCTCGCACCCCGGCGTCGCCGCCAAGGTCTTCCAGGTCCTCGGCGGGGAGGGGATCAACATCGAGATGATCTCGACCTCGCCGATCAAGATCTCCTGCGTCATCTCCGCAGATCGCGTCCCCGACGCGGTCAAGGCGCTGCACGAGGCGTTCGAGCTCGGCGCCGACGCGGTCGCGGCCGAGGACCCGATGGGGGCCGACCACCGACCCACGGTCGCATGAGGGTCGGCGTAGTCGGGGCCACCGGCCTGGTCGGGACGACGATCCTCGGCCTGCTCGCCGATCGCGACTTCCCCGCCGAGGAGGTCGTCCCCTTCGCCTCCGAGCGCTCGGCCGGCAACTCGATCGAGTGGGGGGACGAGGAGCTCGAGGTGCGGGCGCTGAGCGAGGACTCGATCCAGGGCCTCGACCTCGTCCTCTCCTCGGCCGGCGGCGCGATCAGCGCCGAGTGGGTGCCGAAGCTGGTCGCGGCCGGCGCCGTCGTCGTCGACAACACCAGCCACTTCCGCATGCACGACGACGTGCCGCTGGTCGTCGCCGAGGTCAATCCAGACGACCTGCAGGGCCACAACGGCATCGTCGCCAACCCGAACTGCTCGACGATGCAGATGGTCGTCGCGCTGAAGCCGCTGCAGGATGCGGCCGGGATCGAGCGTCTCGTCGTCTCCACCTACCAGGCGGTCTCGGGCACCGGCAAGGCGGCGATCGACGAGCTGCTGGCCCAGTCGCGGGCGGTCCTCGCCGACGGCGACCCGCGGGCCTCGGCCTACCCGCACCAGATCGCCTTCAACGCGCTGCCGCAGGCGGGCAGCTTCCCCGCCGGCGACGACCACAGCGACGAGGAGCGCAAGCTGATCAACGAGACCCGCAAGATCCTCGGCGACGACGCGATCCGGGTCAGCGCCACCTGCGTGCGAGTGCCGGTCGTCACCGGCCACTCCGAGGCGGTCAACGTCGAGACCCGCGAGCCGCTCGAGCCCGGACGCGCCCGCGAGCTGCTCGCCGCCGCGCCGGGGGTCACCGTCGTCGACGACCCCGCGGCCGGCCGCTACCCGATGGCGATCGACGCCGCCGGCCGCGACGACGTCTTCGTCGGCCGCATCCGCCGCGACCCCGGCAACGAGCGCGCGCTCGACCTCTGGGTCGTCTCCGACAACCTGCGCAAGGGCGCCGCGACCAACACCGTGCAGCTCGCTGAGCTGCTGATCGAACGCGACCTCCTCGGCTAGTCGCCGAGATCCTCTGCCAAGACGCCGAAGCGGTTGACCAGCTCGCGGAAGAAGTCGTGGCGGGTGACCACGGCGTGCACCTTGCCGGCGGTGGCGATCGGGACGATCAGCACGCGGTGGTGGAGGAAGAGCTCGGCCAGCTGAGTGTCGGAGTAGTCGTCCTCGACCAGGACGTGGTCGGTGGTGAGCCAGCGCCGGATCGGCTGTTCGGCGCAGTTGGCGCGACGCTCGATCGTCTCGTCGACCGAGCGTGAGATCATCGCCGCGGAGGCGAGCTCGCCGACGTAGCCGGGGAAGAGCGCCGCCATGAACTCGCGTTCGCCGAAGATGCCGACGAAGCTGCCGTTCTTTTCGACTGCCGGCAGCCCCGGCAGCCCCAGGTCGATCACCTGCCGCGCCGCGGGGCCGATCAGCTCGTCGGCGTCGAGCGGCTCTATCTCCCGCAGGGCCTTCTTGACGATCGAATCGGGCATTGGGTCTCCTAGCTGTTCCGGATCAGAGGGCGACGTAGCGGAGTGCGATGTAAGCAGATGCCATCGCGATCGAGATGAACGTGACCGGCAGGCCGACGCGCAGGAAGGTCATGAAGCCGATCGGCGTCCCGGCCCGCTCGGCGAGCCCGGCGGCGGCGACGTTGGCGGCGGCGGCGATCATCGTCGCGTTGCCGCCGAAGCAGGCGCCCAGCGCCAGCGACCACCAGTAGGCGTCGTCGCCGCCGTTGCCGGCCGCTTCCTGCAGCTCGCGCACGACCGGGATCATCGCCGTCGTGAAGGGGATGTTGTCGACCACCCCCGAGCCGAGCGCCGCGATCCAGACGATGCCGAGCAGCTCGGCGGTGCGGTCGCCTCCGGTGACGTCCTTGACCGCGTCGGCGACGTGGCCGATCGCGCCGGTCTCCTCCAGCGCGCCGACCATCACGAACAGGGCGACGAAGAAGAACAGCGTCGTCCACTCGATGTGGGCGAGCGTCTCGTCGAGATCGATCCTGGTCACCAGCAGGCCGACCGCGGCGCCGCTCAGCGCCACCGTCGCCGGCTCGATGTGCAGCGTCTGGTGGGCGAAGAAGGCGAGCACGGTGGCGATCAGGACCGGGCCGGTGCGGCGCAGCTCGGCCGAGTCGCGGATCGAGGCGATGGCGTTCAGTTCCATCACCGCTTTGCGATTGCCCTCCTCGACGTGCAGGCGACGGCGGAAGACCGCGTAGAGCAGCGGGATCACGACCGCGAAGGTGACGATCACGATCGGCGCCAGGTTGACGATGAAGGCGTTGAAGCTGAGCCCGGTCGCGCCGGCGATGATGATGTTCGGCGGGTCGCCGATCAGGGTCGCGGTGCCGCCGATGTTGGAGGCGATCACCTCGATGATCAGCAGCGGGATCGCGTCGATGTCGAGCGCGTCGGCGAGCAGGAAGGTGATCGGCGTGATCAGCAGGATCGTCGTCAGGTTGTCGAGGAAGGCGGAGAGGACCGCGGTCGTGCCGGCGAGGCTCATCGTCACCGCGAACGATTTGCCGCCGGAGATCTGGCCGGCGCGGATGGCGACGAAGTCGTAGACGCCGGTCTGCTGGGTCAGGTAGACGAGGATCATCATCCCGACGAGCAGCCCGATCGTGTTGAAGTCGATCGACTCGATCGCCTGCTCCTGGGAGAAGTCGCCGACGAACAGCACGACGATCGCCGCGCCGAGCAGCGCGATGTTCGTGCGGTGCATCTTCTCGCTGGCGATGATCGCGAGCACGATCAGGAAGGTGGCGACGGCGATGGCCATGGGGGGCGCAGGGTATGCGACGCGCCGCGCCCGCGAGCCTCGGCCTTGAGTATCTCCTGTCCGCTACTAGAAGTATCGAAATACCGATACTTCTAGTAGCGGATTCCGTATACCAGCTACGCGAGCGACTGACCCTGCATCCGGCGCAGCAGCGGCGGCACGACCAGGGTGGTCAGGATCGACATCGCGACGATCACGGCGAAGAGCTGCTCGTCGATCACGCCGGCGATGGCGCCGATCCCGGCGACGATGATCCCGACCTCGCCGCGCGGGATCATCCCGATCGCGACCAGGCGCCTCTCGTCCGGCTTCATCTTGCGCGCGCCGATCCAGGCGCCGGCGAGCTTGGTCGCGGCGGCGACGACGGTTACCGCGGCGAGCAGGCCGAGGGTGTCCAAGTCGAGCAGCGCGCCGAGGTCGAGCTGGATCCCGATCGCGACGAAGAAGAAGGGCGGGAAGAAGGCGTAGAGCGGCGCGACCTCGTCCTCGATCGGGTGCTGCTCCTTGGTCTCGGCGACCATCAGCCCGGCGAGGAAGGCGCCGATGATCGCCGCCAGCCCGATCTGGGCGGCGAGCACGGCGACGCCGAGGCAGAGGATCACCGCGGGCAGCAGCGGCGACTCGGAGAAGCGCGGCTCCTTCAGCAGCTGCGGCCGGCGCGCCATCGCCCGCGTGCCGCCGAGCGCGAAGAAGGCGACGAAGGCGAGGGCCAGGCCGATCACGACCGCCAGTTCGACCGGGTCGAGGCCGCCCTCGGCGGCGACGCCGGTGGCGACCGCGACCAGGATCAGGGCGAGGATGTCGTCGACGATCGCCGCCCCGAGCAGGGTCCGGGCGGCGCGCGTGCGGATCAGCCCCAGCTCGATCAGCACCGCCGAGGTGATGCCGACGCTGGTCGCCGCCAGGGCGGCGCCGAGGAAGACGGCGGTGCCGGTCTCCTCGCCCAGCCCGAGCGCCAGCGCGAGGCCGCCGGCGAAGGGGAGGACGACGCCGATAACACCGACCGAGAGCGCCGTCGGGCCGACCGCCCGCATCTCCGAGATCCGGGTCTCGAGCCCGACCCAGAAGAGCAGGAAGATCACGCCGAGCTCGGCGAACACTTCGAGCACCTCGCCGAGCTCGACCAGGCCGAGCAGCGAGGGCCCGATCAGGACGCCGGCGAGGATCTCGCCGACGATCGCCGGCTGGCCGATCCGCTTGAAGACCTCGTCGCCGATCTTGGCCGCGAGCAGGACCAGGAAGAGGCCGAGGATCACATCGGAGGTGCTGGTCGCCGCCGCCAGCGGCAGGTGTGGGTCCACCTCCGCGAGCGCGGCCTAGGCCGCCGCGGTCGCGCCGGCGAGCCGATCCTCGACCCAGCCGGTCGAGGCGATGTGCTTGCTCATCCCGAGCTGCTTCGGCTCGCCGCCGAGTGCCAACCCGACCAGCTGCGGCAGGTGCAGCACGGCCAGGCCGAGGTCGCGGTTGACGACCTTCGCCGCCTCGGGCTGCTGCATGTCGAGGTTGAGGTGGCAGAGCGGGCAGGGGGTGACCAGGCAGTCGGCGCCGGCGTCGAGCGCGTCGCCGACGTGAGTGCCGGCCTGACGCAGCGAGGTCTCGCGGTTCATCGTGATCACCGGGAAGCCACAGCACTTGCGGGCGCCGTCGTACTCGACCACCTCGCCACCGAGCGCCTCGATCGTCTTCTCCAGGTAGATGTCGCGGTCGGGGTACTCGTCGTAGCCGAGCCGCTCCTTCGGCCGGACCACGTAGCAGCCGTAGAAGGGGCCGACGCGCAGGCCGGAGAGCGGGCGCACGACCTTCTCCGCCAGCTTCTCGAGCCCGTAGTCCTCGACCAGCAGCCAGAGGAAGTTTTTGTTGGTGAAGCCGTCCTTGCCCTTCTCGTAGGCGAGCCCCTGGCCGCTCAGCATCTCGTTGATGTGGGCGCGGTAGGCGGAGTCGGCGTCGAGCCGCTGCTGGCACTCCGACTGGGCGCCCTGGCAGGTCGAGCAGATGTTCATCATCGCCAGCCCGGTCTGCTGGGCGAGCGCGAAGGTGCGCGCGTTGAGCGTGTCGGCCAGCTCTTGGTTGTGCTCGGCGATCACGCCGGCCCCGCAGCAGTTTGCGCGGTCCAGTTCGACCAGCTCGATGCCGAGCTTCTCGGCGGTGAACGCCATCGAGCCGTGCAGCTCGGGGGTGAAGCCGCGCGAGACGCAGCCGGGCCAGTAGGCGAGCTTCATACCTTCTCCTCCGTCTCGGTCTCGTCGGGCTCGGGCTCGACGTCCTCCTCGCCCTGGATGTAGATGTTGAATTCCTCGCGGTGCTCCTCGGCGTGG
>DASTVL010000054.1:0-9474 GCA_035759115.1 Solirubrobacterales bacterium | reverse complement strand
CGCTCGGAGACCTGCCAGAGGCGCTCGATCGCGCGCCGCATGCCCAACCGCCGCAGGATCGGCTTGCGCACCGGCGGCCCGCTGTTGACGAAGAGCGGGCCGTAGAACTCGCCGCCCCTCGCGTCCGGATCGGTCGCCGCGCGCAGCTGCGAGAGCGCCCCGGTCGCGGCCGACATCCCGATCGAGCCGGCGAGGCCGTGGAAGAAGCGCTGCGAGAGGCCGCCGCCGGTCTCCTCGACGCTGACCGCCTGCAGCTCGGTGTGGGAGAGCCCGGGGTGGGCGATCAGGCTCGCCGCCGGCGCGCCCGCCTCGGCGAGGCGGCGGTCGAGGCCGAGGCCGAAGTGGAAGTTCGCCAGCTTCGCCTGGCCGTAGGCGCGCCAGGCGCCGTAGCGGCCGCGCAGGTGCGGGTTCTCGGGGTCGACGGCCCGGCCGATGTGGTGCGCGGTGCTGGTCACGGTGACGATCCGCGCCGCGCCCGCGCGCAGCAGCGCCGGCAGCAGTCGCGCGGTCAGCGCGAAGTGGCCGAGGTGGTCCACGCCGAACTGCATCTCGAACCCGTCGGCGGTCTCGCGCTCGGGGATGCCCATCACGCCGGCGTTGTTGACGAGCAGGTCGAGGTTGTCGCGCTCGGCGAGGATCGTGTCCGCCGCGGCGCCGACCGAGTCGAGCGAGCCGAGGTCGAGCTCGACGTGCTCGAGCGAGGCGTGCGGTGTTGTCGTGCGGATCTCCTCCTCGGCGTCCTCGGCCTTGTTCTGGTTGCGCGAGGCCATCACCACGTGGGCGCCGGCCTGCGCCAGGGCGCGGGCGGTCTCCAGCCCGAGCCCGCCGTTCGCTCCGGTCACCACAGCGGTGCGGCCGCCCAGATCGGGGATCTCATCGACGCTCCAGGTCATCGCTTCCTTCCAGGCTTGAATGAACGTTCGTTCAGAACGCTAGCAGCGCCGCGGCAGTATGGTCCCGGCATGGCTGAGCGCGATCTCTCCGTCGTCGTCTTCGGCGCCGGCGGCGTCACCGGCAAACGCGTCGCCGGCTACCTCGCCGAACGCGCCGGCGAGGTCGACGCCGAGTGGGCGGTCGCCGGGCGCGACCCGGACAAGCTCGCGCGCGTGCTCGGCGAGATCGGCGTCAGCGCGCCGGAGACGATCGTCGCCGACGTCGGCGATCCCGCCTCGCTGGCGGCGATGGCGGCGCGCACCCGCGTCGTCCTCGACCTCGTCGGCCCCTACACGCTCTACGGCGAACCGGTGATCGAGGCCTGCGTCGCCGCCGGCACCCACTACGTCGACCTGACCGGCGAGATGCCGTTCGCCCGGCGCACGATCGACGCCTTCGACGCGCGCGCCGCCGAGTCCGGCGCGAAGATCGTCCAGGTCAGCGGCTTCGAGGCGCTGCCGCCCGACCTGACCGTGCAGCTCGCCGCCGAGACCGCGCGCGAGCGCTGGGACGAGGACCTCGCCGAGGTCGACCTGGAGATCGCCACGCAGCAGCCCTCGGGCCGGCTCGGCCTCGCCGACATCGTCTCCGGCGGCACGATGCAGAGCACCGCCGAGGCGGTCGGCGGCGAGGGCGCCGCCGGGATCTCCGATCCCGCCGCGCTGATCCCCGACCCCGAGCTCGCCGCCGCGGTGCGGCAGCGCAGCCCGATCCCGCTCGCGCCCCGGGTCAACGCCGACGGCGACGTGATCGCGCCGATGGCGCCCGCCGCCTTCATCAACCCCGCCGTGATCCACCGCACCGCGATGCTCTCGGCGAAGGCCGCGAGCCGCGCCGCCGTCCCCTTCCGCTACCGCGAGGGGATGACGATGGAGGGCTCGGCGCCGACCCTGCCGCTGCGCTACGCCGGGGCCGCCGCCCTCGCCGGCACCCAGGCCGGCTTCCGCGCGCTCAGCCGCGCCAAGCCGAGCGTCCGCAGCCGCGCCGCCGGCTGGCTGCGCAAGCTGATGCCGGGCTCGGGCTTCGGCCCCTCCGGCGAGCGGCTCGAGCAGTGGAGCTGGCAGGTCGAGGTCGATGCCGTCACCGCCGGCGGCCACCACGTTCGCACGCGGCTCGACGCCGACGGCCACCCCGGCTACCTGGCGACGGCGAAGATGCTCGGCGAGGCCGGGCTGATGCTCGCCGAGGAGGGCGCGACGCCACCGGGCGGCGGCTGCCTCACGCCCGCCACCGCCCTCGGCACCGCCGGCCTCGAGCGCTTCGAGCGCGCCGGCCTGCGCTTCGCCGTCGTCTCCTGATCGCCTGAGCGCGCATCCGACTTTGACCCACCCAGGGTGGGGTGAATGTCGGATGCGTTACGACGAGGCGCGGAGCTGCGGCGTCGCGGTGCCGCCGCGGCGCCGCTCGGCCTTGGTCACGACGTCGAAGAAGACGTCGTTGCGACCGCGCCGCACGCGGCGCGGGAAGGCGCGTCGGCTGCGCCGGTGGGCGGCGGCGAGCGCCCGGAAGCTGCGCTCGTGCGCGCGGCTCCAGCGGATGCCGAAGATCTCGCGCACGCGCGGCGGCAGCGTGCCCTTGATCAGGTGGTTCTGGATCGCGAGGTTGCCCCGCGCGGCCGCCGGCACCGGCTGGCGGAAAGCGACCAGCGGCGCCATCTCGAGCCCATGCTCGGTCGCCGCCAGATCGGGCGCCGCGAGTCTGCCGTCGAACCAGGCCTTGAACTCGGCGTGGCTTGACGGCACCGCGCTGCGCGGCAGGCCGAAGAGCTCGCCGAAGCGCACGTAGTCCTGCCAGAGCCGCTCGCGCTCGTCGGGGTCGAGCGGCCGCACCAGCGTCTCGTACATCTCCCGGCCCGAGTCGGCGATCACCGCCAGCGTCCACAGCATCAGCTCCGGGTCGAAGGCCGAGTAGCGGCTGCCGGCGGGGTGGGGGCCGGCCGCCTCGGGCAGCTCGCCGGCGATCGTCTCGTGCAGGCGGTGGACCCGGGCGAGCACCTCGTCGGCCTCCTCGCGGGTGCCGAGGAAGACGGTCTCCTGGACCTTGGCCGTGCGCGCCAGCCGCTCGAACGGCCGGTCGCCGGAGCGCGTCTGCAGCATCGTGCCGGTGTAGGTGAGCGGTTCCAGCGCGCCGATCAGCAGCGCCCGCTGCCCGTAGAGCAGCCCGACCGAGCGCTCGCCGTGCACCCGGCGCGCCATCGAGCGTCCGGGCGGGAAGTAGTGGCCGGCGCTCGATTCGGGCATGTCGAGAAGCTTAATGGCGTACGCCGCAGGACTTCACGAGGCCGCCTTTGACGTAGGTGCCGTCGGTGAAGGTGAACTCGCCGCGCACCTGCAGATGCCCCACTTCGCAGCGCGCGTTGACGAAGCTGTGGCGCCTGCCCCTGTGGGTCCAGCGCCTGCCGATCTTCAGCCGGCCGGCGATCAGCGTGCCGGCGCCGCCGGCGATCGTCGGCACGTCGATCCGGGTGCGGTAGCCGAATTCGCCGCGGCGGATCTTTTCGATCACGATCGGAACGACGAACGTGGTGCGGATCGGCACGGTGGTGTAGGCGTGGGCCAGCACTGTCGGGAAGCCGCGCGTCCGCGGCCCGTTGAAGAGGGTGATCGGCGAGGAGACCGGGATCCGCTGCCCGCTCGCGAACTCGATCGCGGCGTGGGCCATGCCGTTGCCGACGATCGTTCTGCCGCAGCGGCGCCGCGCGGCGGGGACGGTCGTCGACGCGAGCCTCGACGCGCGGCAGACCGGGAGGCCGGCGGTCTGCACCGAGGCGTGGCGGTCGTATTCGACCACCAGCCGTCTCAGGTTCGGCGGCAGCTTCTGCGAGCGGGTCGAGATCTTGGCGTTGCCGCGCAGGACGATCGGCGCGTCGCGGCGTTCGGGCAGCTTCGACGGCCTGAAGCTGCCGTCGGCGACGAGCACGAAGTCGCCGAACTGCAACTTGACCGCGCTCGCGTCGGCGGCGGCGAGCAACAGGACGGTTGCCGCGGCGGCGGCCAGCGCCTTCCCTGCGAGACCTCGTCCCATTCCCCAAACCCCCGTTCGGGTACAAAAGGGTTTACGCGACTCAGTCTAGCTGCTCGGGCTTTGCCGCCAGCGCGGCCGAAGCGGCCGTGGCCCGTCCTGCGGGCGCCCCCGGCAGCTCGTGCGCGGCGAAGACCTCGTCGAGCTCCTCGCGGGTCAGCGTCTCGCGCTCCAGCGCCGCCGCGGCGAGGTCGTCGAGGCAGCGGCGGTTGGCGGCGAGCAGCGCCCGGGCGCGGCGGTAGGCCTCGCGGGCGAGCGTCATCGCCGCCACGTCGACGTCGCGGCGGGTGCGGTCGGAGAGCGCGTAGTCGCCGGTCGGCAGCGCGATCGGCGGCGCCCCGTCGGCGTCGATCGCGACGCCCATGCCGAACTCGGCGACCATCTGGCGGCAGACCAGGTGCACGCGCGAGAGGTCGTCGACGGCGCCGGAGTAGGAGGCCTGCATCGCCTCCTCCTCGGCGGCGCGGCCGCCGAGGAGGGTGACGAGCTCGTCGAGCAGCTCCTCGCGCGACCTCAGGTAGCTGTCCTCCTGCGGCGAGTGGCCGACGAAGCCGAGCGCCGGCCCGCGCGGCACGATGCTGAGGATCTCCGGCGGGTCGAGCCCGAGCAGCCGCCGGCAGAGCGCGTGGCCGGCCTCGTGGTAGGCGACGATCCGGCGCTCCTTTTGGCTCAGTCGCCGCGCCTGCTGGGAGCCGACCGACTGGCGCAGCAGCGCCTCGTCGAGGTCCTCGCGGGAGAGCGCCTTGCGGCCGGCGCGGCCGGCGATGATCGCCGCCTCGTTGAGCGCGTTGGCGAGCTGGGCGCCGGTCATCCCGGTGGTCTTGCGGGCGACGTCGGTCAGGTCGAGGTCGGGCCCGAGCGGCTTGCCCTTGGCGTGGGCGCGCAGGATCGCCTCGCGGCCGTCGCGGTCGGGCGGCGAGACCAGCACCTGGCGGTCGAAGCGGCCCGGCCGCAGCAGCGCCTTGTCGAGCTTGTCGACGTAGTTGGAGGCGGCGATCACGATCACCGTCCCCGGGTCCTTCTCGAAGCCGTCGAGCTCGACCAGCAGCTGGTTGAGCGCCTGCTCGCGCTCGCTCGAGCCGCCATCCCCACCGCCGCCGCTGCGCGCTCCCCCGACCGCGTCCAGCTCGTCGATGAAGATGACGGCCCGGCCCGACTTCCGCGCCTCTTTGAACAGGCGCCGGATGCGGGCTGCACCCCTCCCCACGAACATCTCCACGAAGCTCGAGCCCGAGGCCGAGAAGAAGTCGACGCCGGCCTGCGCGGCGACCGCCCGCGCCAGCATCGTCTTGCCGGTGCCCGGCGGGCCGAAAAGCAGCACCCCGCGCGGCGGTTGCGCGCCGAGCGAGGCGAAGCGGTCGGGGTCGCGCAGCCATTCGGCGACGTCGATCAGCTCGTCCTTGGCCGCGTCGACTCCCTGCACCTCCTCCCACAGCACCGGCTCGGTCTTGCTCGCCTTCACCGTCTCCGGCTTGGTCGAGCCCATCGTGCCGCGCAGCAGGGTGACGAAGACGATCAACAGGCCGAACATGAAGACGACCCCGAAGATCGGGTACCAGTCGAAGAAGAAGTTCTGGACTTCGGAGGCCGTGAGCGCCTGACTCAGTTGCATGCTCTTACACAACGCAGTGTCAGGCCAAAACGTCCGCGCTCCTATCGCATATACGTCCGCTGTTCAGCCGCGCACTACCTGCGAGCCGCCGACTATCGCCTCCGTGCCGTCGTCGGCGAAGACGATCCAGGCCTTGTTGCCGCCGTCGTAGTCCGGCGCCCAGAGCTTCAGCGTCGCCGGCCGGTCCCAGACGGTGACCTGCTCGTCGCCGGTCTGATCGAGCTCGCGCCAGATCCGCACGAAGGGGTTCGACTCCCACTCGGCGCCGATCGTCGTCGGCTCGCGGTGGCCGGGGTGGACGCGGGTATCCGGCGGCAGCTGCATCAGGCGCATCACCGAGGCCCGCAGGTCGGCGAAGCCGCTGGCGCCCGGCGCCATCGTCCCCCCGACCGTGCCCTTGAAGAGGACGTCGGCGGTGAAGACGTCGGAGCCGTCGATCAGGAAGGCGAGGTGCCCGGCCGCGTGGCCGGGGGTGAGGATCGCCTCGACGTCGAGCCCGCCGGCGCTCAGCTTCTCGCCGTCGGCGAGCGTCAGCTCGACCTCCTGGTCGAGCTCGGCCGCGGTCTCGGCGTGGGCGACGAGCGGCGGGTCGCCGAGCCGCTCACGCGCCTCGGCGAGGCCGGCGACGTGGTCGGGGTGGGGGTGGGTGACGAGCACGTGGGTGATCTCGATCCCCTCCCGCTCGGCCAGCTCCAGCAGCGGCCCGAGCTCGTCGTTGCCGTCGATCAGCACGCCGCGCTCGCCCGCGTCGTCGGCGACGAGGTAGGCGTTCGACAGCCAGGCCGGGTTCTCGGTGCGCTCGACGATCAAGGCAGCCCGGAGTATCGCGGTTTTGCGGACCGGGTAGCCGGCGGCGATGTCCGCCCACCGGGCTTGCGCTGGGGATGCCGAATCGGCTGCCCCGGCTGGGCATACTGGCCTGGTGTCAGACACCGGTAGCACGAACTCGGTACGTCGATGGGCGATGAGAGAGTGGCGCCGCAGCGTGCGGCGAGCTACCGTGTTGGAGTCGCTGTGAAGGTCAGAAGCACCTCCGCGCCAGGGCTCCGCCTGGTGCTCCTGACGGGCTTGCTCGTGATGGCGCTGATGGCTGACACGCCCGTTGCATCCGCCGCCCCCGGAGGGGCGGGTCAGGATCTCGCCCCGTCGCCCGCCGCCGGGGGCGCCCCGTTCGATCGCCACGGAATGTGGATCTGGTACGTCGATCGCTCCGAGGGCGGCGACGTCGGGCGCATCGCCGCCCGCGCCAAGCGCGCCGGGATCGGCACCCTCTACGTCAAGTCGGGCGACGCGGGCAACTACTGGTCGCAGTTCAGCAGGAGCCTGGTCGGGGCACTGCACCGGCGCGGGCTCGACGTCTGCGCCTGGCAGTTCGTCTACGGCGACAGCCCCGTCGCCGAGGCCAAGGTCGGCGCCGCCGCCGTGCGCCGCGGCGCCGATTGCCTGGTGATCGACGCCGAGGGCCAGTACGAGGGCAAATACGCGGCCGCCGACCGCTACATCCGCACCCTGCGGGGCCGGATCGGCCGTCGCTTCCCGCTCTCCCTCGCCGCCTTCCCTTATGTCGACTACCACCCGTCCTTCCCCTACTCGGTCTTCCTCGGCCCGGAAGGGGCGACGGTCAACCAGCCGCAGATGTACTGGCGGGCGATCGAAACCTCGGTCCGCGCCGTCTACGAGCACACCTTCCTCTTCAACCGGCTCTGGAAGCGGCCGCTCTACCCGCTGGGGCAGACCTACGGCGGCGCCGGCCGCAAGGAGATCCTGCGTTTCCGCCGCTTCGCCGAGAGCTACGGCGGCCTCGCCCCGAGCTGGTGGAGCTGGCAGGAGACGAGCCGCGCCGGTTGGCGGGCGCTGGGCGCGCGCACGGCGGGCCCGGTGCGCGGCTACCGCGCGGTCACCTCGCATCCGCTGCTGAAGCGCGGCAGTCGCGGCGACATGGTGGTCTGGGCGCAGTCGCACCTGCGCGCAGCGGTGCGGCCGGGGCTGCCGGTGACGGGGATCTTCGGCAAACGGACGCGGGGGGCCGTCCGCGAGTTTCAGGCGAGCGCGGGGTTGCCGGCCGACGGCAGGATCGGCACGCGGACCTGGCGCTCGCTGCTCGACTTCGACCCGGTACGTCCGCAGTGGGCGGGTCGCCGGGCGAAGCGGGGGGACGGCGCGGCGGCGAGCCGCGCATTGCCGCCACGCCGCCCCCGATCCGCCTCGCTGCCGGCGCGGGCCTACGAGATCGATCCGGGGCCCGCTCCTTGAGCAGGCGCCCGGCGGGGGCGCTTGCGGGCATGGCCATGACTCTTCTCCTCGCCGCTCCGGCGGGCGGGGCGACGCTGCCGCGCGACACGGTGATCGAGACGCCCGGCCCGGGCTCGGCGCGGATCTCGGCCACCGCGACGACGGGCCGGTACCCGATCGACGCCGCCGGCCGCGAGACGGTTGCGATCGGGGTCACATCCGCCTGTCAGGCGTCCTGCACCGCCGCCGACCCGGCGAAGATCGCCGCTTTCCTCGGCACGCTCGTCCACGGCCCGGAGATCGAGCTGCTCACCGTGCAGCTGGAGACGCCCTCGCAGATCGGGTTCGATTGCGGCTACGGCGCCCAGGCCTGCTACTACGGCGGCGAGAACAAGATCGTGCTCAGCGGCGACGACGCGCCGGCGCCCGACGGGGCGAGCCGCGAATTCGTCCTCGCCCACGAGTACGGGCACCATCTTGCCCGGCATCGCGAGACGCCGGCGCCCTTCCCGCCGGCGATCGACTGGGGGACGGCGCGCTGGGCGAGCTATCAGAATGTCTGCCGCCGATCGCGCACCGGCTCGCTGTTTCCGGGGACGCTGGGCCTGCGCTACTACCGCGACCCCGGCGAGGCCTTCGCCGAGAGCTTCGCCCATCTGCGCTTCCCCGATGCGGGCGTGCCCTGGCGCTGGGTGCGGGCGCTGAAGCCGGACGCCGGCGCGCTGCGCGCGATCCGCGTGGACGCGCTCGATCCGTGGCGGGGCCGCGAGGCCCTCAGCCTGCGTGGGCGCCTGCCCGGACGGCGGGCCGGCCCCGCGGTACGCAGCTTCTCGACTCCGATCGACGGCATGGTCAGCCTGCGCCCGAAGGGCTCCGATCGCTACAGCCTCAGCCTGCTCAACCCGGCCGGCCGCGTCCTGCGCTCCTCCCGCCACGGCCTCAGCTTCGGCAACCGGCTCAACTTCACCGTCTGCGGCCAGTCCAGCCTGCGCCTCGCCCTCCGCTCGAAGCTCCGCCCAGGGGCCTACAAGCTGCAAGTCCAGCGACCCTGAGATAATCCCCGCCGGGCGGCCCACCGCCCATCCCCTGGGGGCGTAGCTCAGTTGGTTAGAGCGCCGGCCTGTCACGCCGGAGGTCGCGGGTTCGAGTCCCGTCGCTCCCGCTATTGGCATCTGCCATGCGGGATTCCGTTCGCTGCTCCACCAGCCCGATCGGGTTGTCGCCGTAACGAGGTACCCTTGGCACATGGCCAAGGTCATCGAGAAGCGGCCGGACGGGACCACCGTCATCATCGTGCCCGCCGCCGACGCGGCGGAGCTAGAGATTGGCGCCTCCGTCGATGTGCAGCTGGCAGGCGCCGATAACGCGCTGCCCTGGCCCTTTGGTGCTCTGGCGGGTAAGTACCCCCCGTTCGAGATCGAGGAGATCAAGGCCGCCCGGCACGAGGCGCTCCTCGGCAAGGCCGAGTAGCGGCCGATCGTGGCGGCGCCGGTCGTAGCGGACACCCACGCGCTGCTCTGGATGCTCGACGGTACGCTCCCCGAGCGCTCACCGAAGGCCGCCCAGAGCCTTGGCGACGCGCTCAACGCCAAGGCTCTTCATGTCTCGATCGGCTCCTTCCTCGATCTGCGCTACCTGATCGACTCCGGTCGCCGCCCGTCTCAGGTTCTCGACGA
>DASTVL010000053.1:0-8598 GCA_035759115.1 Solirubrobacterales bacterium | reverse complement strand
TGGTGATCGGCGCCGAGCACGTTGAGCAGGCGCCCGAAGCCGCGCCCGAGCTTGTCGCGGTGGTAGGCGACGTCGGCGGCGAGGTAGGTCGGCTCGCCGTCGCCCCTGATCAGGACGCGATCCTTGTCGTCGCCGAACTCGGTGCTGCGCAGCCAGAGCGCGCCGTCGGTCCTGTAGGTGTGGCCGCGCCGCTCGAGCTCGGCCAGCGCGGCTTCGACCTCGCCGCCGGCGTAGAGGCCGCACTCGGAGAACCAGCTGTCGAAGTGGACCCCGAAGCGGTCGAGCGTCGAGCGCACGCCCTCGAGGATCAGCTCGACGCCGCGCCGCCCGATCGCGTCGCCGTCGCCCGGGCCGATGCCCTCGCCGCGCAGGCGCTCGGCGAGCTCGGCGATGTACTCGCCTTCGTAGCCGTCCTCGGGCACCGGGTCGCCGGTCATCGCGGCGGCGATCGAGGCGGCGAAGCGCTGCACCTGGCCGCCGGCGTCGTTGACGTAGTACTCGCTCTCGACCTCGTGCCCGACCGCCTTCAGCAGGCGGACGAGGCTGTCGCCGTAGGCGGCGTGGCGGCCGCCGCCGACGTGCAGCGGCCCGGTCGGGTTGGCGGAGACGTACTCGACCAGGATCCGCTGCGGGTCCTCGGTCGGCGCCGGCCCGAGGCTCTCGCCGGCCTCGCCCAGTCGCGCCATCGCCCGGCGGTACCACTCGTCGGAGAGGAAGAGGTTGACGAAGCCGGGGCCGGCGACCTCGACCCGGTCGAGGCTGCCCTCGGCGCCCAGCTCGGCCTCGAGCTCGGCGCCGAGCCGGGCGGCCACGTCGCGCGGCGCTTCGCCCAGCGGCACCGCCAGGAGCATCGCCGCATTGGAGCTGTAGTCGCCCAGCTCCGCCTTCGGCGGGCGGTCCAGCGTCGGCGCGGGCCCGGTCGGCTCGCCGTCGCGCAGAGCCAGCGCCGCCCGCTGCACGGCAGCCCGCAACTCGGCGATCGAGTCCGTTGCACTCACGGGCGCATCGTATGTATCGAGACCCCGCCCGAGTACGCTGGCCGCCATGCGCGCTGCGGTCATCACCGACATCCACGCCAACCTGCCGGCCCTCGAGGCGGTGCTCGCCGCGATCGACGAGACCGGAGTCGAGGAGATCTGGTGCCTCGGCGACACGCTCGGCTACGGCGCCGAGCCCGACGAGTGCGCCGACCTCGTGCGCGAGCGCTGCGCGATCGGCCTCGTCGGCAACCACGACCTCGCCGTGCTCGGCGCGCTCGACATCGCCGCCTTCTCCGAGGCCGCGGCGGAGGCCGTGGCCTGGACGCGCGAGAACGTCGCCGAGCGCACGCTCGCGCACCTGAGTGAGCTCGAGCCCGCCGGCGACCGTGAGGGCGTCGGGCTCTTCCACGCCTCGCCGCGCGACCCGATCTGGGAGTACGTGCTCTCGGCCGAACAGGCCGACGCCTGCTTCGACGCGCAGACGACGAAGATCGCGCTGATCGGCCACTCGCACGTCTCGCTCTACTTCACCCGCCCGACCCCCGGGGAAGCAGACGACGACGTGCGCGGCGCCCAGTCCGACGACGGCGTCGAGCTCGACCTCGGCGCGCGCGCCTGGCTGATCAACCCCGGCAGCGTCGGCCAGCCGCGCGACGGCGATCCCCGCGCCGCCTGGCTCGAGCTGGACACCGATGGGCTGAGTGCCCGGTTCCACCGTGTCTCCTACGACGTCGAGCGGGCCGCGGCGTCGATCTCGGCGGCCGGGCTGCCGCGCCGCCTCGGCGACCGCCTCCTCGTCGGCTCATGACGCTCAGGTGCAGGGAAATATCGTCCCGGAGGCCGTTCTCTAGACTCGGCCGGATGCCTCGCCTGCCGCGACTGACGCTCGTCCTCGTGCTCGCCGTCGCCTGCGCGTCGGCGCTCGCCGCCTGCGGCGAGGAGGACGCGCGGCTGCTGCCCGGCGAGACTGCGCGCGAGATCACCGCCAACCTCGAAAGCGTCCAGCAGCTCGCCGCCGAAGGCGACTGCGTCGGCGCCGAAAGCGCCGCCGAACAGGTCGGCGAACAGATCGCGGCGCTGGAAGAAGTCGACCCGAAGCTCAAGCAGGCACTCGAGCAGGCGGCCTCGCGGCTGGAGGAAGTGATCGCGGGCTGCGAAGAACCCGACGAAGCGATCGCGCCGGCGACGATCCCGGACGAAGAAGAGGAAGACGAAGAAAAAGAGCCGCGCGATAAACAGAAGAAAGAGCAGAAACCGGAAAAGGAAGAAGAGCCCGACACGCCCGCCGAATCGGGGGAGCTGCCACCGCAGGCGAACGGCGAAGGCAAAGGGCTGGAAAAAGGCAACGGCTCGCCTCCGAGCGAAGAAGAAAGCGGCGAAGAGCCGTCCGGCGGGGTCAGCCCGGCCGCGCCCGCCGGGGAAGGCGAATGATGGAGGCGGGAACCCTCTCCGGTCGCTACGAGCTCGGCGACCGCCTCGGCTCGGGCGGGATGTCGAACGTCTACCGCGCGACCGACCTGATCCTCGAGCGCACGGTCGCGGTCAAGATCCTCGCCGAGCACCTCTCCGACGACGAGCGCTTCGTCGCCCGCTTCCGCCGCGAGGCGCTGGCCGTCGCGAAGCTGATCCACCCCAACATCGTCCAGGTCTACGACACCGGCATCGACGAGGCGCGCCATTTCATCGTCATGGAGTACGTCGAGGGCCGCTCGGGGGCCCAGATCCTGCAGCGCCAGGGGCCGTTCGCGGCGGAGACGGCGGCCGAGGCCGGGATCCAGGCCTGCGCCGGGCTCGACTACGCGCACCGGCGCGGGATCATCCACCGCGACGTCAAGCCCGGCAACCTGATGGTCGTCGGCGGCCCGGTCGGCGGCGGCCCGATGACGGTCAAGCTGACCGACTTCGGCATCGCCCGGGCGATCGCGCAGACCCGCATCACCCAGGTCGGCTCGGTGGTCGGCACCGCCGCCTACCTGGCCCCGGAGCAGGTGCGCGGCGAGGAGGCGACCCCGGCGACCGACGTCTACGCGCTCGGCGTCGTGCTCTACCAGTTCCTCACCGGCCGCCTGCCCTACGAGGGCTCGACCCTGGCCGAGCTGGCGGTGCGCCAGCAGAACGAGCGGCCGCTGCCGCCGAGCACCTACAACGGCGACGTGCCCGAGCCCCTCGGCGGCGCCGTGCTGCGAGCGCTGGAGGGCGACCCGGCGCGGCGCTACGCCAGCGCCGACGAGCTCGCCGGCGGCCTGCAGCTGGCGCTCCAAGGCGAGGACGTGACCCTGCCGCTGGAGGAGGGCGAGAGCACGACCGCCGTGCTCGGAGGCGAGGAGGCGACCCGGCGCCTCGAGCAGACCGAGCACACCGAGCTGCGCCCGTCCTCACCGAGCCGGCGCCCGGTCCCGCGCGCGCCGCAGCACGAGCCCGCCGCGCCGGCCCCCGCCCCGCGTCCGGCGCCGGCCGGGCGCAGCGCCTTCTCGCGCTTCGCCCGCTTCGTGCTGGCCGCCGTCGCCCTGGTCCTGATCGCGGCCGCGGTCGCGGCCGCGGTGATCCTCGCCACCGACCAGGCGACCGGCGTCAAAGCGACCGAAGTGGCGGGCGACTCGGTCGACCGCGTGGTCGAAGAGTTCAAAGAACTGGTTCAGAAGAACACGGAATAGCCCGCCGCGTACTCGCGCAGCCGCCCGGCGACGATCGCCTCGCGGGCGCCGTCGACGAGCCGGCGCATGAAGGTCAGGTTGTGCAGGCAGAGCAGGCGCACGGCGGTCATCTCCTCGGCGCGCGAGAGGTAGCTGAGGTAGTCGCGATCGTGATTGCGGCAGGTCGGGCAGGGGCACCCGGGTTCGATCGGCTCGCGGTTGCCCTCCCAGCCCGCCTTGCGCAGGTCGAGCCGGTAGCGGCGCTCCGGGTCGGCGACCAGCGCGGTGCCGTGGCGGGCGAGGCGGGTCGGGATCGCGCAGTCGAAGACGTCGAGGCCGAACGCGATCCCGGTCAGCAGGTCGTCGACGTCGCCGATACCGAGCAGGTGCTTCGGCGCCTCCTCCGGCAGCAGCGGCGCGGTCAGCTCGAGCACGCCACGCATCTCCTCCTTGTCGCGGCCGAGCGTGCCGCCGATCGCGATCCCGTCGACCCCGGCGGCGGAGATGGCCTGCGCCGACTCGCGCCGCAGCTCCTCGTGCACGCCGCCCTGGACGATCCCGAACACGGCCTGGCGCTCGGGGCCATGCTCGCCGTGCCAGGCCAGGCAGCGATCGAGCCAGCGGTGCGTGCGCTCCATCGAGCGGGCGGTGTACTCGCGATCGGCGTGGTAGGGCGTGCACTCGTCGAAGACGAGGGCGATGTCGGAGCCGAGCTTCGCCTGCACCTGCATCGAGACCTCGGGCGAGATGAACAGTTCGCGCCCGTCGCGGTAGGACTTGAAGCGCACGCCCTCCTCGTCGATCGAGACGACCGAGCCGTGGTCTCCCCCGGGCCGCCCCTTGCCCTTGACCTCATCGGCGACCCCGCCGTGGGCGAGCGAGAAGACCTGGAACCCGCCGGAGTCGGTGATCAGCGCCCGCTCCCAGCCCATGAACCCGTGCAACCCGCCCGCAGCGTCGATCCGGTCCGGCCCCGGCGAGACGAACAGGTGGTACGTGTTCCCCAGGATCAGCTCGTACCCGAGCTCCGCCACCTCCCGCGACTCGAGGCTGCGCACCGTCCCCTTCGTAGCCAGCGGAATGAACGCCGGCGTCCGCACCTCGCCATGCGGCGTATGCAGCACACCGGCCCGCGCCGCCCCATCCGTGGCGGCAATCTCGAACCTCAGTCTCTCCGGCTCGATCCTCATCTCACGTAGCCGACATTGACCCCGCTATGGGGTGGTCAATGTCGGATGCGCGATCAGCGACTTGCCGGTCATCGCGTCGGGCTGCGGTATGCCGAGGAGCTGGAGGGCGGTCGGGGCTACGTCGGCGAGGATGCCGTGGTCTCTCAGCTTCAGGCTCTCGGCGGTGACGATCAGGGGGACGGGGTTGAGCGAGTGGGCGGTGTTGGGCGAGCCGTCGGGCTCGAGCATGTGGTCGCAGTTGCCGTGGTCGGCGGTGACGATGCAGGCGCCACCGCTGCGCTCGACCGCGGCGACGACGTCGCCGAGACAGCCGTCAACCGCCTCGACCGCGTCGACCGCGGCCGGGATCACGCCGGTGTGGCCGACCATGTCGGGGTTGGCGAAGTTGACGATGCCGAAGCGGTGCCCCCCCTCCGACCAGTGGGAGACGAAGGTGTCGGCGGCGGCGCGGGCGCTCATCTCGGGCTTGTGGTCGTAGGTCGGCACGTCGCGGGGCGAGTCGACGAGGAAGTGCTCCTCGCCCTCCCACTCCTCCTCGCGGCCGCCGTTGAAGAAGTAGGTGACGTGGGCGTACTTCTCGGTCTCGGCGACGTGCAGCTGCCGCCCGCCGGCCTCCGAGATGACTTCGGCCAGCGTCGTCTGCGGCCGCGCCTCGGGAAAGGCGACAGGGTAATCCCAGCCCTTGCGGTAGGAGGTCATCGTGCTCAGGTCGAGCAGCGGGCCGCCGCTGCGCGAGAACTCGTCGAAGTGCGGGTCGGCCAGGGCGCGGCTCATCTGGCGGGCGCGGTCGGGGCGGAAGTTGACGAAGAACGCGACGTCACCGGCGGCGACGCCGTCGTAGTCGCCGATCACCGTCGGCTTGACGAACTCGTCGCTCTCCTCGCGTCCGTAGGCCGCCTCGACCGCCTCGTCGGCGCTCGCCGCGCGCAGGCCGCTGGCGTGGACGATCGCGTCGTAGGCGAGCTTGGTCCGCTCCCAGCGGGTGTCGCGGTCCATCGCGTAGTAGCGGCCGCTGACGGTGCCGATCCGGCCCGCCTGGCGCAGCCAGCGCTCGAGCTCGCCGAGGTAGCCGCGGCCGCCGTGCGGCAGCGTGTCGCGGCCGTCGGTGAAGGCGTGGAAGACGACATCGGGGACGCCCTCCTGCGAGGCGAGCTCGATCGTCGCCTCGATGTGCTCCCAGCCGGAGTGCACGCCGCCGTCGGAGACCAACCCGAGCAGGTGCAGCCGCCCGCGCGGGCTGCGCCGGGCGCGGTCGCAGGCAGCCAGCAGCACGTCGTTGTCGAAAAAGCTGCCGTCGGCGATCGCGTCGTCGATCCGGGCCAGGTCCTGCTTGACGATCGCCCCGGCGCCGAGGTTGAGGTGGCCGACCTCGGAGTTGCCCATCTGCCCGTCGGGCAGGCCGACGTCGCGGCCCTGGGCCGAGAGTTCGGTGTGGGGATAGGTCTCCCAGAGGCGATCGAAGACCGGCGTCTCGGCCAGCGAGATCGCGTTGCCCGGGCCGGCCGGCCCCAGCCCCCAGCCGTCGAGGATGACGAGCGCAAGCGAGGGGACCGTCAACACAGAGCCTTCCGGTGTGCTTTACATACCGCTGAGGTCCGAAAGGCACACCGGAACCTCATGCTGCCTCCACTATTGCTGCGAAGTCGTCCGGGTCGAGGCTCGCCCCCCCGACGAGGGCGCCGTCGATGTCGGGCTGGGCGAGCAGCTCGGCGGCGTTGGCGGGCTTGACCGAGCCGCCGTAGAGGATCCGCACCGCGTCGCCTGAGCCGCGCTCGCGCAGCACGTCGCGGATGAAGGCGCAGGCGTCCTGGGCCTGCTCGGGACTGGCGGTGCGGCCGGTGCCGATCGCCCAGATCGGCTCGTAGGCGACCACGACCTCGTGCAGCCGGACCGGCTCGACCGTCGCCAGGTCGGCCTGCAGCTGGCGCTCGAGCACGCCCTTGGTCTGTTCGGCGTCGCGCGCCTCCTCGCTCTCGCCGACGCAGAGGATCGGCTCGAGCCCGGCCGCAAGCGCCGCAGGGACCTTGCGCGCCAGCGCCTCGTCGGTCTCGCCGAAGTGCCGGCGGCGCTCGGAGTGGCCGAGGACGACCGCCTCGACGTCGAGCTCGGCCAGCATCGGCGCCGAGACCTCGCCGGTGAAGGCGCCGGCCTCCTCCTCGTGCATGTTCTGGGCGGCGACCTTGACCGCGGTGCCATAGCGCCGCTCGACCACCGCCGTCAGCGCCGTGAACGGCGGGCAGATCACGACGTCGTGCTGGGTCGCGGCGATCCGCGGCAGCAGCGCGTCGACGAAGGCCGTCGCCTCGGCGACCGTCTTGTGCATCTTCCAGTTGGCGGCGAGGTACGGCGTGCGGTCAGGCATCGCGCAGGGCCTCCACCCCGGGCAGCTTCTTTCCCTCCAACAGCTCCAAGGACGCTCCTCCTCCGGTCGAGACCCAGTCCACTTTCTCAGCAAGGCCGAACTGCTGCAGCGCCGCGACCGAGTCGCCGCCGCCGACCACGGTCGTCGCCGGGCTCGCCGCGACCGCCTCGGCGACCGCCCTGGTCCCGGCGGCGAACGGCGGCAGCTCAAAGGCGCCCATCGGGCCGTTCCAGAGCACCGTTCCGGCGGCGCCGATCGCCTCGGCGTAGGCGGCGGCGGTCGCCGGGCCGATGTCGAGCCCCATCCAGCCGTCGGGGACGACGATGCCCTCGCCCGCTTTGACCTCGGTCTCGGCGTCGAACTCGCGCCCGAGCACGAGGTCGGTCGGCAGGTCGAGCTCGCAGTCGGAGTCGCGCGCCCGGTCGAGCGCCTCGGCCGCCGGCTGCACGCCCTCCTCCTCGACCAGCGAGTCGCCGGTCGGGCTGCCCTGCGAGCGGAAGAAGCTGAAGCACATCGCGCCGCCGATCAGGATCCGGTCGGCGAGCTCGAGGAAGCGGTCGATCACCCCGACCTTGTCGCTCACCTTGGCGCCGCCGAGGACGACGACCAGCGGCCGCTGCGGCGACTCGACGACCTTGCCCAGTTCCCCGATCTCCTTCTCCAGCAGCAGCCCGGCGTAGCCCGGCAGCCTGTGCGCGACCCCCTCCGTGCTCGCGTGCGCCCGGTGCGCGGCACCGAAGGCGTCGTTGACGTAGACCTCGGCCAGCCGCGCGAGCGCATCTGCGAGATCGGGGTCGTTCTCGGTCTCCCCTGGCTCAAACCGCACGTTCTCCAAGAGGAGGACATCGCCCGGCCCAAGCCCTCCCGCCAAGGCCTCGACCTCCTCACCGACCACAGCAGGAGCCTGCCGAACCTCGCATCCCAGCAACTCAGCCAACCGCTCCCCGACGGGCTTCATCGACAGCTCAGGCACGACCCTCCCCTTCGGCCGCCCCAGATGCGAAACGAGCACGACCGACGCGTGGCGCTCGCGCAGCAGTTCAAGCGTCGGCAGCGCTGCCCGGATCCGCGTCTCGTCGGCGACGCGTCCGCCGTCGAGCGGCACGTTGAAATCGACCCGGACCAGCGCCCGCTTGCCGCTCAGGTCGGCGTCGCGGACGCTCTGCTTGGCGAAGCTCACGGCGCCCTCCGCACCGTGCTCAGAGGACCTTGCCCGCCAGCTCCACGCAGCGGTTCGAGTAGCCCCACTCGTTGTCGTACCAGGAGACCACCTTGATCATCTTGCCGTCGCCGATCGCCATCGTCTGGCCGGCGTCGAAGATCGAGGAGTGCGGGTCGCCGACGATGTCGGTCGAGACGATCTCGTCCTCGGTGTAGCTGAGGATGCCCTTCAGCGGGCCCTCGGCGGCCTGCTTGACGGCGGCGTTGACCGC
>DASTVL010000052.1:0-2716 GCA_035759115.1 Solirubrobacterales bacterium | reverse complement strand
CCGACTGGGGCGAGATCTTCGAGGACACCACCGTGGCCACGGCGATCCTCGACCGTCTCCTGCACCACGCCACCGTGATCACGGTCGCCGGCGACAGCTACCGGATGCGCAGCCACCGCGACGCGTTGAAGACCGCTCGCGCTACGCTCAGCGGCGGCTAGGAGGGGTGGGGAATTTCCGTTCCCCGAAGTGGGGAATTCTCATTCCCCTTGACACCGGCGCCGATCATTCCCTGCAGGTGCGTGAGGGCTTCGGTGAAGTCGATCGGGCTCAGTAGCTCTCGGTCCTCGCCAGCGAGGAGGCGTGGGCGTTCGGCGCTGCGCAGGCGCGCCCAGACCCTTGCGCGGGTCCTGCCGAGGTATGGCAGGAGCACGTACTCGCTCAACTCGGCGGCGAGGGCCGGGTGTCGCGAGAAGCCGCGCTTCCGCCCAGCCCCGAAGCGGTCGCCGATCACCGCGGCGACGGCGCCGACGAGGAACTCCTCGGCCACGGCAGGCACGGCGGATGCACCGATCGCCTGCTCGCGACCCGAGGCGAGCAGGGCCGCGAAGTGGTTGCTCAAGCCGGCGAGGTTATGCCGACCCTATTGGGGCGACAACCGCCTCCAGTGCGTCTTTGCGGATCAGGTCGGCATAAAACCGAGGTCGGCATAGCATGCGTTATGCGGATATCCGCATAAGGCGTGGAAGCCGATGATCTCGTCGCTGATCTCCGGGTTGCCGGCGAGCTCGCGCATCGCGGCCGCATCGTCGCCCCCCTTGCGGGCGAGGGTCGCCGCTTCGGCCCGCGGATCACGCTCCGACAAGGACGCGGCCCCTGCGCATCGCCTCGTTGACCATGGTCCCGCGAACCTGGGCTCGCTTGTCGGCGTACTCGGCACTGAGCACCACGAGGTCGATCGGAACGCCGAGATCGCCGAGGGCTTCGCGAAGCCGCACAAACTCCGCGCGGCGGCTCTCGACCTCCGGCCCGATGACGAGCAGGTCCAGATCGCTGTCGGAGCGGGCCTCGCCGCGGGCGCGAGAGCCGAAGAGGATCACCTTGGACCCGGGTGCGGCGGCCGCCAGGCGGCGGCCGGCCTCGGCGATCAGGGTGTCGTTGGCAGTTGCGGCCATCGTGAGGACATCGTAGCCGCGTGGACCACCGAAACCCACCTTGTCGGGCGTGTCGAGCACGTGGAACCAAGGCACATGTGCTCCGCTTCGCGTCCGCGCATGCGCCTGCTTGGTCTAACCCTGTGACAATGCGATGCTTGCTGTCCGGCCGCAGCGAACCAGACCGTGATGCGACCGGGCTACCTCGTTCGTTCTTGACCGACACGCGCAGGCATGCCTCCGGAGCGTGCCAGTCGGCGCGCGGTGCTCGGGCTGCCACAGGGCGCTGCGGCAGGCCGGTGCGGATGCGTTCGTGCAGGGTGTCGGGGACGAGGCCGGGACAACGGTGCCCTCGGCGATGTGGACTTCGCAGAGTACGCGGTGGGCGATCACGGTTGCGTCGGGGTAGATTCAGCATGTGACCAGGACTGCGATCGTGACCGGGGCCTCGAGCGGGATCGGGGCGGCGACCGCGCGGGCGCTGGCCGGGGAGGGGTTCGAGCTGGTGCTCGGGGCCAGACGGGTGGACCGGCTGGAGGACGTCGCCGGGGAGGTGGGCGGCGAGGCGGTCGAGCTGGACGTGACCGATCCCGAGTCGGTCGGGCGCTTCGCCGAGCTGGTGGCCGGGGTGTCCGCCGAACAGAGTCAGCCGCCGGCGGCTGGGACGGTCAACCGATCGGCTGCACCCGGCCCGAGCTGACCAGGGCGATCGCCTGCTTGGCGCTCGGCGCGTAGACCTCGACCTGGACTTCGTTGTCGGGGTCGACGAAGAAGACTTTTTCCGCGCTTCCGGGCTGATCACGACTTTGCCCACGCCCGCGACGTTCTCCACCGTCGCCCCGGGCATCTCGGCAGACGTGTTCAGCGCTTTGCGCGGGTTGGGCAGCGCGTAGCTGCCGACCGCGACCCGTTTGGCCGGCGCCGTACCCGCCTCGTCGTCCTCGAGCAGGTCGCGGACGAGGACCCCACCACCTTCCTCGGTGAGCTCGAGCTCGGTCCCCTCCACCAGCTCGCCCGCCCAGTAGACCGGCTGCTCGGCCTCGGCGGCGATCGCCTCCAGCTCCTCTTCGCTGACGATCCGCGCCTCGACCGCTTGCGGCCCGGAGGCCGGCTCGCTCTCGTCATCGCCGCCGCCGGCAGTCCAGGCGACCACGAGCGACTAGGAAGATGAGGAGGACGTGCTGGGCGTGAAAATGGGGGTGGCCGTGGTCGTCATGCTGATCGTCGAGCAGATCTCCGCCTGGACCTCGAGCCGGCTGAAGCGGCGGCCGAAGCGCTACTTGATCGACCCGGCGCTGATCGCGGCCACGCTGAAGCTCGGCGTGGCGGGCATCATGCGAGACGGAAACCTGCTGGGTCGCGTCCTTGAGTTTCGTCGTCGCCCCGATCTGCTCGACATCACGGGACTTTGGCTATTTCACACCGCTCAGCACCAGATCCACCGTCAGCGCCGCTTCTTCCCCGGAGGCTTTCCCGCAGAGGCCTTTGCGTTCCCAGGCGATGCCCTGGGCCTCGCCGGAGAGGGCGACGGAGCGCTCGGGGCCGCTGCCGGCGTTGGCGAGGGCGAGGCCCGCCTTGGGGGCCTGGGGGGTGAGCTTGTAGGTGCAGAGCAGGGTTTCGCC
>DASTVL010000051.1:0-4015 GCA_035759115.1 Solirubrobacterales bacterium | reverse complement strand
GATCAGGACGATGCTGTCCGGCGCCTCGCCGGTCGTGCCTTCGACCTCCTCGTGGCCGTCGTGGCCGATCATCACGATCGTGTAGCCGTCGGCGGCGAAGCGGCGGGCGGAGACGTGGACCTTGGTCACCAGCGGGCAGGTGGCGTCGATCGTGCGCAGGTTGCGCGCGGCGGCGTTCTCGTGCACGGCCGGTGAGACACCGTGGGCGGAGAAGACGACCATCTCGCCCTCGGGCACCTCGGTCTCCTCCTCGACGAAGATCGCGCCGCGCTTGGAGAGCTCCTCGACCACGTGCTTGTTGTGGACGATCTCCTTGCGCACGTAGACGGGCGCGCCGTAGTGGTCGAGCGCCTGCTCGACGGTCTGCACGGCGCGGTCGACGCCGGCGCAGTAGCCACGCGGGGCGGCGAGCAGGACCCGCTTCGGCGCTGCTGATTCGGTTGCAGGCATACCCATCAGGGTATCGGGGAGCTAGCCTTGCAACCGATGACCCCGGCCAGCGACCACCTCGAGCGGCTCAGCTCGACCGACGCCTCGTTCCTGACCAACGAGAGCGGCTCCAGCCACATGCACATCGGCGGCATCCTGATCTTCGAGGGGCCGCCGCCGCGCTACGTCGACCTGGTCGAGCACGTGCGGGGCAAGCTGGACCAGGTGCCGCGCTTCCGCCAGCGGCTCGTCGTGCCGCCGCTGGAGGCCGGCCGGCCGCTCTGGGCCGACGACGTCAATTTCAACCTCGGCTACCACATCCGCCACACGGCGCTGCCCGACCCGGGCGGCGAGGCGCAGCTCAAACGGCTTGCCGCGCGGGTCTTCTCGCAGCAGCTCGATCGCTCCAAGCCGCTCTGGGAGATGTGGCTCGTGCAGGGGCTGGAGCGCGACCGCTTCGCGCTGCTGACCAAGACGCACCACGCCGCGGTCGACGGCATCGCCGGGGTCGACATCGGCACCGTGCTCTTCGACCTCGAGCCGATCCCCGACCCCGCCCCGGTCGAGGACGACTGGAAGCCGCAGCCGGCGCCGAGCACCACCGACCTGATCGCCCGCGGCGCCGGCGAGCTGGCGACGGCGCCGGTAAAGCTGGCCGAGCGGGCGCTGGCGACGGCGCGCCACCCGGAGAGCGCCGCGCGACGGGCGGTCGAGGCGCTGGAGGGAGTCGGCGAGATCGCCGGCGCCTTCGCCGACCCGGCCCCGGACGTCCCGCTCAACCAGGAAATCGGGCCGCACCGGCGCTTCACCTGGGCACGCTCGGAGCTGGCGACCTTCAAACGGATCAAGGACAGCCTCGGCGGCACCGTCAACGACGTCGTCCTCGCCGTCGTCACCGGCGCCCTGCGCAAGTGGCTGCACGCGCGCGGCATCCGCACCGAGGGGCTGGAGCTGCGCGCCCTCGTCCCGGTCTCGATCCGCACCGCCGACGAGCGTGGCCAGCTGGGCAACAAACTGGCTGCGATGCGCGGGCCGCTGCCGGTCTACGTCGAGGACCCGGCGCGGCGGCTGCGCGTGGTCAGCGAGCAGATGGAGGGGCTGAAGCGCTCCAAGCAGGCACTCGGCGCGGAAGTGATCTCCCGCTTCAACGACTTCGCCCCGCCGACGCTGCTCGCCCAGGCGGCGCGGATCAACTTCTCCACCCGCCTGTTCAACCTGATCGTCACCAACGTCCCCGGCCCGCAGATGCCGCTCTACGTGCTCGGCCGCCAGCTCGAAGAGGTCTTCCCGGTCGCCTTCCTGCCGCAGAACCACGCGATGGCGGTGGCGATCATGAGCTACAACGGCCGCGTCTGCTTCGGCCTGCTGGCCGACTACGACTCGATGGAGGACGTCGAAACGATCGCCACCGGCATCGACGAGTCGCTGGCCGAGCTCGAGCAGGCCGCCGCTGCCGCCGCTGCGGTCTGAGGCCGGCCGGTAGATGTTCGCCCGCCGCGAGGAAGCGCAGTTCGGAAGCTAGGCTGGGTCCGTGTTCCTGCTCATAGGCCTGTTCATCGCCGTGCCGATCCTCGAGCTCTGGGTGATCATCGAGGTCGGTGGCCTGATCGGCGTCCTGCCGACGCTGGCGCTGCTCTTCGCGATGTCGATCCTCGGCGCGACGCTGCTGCGCCACGAGGGCCGCGGCGCCTGGCAGCGCTTCAACCAGGCGATCGCCCAGCGGCGCTTCCCCGGCCGCGAGGTCGCCGACGGCCTGATGATCACGATCGGCGGCGCCCTGCTGCTGACCCCCGGCTTCATCACCGACGCCGTCGGCCTGCTGCTCCTGCTCCCCCCGACCCGCGCGATCGCCCGCCGCCTCCTCCAGGCCTACGTGGCCCGCCGCTTCGTCGTCGTCGGCGTCGGGGGCATGCGCGGGGGGCCGCGCAGCAACGGCGGCGCCAACCGCAGCTACGACTACGAATCGACCGCCGAGGAGATCGACCCCGACGACCCGCAGCTGCCGCGCTGAGGAGGCGGGGCGGCGGTGCGAATCGAGACCGAGCGCCTGCTGCTGCGTCGCTTCGGGCCAGACGACCTGGACGAGTTCGCCGCGCTGCACGGGGATCCAGAGGTGACGCAGTTCGTCCGCCCGCTCGACCGGGCGGCGTGCGAAGTGCGGCTGGCACTCGACCGGCGCGAATGGCGCGACCGCGGCCACGGCCTGATCGCCGTGTGCGACCTGGGCGGCGGCGAGCTGCTCGGCCGGTGCAGCATCAAGCACTGGCCGCAGTTCGACGAGACCGAGGTCGGCTGGATGCTGCGCCGCGACGCCTGGGGCCACGGCTACGCGACCGAGGCCGCGCGCGCCTGCGCCGAATGGGGCTTCGAAAGGCTCCCCGTCCCCTACCTCACCGCGATGATCGCCGCCGGCAACCTGCGCTCGCTCCACGTAGCCGAGCGCCTCGGCTTCACCCCAATGCGCGACGACGTCCTCCTCGGCGAGCCGGTCGTCGTCCACGCGCTGCACCGGCCGGAGTGACTATGGGAAAGACTGGACGCAAAGTCCCTGGAAAAGGGCTATTTCTGGTTGCCGTGGGGATGGCGGCCATGCTTCGCCCTTGTGGTGCCAAAGCGCGGCTGCCAAAGCAGCACCGCTCGGGACCTAATACCGGTACCGGTCAACTGACCCCTGAGGCGATGCCTTGGGGCGGCCCGAAGGAACCTCTTACCCCTGTGGGAGAGCCTTACGCGAGCGACCTTCGTGCGACCGGCGCGAATCGCAAATCCCGATCTACCGATCAGCACCCGCCATGCATTGAGGGTCTCCCTGCGTGAACGGTGGCGCCTTCCGCGCCTGTTTATTGAGTGTGCGGTTAGCTTCGCGACACCCTGACAGGCTCCCGGACCCCCAGCGTAGCTTGAGCAGCGCCCTCCTTCCTTTCACAAGAAACGAGGCGAGAGGCGAATGCAATGCCGTGGAGGGCGGCGCAGGGATCTGTGAACGCCTCGCCCGACGCGTTACTCCTGCTGGGCGTAAATCAGAATCTCCTCGTCACTCGCCGCCTCCATGTCGTAGTTGCGAACTTAGGAACTGCACCTAGCCATTGGAGTGGCTGTCCACCAACCGTTGCCACTCCTCCATCGCTTCTTCGGCGGGTCCTTGGCCGTATTTTTCGCTCACCTGCTTGCGTAGATGCTGAACCAGCCAGCCAGCGTCCTTCCATGCCGCCAGCGCGACTGGCAGCAACATATCGTCCGCCACCCCCCGATCGAGCAATTTCTTCCGATACGAACCACTCAGCTCCTCGTAGAAGTTGAGCACGAGCGTGATCTTGTTGGCGGAGTCGAGGTTCAGCCTGTCGTACGCCTCTCTCTTCTCGGCATCCTCAAGGACTGAGCCGGGGACGCTGGAGTTGGGTGCGAAGACATCCCCATCGCCCGTCTGAAGGAATAGGAGCACTCGCGTGTTCACCGCCGCGAACTCCAAGTCGTAGAGACGGCGGACGTATTCAAAGGCTCGAGCCCTCCTCGAGTCGCGGCGCTGACTTATCACGGTCAGTGCGGTCGCGGCGAGAGAGGCCACCGCGACGACCGCCAGAATCGC
>DASTVL010000050.1:0-21344 GCA_035759115.1 Solirubrobacterales bacterium | reverse complement strand
CAACCAGAAGGACGTCGACGACGCGCTGCGTGCCCTGCGGGACGCCGCCACCGGCGGCGAGAACGTGATGAAGGCCTCGATCCGCGCCGCCCACGCTGGCGTCACCACCGGCGAGTGGTCCGAGGTCCTGCGCGAGGCCTTCGGCGCCTACCGCGCCCCGACCGGAGTCGACGGCGCCGCCCCGCCCGGGCACGCCGACGAGCTGGCGGCGATCCGCGCCCGCGTCGACGAGGTCTCCGAGCGGATCGGCCACCGGATCAAGATCCTCGTCGGCAAGCCCGGCCTCGACGGGCACTCCAACGGCTCCGAGCAGATCGCCCTGCGCGCCCGCGACGCCGGCATGGAGGTGATCTACCAGGGGATCCGCCTGACGCCCGAGGAGATCGCCGAGTCGGCGCTGCAGGAGGCCGTCGACGTGATCGGGCTCTCGATCCTCTCCGGCTCGCACCTGGAGCTGGTGCCCGAGGTCGTGCGCAGGCTGCGCTCCGAGGGCGTCGAGGCGCCGGTCGTCGCCGGCGGCATCATCCCCCCGGCCGACGCGAAACGGCTGCGCGAGGCCGGCGTCGACGGCGTCTACACCCCCAAGGACTTCGACATCACCAAGATCATGGGCGAGATCGCGAGCCTGGTCGAGCAACGCGCCGGCGCCGGCGCAACCGCCTGAAACGCGGCCCGCGCCAATTGCAGCTTATCCCGAGCCCTTGATCCGCGTGCTCGACCTCGCCCAGGCCTATGCCGCGGCGATCGACTGGACCGACCTGCGCAGGGCCGAGCGGATGCTGCAGGCGACCAACGCCTTCCTCGACCCCGAAGTCGCCGAGCAGAGCGGCCTGCGCCTCGAGCTGCCGCCCACATGATTCGTGGGCCCAAGCGCACGCCTCACCCGTCGACTCGATGCCAGAGCGCCCCCCGGCCGGCGCCCTCCGACCTCAGTCGCCCCGCGTCTCTGAGCGACCTCAGTGCGATCCGAATGCTCGGGTCGCTGACCCCTGGGACCGCCCTGCGGACATCGGCCAGGCTGAACTGCCCAGGGGCCGAATTCAGCACCCAGTGACAGACGCGGTCCGTCTTCGTCATCGACGCGGTCCCTCGCCCAGCGGCTACCCGCTCTTCGAAGTCCGCGTAAGCGCCGGCGAGTATTGAAGCCAAGTACTCGACCCAAGGCCAGATCGTGTGTCCGCCGTCGTGCCAGCCTCGCTGGGACGCCTCAAGCGCGTCGTAATAGCCGTCCCTGGTCTCGTAAATGCGCTGCTCGATACTGACGTAGCGCGCGACCCCGTATCCCAGGCGAAGCAGCTCGTGCGTGGTCAGCAGGCGCGCAACTCGACCATTCCCGTCCTCGAACGGATGAATCGCGAGAAAGTCGAGGATGAAGGCCGCCAGAACGACGAGGGGGTGCGCCAATTGCGCTTCGGTTGCCTGCCGGTAGCCGCCGAACAGCCCCTGGACCAGACCTTCGGTCTGTTGCCACGGTGGCGGCCGGAAGATCACCCGGCTGACCCCGTGCGGTCCGCGTTCGCCGATCACGTTGTCCTCGCTCTTGAATTTGCCCCCGGCGGCCTTCGTGTGGGCATAGAGCCGACGATGCAGGCCCAGCGTCAGCGCCGGCGTCGGCGGATCGAGCCGCACGGCCTGCATCAGCTCGTCGATCGCATCCCGGTAGCCGGCAAATTCCTCCTCGCTGCGGTTGCGCGAACGGGGCGGCCGCGGCGCCGCCAACCGCTCAGCTCGTTGCTGGGAAACCTCGATTCCCTCGATCGCGTTCGAGGCTCTGATCGACGCCACCCGCGTCTGTCCGGCAAGGGACTCCAGCAAGGCTGACAGCTGGTCCCCGAACAGCTCCTCCCGACCCCTGCCCACGTCGATCCGGCTGAGCGGCACGCCAAGGCCGGCGGGCATGCCGTCAAAGCCCTGCATCTGGTCGCCAAAGCTTCGCATTGCGATAAACAAGCGTTAATTCAGGTAAAAGCACCCACTTTTTATCACAAATATGCCGAATCGAGGACCGCTTCGCCAGTACGATTCCGCTCGGCGACCGCCTCTGGGCCGTGCCGCTGAGCGGACTATGGGCCTGACGCGTCGGCCCGTCTGATCGCCGACGAGCTTGGTGCCACAATGACCGCATGAGCGAGCTCAACGGGGACCTCTCGGCCTGGCTGCGCTGCTACCGCTGCTGGTCCCAGAACCTCGAGATCCAGCTGCACTACGACGCGATCCGCCGGATCGACCCGGAGACCGGGATCCCGGCCGAGGGGATCGATGAAGTCCAGGAAGTCGCCGTGCAGTGCCTCGCCTGCATGCACGACCAGCCGCACCTGACCTTCCAGGACGACCGCGTCGTGCCGATCGAGGACCGCTGGGAGCGGATGGTCGCCGGCACCCCCTGGGTCGCCTCCTGCACGGTCACCGTCGACCAGGACCGGATCGAGAGCTGCGCCGGGCCGGAAGCGGCCGAGCTGCTCGCCTACGGCGCCTTCGGCGAGTCCGGAGTGCGCGAGTTCTTCGCCCACGTGCGCTTCCACAAGCACGAGGACGAGCGGATCGTCGTCCACATGCTGGTCGAGCTCTACGCGCGCTCGGCCGAGGAGGCGACCGAGGTGCTCGAAAACGCCGCCCACGGGCAGCTCGAGATCACCTCGCTGGCGGAGGAGTCGCGCCCGCCGGCGCACGCCTCCGACGAGGCGCACTGAACATCCCGGCGTAGCTCGCATCGCTAATACATACGTCCAGTAGGCTCGACCTTGGTCAGATAAGGCGACTCGCGGTCCGACGCCACGAGGGTGAACGCGACCCGCCTGATCGCCCTCCTCTCAGCCGCCCTGCTGGCCATCTGCATGGCCGTTCCGAGCGCGGCGCCTGCATCGAAGCGATCCCACCGCCTCACCCACTCGCACACCGGCCTCGGCATCGGCGTCGGGAGCGCCCGTGTGGTCAAGCACGGCAAGTGGCAGCGGGCGCGAGCGGCGCGACGGCGGGCGCGAGCGGCGCGACGGCGGGCAGCCGCGAGGGCGAAGAAGACCGACGCCCGGCCGGCTCCGGTCGAGAATCCCGATGTCCTCTTCCGTGGCGACTTCAACTCGGGCTTCGACGGCTGGCATGTCCAGTCGCTCTCCTACCGCGCCTCGCTGCTCTCCGGCGGCACCTTCGAGGGCAGCCAGGCCGCCCGCTTCGAAGTCCAGCCGGGCGACGTCGAGCCGGAGACCGGATCGCAGCGCTCCGAGGTATCCGGGCCCACCTTTGACCAGGGCGACGACATCTACATCCGCGATGCGATCCGGATCCCCGCCGGCAACGGCTTCTCCGGCTCCTGGCAGATCATCCAGCAGCTGCACGAGGAGAACTGGAGCGGCTCGCCGGGCATGGCCCTTTTCCTCGACGAGGACCAGGCCCTGCGGCTCGGTCCCGGCGACGGCTCGCATACCTTCTGGGAGGGCTCCCCGCTGCAGAGCAACCGTTGGTATGACGTCGTCTACCGGGTCAAGCTTTCCCAGGACGCCGACAGCGGCTTCGTCGAAGTCTGGGTGGACGGCGTCCAGCAGACCCTCGCCGATGGCGGAGCGCGAGCCTACGGGCGCACGATCCAGTCGGCCCAGACCTACCTCAAGGCGGGCGTCTACCGATCGAAATCGAGCGACGGCGCCAGCATCGTCGAACACGACGCGATCGTGGTCGGCACGAGCTACGCTGCGGCGACCAGCTAGCACGGCCGGGCGCCTGTCTGGACGAAGGTACTAGGTGCGCCTACAATGGCGCCATCTTCGGGGATTCGAGCCGCCTACTTCTCAGCGCGCCGGCGATCGCACTGGTGCTGCTGGCAGCCTGCGTGACGGCGTTTGGGACCAACTCGCTGAGCCGCAACGAGAAGGTCGGGCATCCGCGCAGCGGGCTCGACCACAACCGGGGGGCGATCGCCAAACGCCGCGTCGGCCTCTCCTCCAATTCGGTCGTGGCCGGCCGCACGGCGCCGGCCGCCGACCCGGCGCCGGAGAGCCAGACAGGCCCGCCGGTGGGGCCGAACGGCCCCGCCCTCACCGCGCCGGGGCCGGCCGAGCCCGTGGCGGCACCGGTCCCGGTTTCATTGCCGGAGCCGACGGCGCCCGAGCCCGAACCCACTTCGCCACCCCAACCGCAGCCGCAGCCGCAGCCGGAGCCGGAGCCGGAGCCCCAACCGCAGCCGCAGCCGCAGCCACTGCCGGATCCCACCCCGTCCCCACCGACCGCGCCTGACGGCGAGCTGCTCTTCGCCGCAAGCTTCGACAGCGACGGGTTCGATGGCTGGTACGTGCAATCGCTTCCCGGGCGGGCGTCCATCGCCTCCGACCTGGCCGAAGGGGTCACCGCCGCGCGCTTCGAAGTCCGCAGCGGCGACGTCGAGCCGGACACCGGCTCACAACGCTCCGAGCTCTCCGGCCCGACCTTCGACGAGGGCCAGGATCTCTACATCCGCAACGTGCTCCGCATCCCCGGCTCGAATGCCTATGCAACGCCATGGCAGATCGTCGAGCAGCTGCACGAGGAGAACTGGAGCGGCTCGCCGGGGATCGCGGTCTTCCTCGAATCTGAGCCCTCCCTACGCATCGGCGCCGGCGACGGCTCACCGGTCTACTGGCGCAGCGGGGCGCTGCAGAGCGACCGCTGGTACGACCTCACCTACCGCGTCCGCCTCTCTCAGGACGCCGCGGCCGGCTTCGTCGAAGTCTGGCTCGACGGCGTTCAGCAGACGCTCGCCGACGGCCGGCCCCGCGCCTACGGGCAGACGATCCAGGCTGCGCAGACCTACCTGAAGGCCGGCATCTACCGCTCCAAGTCGAGCACCGGCACGAGCATCGTCGAATACGACAGCATCGCGGTCGGCACCAGCCTCGCCGCCGTAAACGGCCTCTGAGCCGGCCGCGCAGGGCGACTTTCCACTGACGGACATGCGTCCAGACAGAGCCGTGGCGGCTTGCGCAGGACTCGCGAGCGGACGAACTGGTCCGCATGAAGAAGCTGGTCGGCACTGTCGTCGCGATACTCGTCCTGGCGCCTGCGGTCTCCGCGGAGACGGCCGGCGCCAAGTCCGAGCGGGGCTCGGCGACCGCGACCGGGGCCCACAAGCAGGTCCGCAAGGCGAAGCGCAAGCGCGCCCTGCGCCGTCACCGCTCGCGGCAGGTCGCCCGCCGCTCGGCCGCCCGCAAGCGCAAGCACCGCTCGCGAGCGAAGGTCGACGCCGGCCCGATCTCCGCGCCCTCCCCTTCGCCGCAACCCGCGCCCACGCCGGCGCCGGAGCCCGGCCCGGCGCCGCAACCGGCGCCCGAGCCCGAGCCGGCGCCGCAACCGGCGCCCGACCCGGAGCCCGCGCCCGCCCCCACACCGGAGCCCGCGCCGGAGCCGAAGCCAAGCGGCACGCTCCACTTCAACGGCGACTTCGACGCCGGCTTCAAAGGCTGGTACGTGCAGTCGCTCAGCTCACGCGCAACGCTCTTCTCCGGCGGCGCCTTCGAGGGCACGCAGGCCGTCCGCTTCGAAGTCCGCGACGGGGACGTCGAGCCCGACACGGGCGCCGAGCGCTCGGAGGTCTCCGGCCCGACCTTCGACGAGGGCCAGGATCTCTACATCCGCGACGCGATCCGCATCGCCGGCTCCAGCAGCTATCAGGGCCCCTGGCAGATCATCCAGCAGCTGCACGAGGAGCACTGGAGCGGCTCGCCCGGGATGGCCCTGTTCCTCGCCGCCGACGACTCGCTCACGCTCGGCGCCGGTGACGGCTCACCCACCTTCTGGCGCAGCGCCAGGCTCCAGCGCGACCGCTGGTATGACCTGGTCTACCGAGTGAAGCTCGGTAGCAGCTCGAGCACCGGCTTCGTCGAAGTCTGGCTCGACGGCGTTCAGCAGACGCTCGCCGACGGCCGGCCCCGCGCCTACGGGCAGACGATCCAGGCTGCGCAGACCTACCTCAAGGCAGGCATCTACCGCTCCAAGTCGAGCACCGGCACGAGCATCGTCGAACACGACGCGATCGTCGCCGGCAGCAGCTACGCCGCTGTTGCGGCTGGGTGAGCCCACCCTGCCTGCCGACGCGCTCGTTCCCAATGCGCATTCGGCGCGTACGGAAAAATGGCTCAACATCCGTCCGCAGGAAGCGAAGGCAACCGGCCGCGCAAGACTGATTGCCGACATTGATATCAGCCCTCGTATTGTCGATTCATAGGTCGCTATGGAGTTTTCCCTCTCTCATCTCTATGTTCTAGGCGGGTGCAATGATGCGTTCTACCCCGCACCGACCTGGAACCCGGCCTCAGCGGGTTTCGCCCGGCCGTCGCCTGCGATGGCTCCCGTTGTCGAAGGGTGCGACGCCACAGCCGGCCTCGCCTCGCCCCTTGCCTCTCAACTTTCAGTCCAAACGCGCCGATCACCTGCCTGACACCATGGAGAGTTCGACCGCCCACCACGCCAGCGCCGACTCACCGCGCGAAGCCGCACTGGCGAGCCTCCCCGACGCGAGAAGGCGCGCCCGCCATCGCGGCGCCGTCCTCGCCCGCGGGCTGGCAGCGGGCGACACCCTCGCCGCACTCGCCGCGGGCACCGCGGCGCTGGCGGCGCTGGAGATCCTCTCCACCGACGCCGCAAGCCTCTCCTACATCCTCCTCGCCGGCCTGCTCTGGCCGGCGGTCGCCTTCAGCATCGGCCTCTACCGCAGCGACCAGCTGACCGCCTGGGCTTCCGCCAGCTCGGAGATCCCGCGCGGCTTCGTCGGGCTGATGCTGATCACCTGGCCGCTCTTCGGCCTCGCCGCCCTGCTGCCCCTGAGCAACGAAGTGGCGCTCACCTTCGTCACCGTCGCCGCGACGGCCGCCTTCGCCGGAATCTCGAGGACGATCGTCCGGGCCGGCCTGCACCGCGCGCCGGAGCTGCGCCAGCGCACCCTGATCCTCGGCTCGGGCGTGGTTGCCGGGCAGGTGGTCAAGAAGCTCAACGACAACAGCCAGTTCGGCCTGATCGCGGTCGGCATGGTCGACGACGAAATCCACGACATCGGCACCCCCGACCTGCCCTGGCTGGGCCGCTTCGAGGATCTCGGCACGATCATCGAGACCCAGCAGATCGACCGCGTCTTCATCGCCTTCTCCCGCGCCAGCCACGAACAGCTGCTGGAGTCGATCCGCGCCTGCCGCGACGCCGGAGTGGCGATCGACGTCGTCCCCCGCCTGTTCGAGTTCCTCGACGGCGTGCAGGCGCTCGACCAGGTCGGCGGCCTGCCGGTGCTCTCGATCGGCGCCACCAGCCTCGCTTCGATATCGATGGCCGCCAAGCGCGCGCTCGACTTCTTCGGCTCGCTGTTCGCGCTGCTCGCGCTCTCGCCGCTGCTGATCGCGATCGCGATCGCGATCAAGCTCGAGTCGCGCGGGCCGGTCTTCTTCCGCCAGCCGCGAGCCGGCCGCCGCCGCACCAGCTTCCAGCTGATCAAGTTCCGCTCGATGTACGTCGACGCCGAGCGGCGCAAGCGCGATATGGGAGAGCTGAACGAAGCCGGCGACGGCGTCATGTTCAAGATCCGCGAGGACCCCCGGGTGACCAGGGTCGGGCGCTTCATCCGCCGCTACTCGCTCGACGAGCTGCCGCAGCTGATCAACGTGCTCAAGGGCGAGATGAGCCTTGTCGGGCCGCGCCCGCTGATCTTCCCCGAGACCGACGCGCTCGAGGAGCACTGGCACCTGCGCCGGCTCGAGCTGCGCCCGGGCCTGACCGGGCCCTGGCAGATCTACGGCCGCTCGCAGAGCCCCTTTCAGGAGATGGTGCGCTTCGACTACCAGTACGTCGCCGGCTGGTCGCTGGCGCGCGACATCGAGATCCTGCTGGCGACGCTGCCCGCAGTCATCTCCGGCCGCGGCGCCTACTGAGGCTCAGCCGCGCAGCCGCCGCAGGGAGGCGACCGCGGGCGAGAGGATCACGCGCTTGCCAGGCGCCGAGAGCTTTGCCGCGAAGCGCCGCTCGTCGTCCCTGTAGTCGACGTTGATGCGGGGGATCGAGAGTCGGGTGGCGCGCCGCTGGCCCATCCTGGTCGGCAGGCTGAACGCGTAGCGGTAGCCGCAGTCGCGGGCGGCCGTCGCGACCCGCGGCGACCACTCTCCGAACGGGTAGGCGAGCGTCTCGCAGCTGCCCAGGCGGTCGGCGATGCGCGAGCGCGACTGCGAGAGCTCCTCGCGCAGCGCCTCGTCGCCGAGCTCGGGGAGGTGAGGGTGCGTGAGGGTGTGAGCGCCGACCTCGAAGCCCCCTGCGGCCATCTGCTCGAGCATCGACCAGGTGACCGACCGCATCGTCGACGGGTAGCGGCGCTGGTCGGCGGCGACCTCCGGCCAGGCGAGCGCCGCGCCCGTGTCGACGAGCGGCGGCAGGACGAAGACGAAGGCGGCGAAGCCGTACTCGCGCAGCAGCGGCAGTGCGGTCTCGAAGTTGTCGCGGAAGCCGTCGTCGAAGGTCAGGAAGGCGGTCGGCGAGGCGAGGCTGCCGGAGCGGGCGGCGACGAGCGAGTCGAGCCCGCCGCCATGAATGCCGCGGCGGCGCAGCAGCGCCAGCTGGCGCTCGAAAAGCTCCGCCGAGACGGTCAGGTAGCGGGGGCCTTCGGCGGCGATCGAGTGGTAGCAGAGGAAAGTCGCCCGGGCCGAGCGGTTGCGCAGGATCCGGTCGCCCACGCACGCCAGTCTAAGGTCGCCCCCGACGGCTACGCTGCGCGAGCGATGAAAGTCCTGCTCGTCTGCTCCGCCGGCGGTCATCTGCAGCAGATGCTCGCGCTCGAGCCCGCCTGGCGGGGCATGGAGCGCAGCTGGGTGACCCTGCGGGGCGCCGACTCCGCCTACCTGCTCGCCGACGAGCGGGTCACGCTCGGGCACGGACCGACCAACCGCAGCCTCGTGAACCTGGTCCGCAACCTCGGCCTCGCCTGGCGGCTGCTGCGCCGCGCGCGGCCGGACGCGATCCTCTCGACCGGCGCCGGCCTCGCCGTGCCGTTCTTCCTCGTCGGCAAGCTGCTCGGGATCAGATCGGTCTACGTCGAGAGCGTCACCCGCACCGAGACGATCTCGCTCAGCGGCCGGCTCGTGTACCGGCTGGCGAGCCGGTTCTTCGTCCAGTGGCCGCAGGCCGCCGAGGGACGGAGCCGCGCCGAGTACGCGGGCGCCGTGCTGTGATCTTCGTCACCGTCGGCACCCACCATCAGCCCTTTGAGCGGCTGCTCGGCGCGCTCGGCGGGCTCGACGCAGAGCTGGTCGTCCAGTACGGGCCCGGGAGGCCGCCGGCGAACGCCGTGCGCGCCGAGGCGTTCATGCCGTTCGGGGAGATGATCGAGTGCCTGCGCGAGGCCGAGACCGTGATCACGCACGCCGGGGTCGGCAGCATCCTCTGCGCCCGGCGCGAGGGCCACACGCCGCTGGTCGTGCCGCGGCGCCACGACCTCGGCGAGCACGTCGACGATCATCAGGCCGAGCTGACCCGCGCGCTGGTCGAGCGCGGCAGCGTCGTCGCCGTCTGGGACGTGGACGACCTGGCGCGGACGGTCGCCGTCGCGCCGCCGCGACAGCCCCCGGCCGAGAGCGGGGAGCCGGCGCTCTGCCCCGACGTGCGCAGCGCCCTGCTCAGCGGCTGAGCTCGTCGTAGATGACGTCCAGGCGGCCGTAGACGTCGTCGTCGGCGAGCCGCCTGACCCGCTCGACAGCGGCGCCGCCCAGCGCTCGCCGCCGGACCGGATCCTCGATCAGGCCGGCGAGGCGAGCGGCAAGAGCCGCCGGGTCGCCGGGCTCGACCAGGAGTGCGTCGACCTCGTCGCCGACCACCTCCGGCACCCCGCCGACGCGGCTGACGACGATCGGCAGGCCGCGCGCCATCGCTTCCAGCAGCGCCACCGGCAGCCCCTCCGAGAGCGACGGCATGACGAAGACATCGGCCTCGCGAAAGGCGCGATCCTTGGCCTCGGGGTCGAGCCAGCCGGCCCAACGCGCCGCCGTGGGCAGAGCCCCCGGAGCCTCACCGGGCCCGGCCAGCGTCACGCGGGCCTGCGGGCAGCGCCGCAGCAGCGCGGGCAGCGCCTCGACCAGCACCGCGCCGCCCTTGACCGGGTTGGCGAACCCACCGAGGAAGAGGACCTCGACCTGCTCGCGCTCGGGCCGCGGCGGGTTGGGGCTGACCTGCGGCGGCGCATTGGGGACGACGACGACGTCGGCGTCGACGAAGCGCGAGCGCAGCGTCGCGGCGCTGCTCGAGGAGACGGTCAGCACCCGGTCGGCGATCGCGAACGCGGCACGCAGGAGGCGGATGCGCAGCGGCCCGAGGCGATCGGCAAACGCATCGATGTCGCCGCTGCCCGCGTGTATGTGCAGGATGACCGGCCGCCGCATCGTTTTGGCGAGGACCACCACGATCGCCTTGCGGTACATGCTCCCGCGGGCGGCCATGTGGACGTGCGCTATCCGCGGCCCGCGACCGGCGCACCAGCGCACCAGCGTCAAGAGCGAACGGGCGAAGAGCGACAGCCGCCTGCGCGGGTCGTTGTCGCGATAGGTCGCGATCGTCTCGAAGCGGTAGCGCTCGGCCAGCGGCGAGTGCATCAGGGCCCGCATCACCGCCGGCATCCCCCCCGGCCCGTCCGGCGCCGGGCCGATCTGGGCGACGCGAACTTGTCTGCCGGCTGCCGCCACGGAGCGGCCAAGCCTACGGTGGCCGGAGGACGGGGGCGCCCCCGCTATGATGACGCGCTCCAAGACTGGCGCCAGGCGCCCTCTCCCAGTGCCCGACTCCCGATCCTCAAAGCCGCCAACGATGCTCTCGCCGCGCGGCCGCCACTACCTGACGCCGCTCGAGCGGGCGCAGCTGATCGCGCGCCGCAACTGGCTGCTGCTGCTCGTCTGCTTCCTCGCCGTGCCCGGGGCGGCGCTCGTCTACTCGCTCGCGCAGACGCCCGAGTACACGGCCTCCGCCTCGCTCCTCTTCACCGAAAAAGACGCTTCCCAGGTCGACCCCGAACGGGCTGCCGCGACCAACCTCGAACTCGTCGCACTCGACCGGGTCGCCGCGCGAACCGCCGACGAGCTGCCCGACATCGGCCGTGGCGCGACCGAAATCGCCGCAAACGTCGCGGTCAGCTCGACCGGCGAGTCGGACCTGGTCAAGGTCGAAGCGAGCGACGAGGACCCCGAGGTCGCGGCGACGATCGCCAACGAGTTCGCGCGGCAGTTCATCGCCTTCCGCCGCGACGCCAACCGGGCCAAGGTGCTGAAAGAACAGGAGCTGGTCGAAGCGCGGCTCGACGAACTCGCACCGAGCGAACAGGACAGCCCGGAAGCCGGCGCGCTCGAAGACCGGCGCCGCGACCTGGCGGTGACCGCGACCCTGCAGACCGGCGAAGCGCAGCTCGTGCAGCCGGCGGCGGCGCCTTCCTCGCCGTCCTCGCCGAAGACGGCTCGCAACGTCGCCCTCGGCATCCTGCTCGGGCTGGTGCTCGGGATCAGCCTCGCGCTTCTGCGCGAGCAGTTCGACCGGCGCCTCAAGACCGTCGAGGAAGCGGAAGCGATGTTCGGGCTGTCCGTCCTCGCCAGCGTCCCGCAGAGCCGCCAGATCGACGGCGGCGGCGCCACCCTGCAGGGCGAGGAGGCCGAGGCGCTGCGCATGCTGCGGGCGAATCTGCGCTATTTCGGCGCTGACCAGGAGCTGACCTCGCTCCTGATCAGCTCGCCGGCCTCCGAAGACGGCAAGACGATGGTCGCCTGGAACCTCGCCCTGACCGACGTCCACGCCAGCAAGCGGGTGCTCTACGTCGAGGCCGACCTGCGCCGGCCGACGCTCGCGGAGCACCTCGACCTGCAGACCGAAACGGGTCTCGGCCTCGTCCTCGCGGGCAGCCTCGAGCCGGCCGAGGCGGTGCAGAGGGTGCGCGGGGTCGACGTGATCCCGGCCGGCCCGCTGCCGCCGAACCCTGCCGAGCTGCTCGACTCGCAGCGGATGGAGGAGCTGCTCGCGTGGGCGAGCGGCGAGTACGACCGGGTGATCGTCGACACCCCGCCCGCGGCGGTCGTCGCCGACGCCCTGCCGCTGATTCAGCGCGTCGACCGGATGCTGGTGGTGATCCGACTCGGGCACACGCCGCGCGACGCCGCCGAAGCGCTGCGCGAGCAGCTCGCCCACGTCGACGCCCCGGTGATCGGCATCGTCGTCAACGGCGCCGCGCAGAAGTCCGACGACCGCTACTACCGGGCGCCGGTCGACGGTGACTCGTTCACCGCGATGCGCGAGAAGCTCGACGCGGCCAAGCAGCAGCAGAGCCGGCCCTCGCCGCCGTCTCCGTCCGCCTGAGGGTCGCCGTGCCGCTCAGGCCGCGCTCGGCTCGGGCGGGGCGCGACAGGCGGCGGAGAAGACCAGGCCGAGCGTGAGCGGCGCCACGTAGAGCATCGATCCGTTGACGACGGCGTAGACGATCAGCGGGATCAGCACGATGCTCTCCAGCGGCGCGCGCAGCAGGGCCAGCCAGAGCCCCGCCCAGACGAGGAAGCCGACGAGGCCGAAGGTGACGCCGACCTCGATCAGGTCGGAGTGGCCGAAGAAGGGGCTGCCGAGCTCGCGGATCTCGGCCGCTTCGATCGAGCCGAGGCCGGTCCCGAACAGCCACTCGGGCGGGCTGCCGTTCCACCAGGGCTCGACCGCGGTGGTCCAGATCGCCCCGCGCTGCGAGCCGGCCGTGGCAAGCGAGGTTTCCGTGCGCGACTCTTTGGCGAAGCGCTCCTGTACGACCTGGGCGCCGCCGCTGGCGAAGGCGACGACGAAGATCGCCGCCACGACCGCGAGCGCCCGCCGGTCGAAGCGCCGGCGGACGACGAAGATGAGAACGACGACGAGCAGCGCGAGCAGCGCCGAGCGCACGCCGGTCAGCAGCGCCGGCACGGCGCCGAGGGCGAAGAGGGTGAGCTGAACCGGAACGCGCTCGCTGGAGACCAACCCGGCAGCCGCGACGACGACGAAGGTGAGCGCCATCTCGTGCACGATCCCGCGCCCGAAGCCGAGCTTCTCGCCGATGTCGTACTTGGTCCCGGTTTCGCCGAACCCCGCGCCGACGACGCCGAGGTGGACGACCATCGCGGCGACGCAGCTGGCGAGGATGAAGTCGCGCGCCGCCGGCAGCCGTTCCTGGCCGCGCTCGCTGAGCACGGCCAGCGCGACCGCCGGGAAGATCATGTACTTGGCGACCTGGGTGAACTGGTCGGAGTCGGTGGCGAATATCGCGTTGCCGAGGACGATCGCCACGAACAGCGCGGCCGCGACCGGGCCGAGCATGCTGCGGTACTGCAGCGGCGTCGCCAGGAAGAGCAGGGCGAGCGCCGCGCCGGCGGTCACGAAGGTCCTGACCAGGCCCGGCAGCGGGCCGTCGAAGATCACCAGCCAGGGCAGCAGGCCGACCAGCAGCTCGACCGCGCCGAGCCTGGTCAGGCGCACGGCCAGGGCGCCGAGGCCGGCCAGCGCGACCAGACCGATCCCCGCCGCCGGAAAGCGCACGAGCAGGGCCCCGGTCGCGACCGCGACGCAGGCCGCCGCCAGCGCCGCGGGCAGCGGCGCCGTCACGCCGGCGCGGCGGCTCACCGCGCCCCTCCGGCGCTCACCGTGACCTCGCCCCTGCGCTCCTCCGCGGCCCCCGCGCCCTGGACGCAGCCTTCGAAGAAGGCCGCGACCCGGGCCGCGACCTGCGGCCAGGCCTCCTCCGGCGGCGGCGCCAGCTCGGATGCGGACCAGCTGCGCCCGACGTGCGCGGCGATGCGCTCGGCCGGCTCCGGCTGTCCCGCGGAGGCGACGAGCCAGCCGGGCTGGGCGGCGGCGAATTCGGCGAGGGCGTCGTCGCGCTCGCCGGCGGTGACCGCGATCCGCGGGATCGGCAGGGTCAGGTACTGGATCGCCTTGCTCGGCAGCAGGTAGCCGAGCTGGTTGCCGAGCACCAGCGCCGCGTCGAACCCGGCCGCCGCCTCGACGACCGCAGCCCAGGGCCGGACCGGGTGGTGCTCGAGCTCGACCCCGTCGGGCAGGCCGCTGAGCATGCCGGCATAGTCGTCGCCGAACTGGGCGAACACGATCGAGCCCCAGCGACCGCTGCGCTGCAGCTCGGCGAGCAGCGGGCAGACGTCGACCCGCACCGGCGAGAGCGAGCCGAGATGGACGAGTCGCAGCGAGCCGGGCTCGCGCGGGGCCGAACGGGGCGTCGCCGGCGCCGCCGGCGACGAGTAGCCGTTGGGACGGACGAGGATCCGCAGGTGGGGGAAGAGCCGGGTCAGGCGGTCGCCCTGCTGGCGGGTGGTGACGACCGCGCCCACCGCGCCGCGCCAGAGCAGCCGCTCGGCGCGCCTCGAGCGCCAGGTCGCGATCGTGCGCGGCAGCGGCACCCCCTCGGTCAGCACCCAGGGGTCGCCCACGTCGACCACGTAGGGGATGCCGCGCCGGGCGAGCTTGCGGGCCGCCCGGGCCACCGGCGACCACGGCGAGGCGACCAGCAGCGCCGCGTCGGCCGCCGGGCGCCAGCCGCGCAGGCGGCGCAGCGTCCAGAGCTCCCAGCGGTCGATCAGGACGAGGCCGGCGAGGTAGCCGAGCGCGCGCCGCCAGGGACGGCGGCGGGTCAGCGGCGCGGCGCCGCCGGACGCCGGAGGGGGAAACGCGATCAGCTCGACGTCCCAGCGCCCGCCGAGCGCCTCGACCACGTTCTCGGCGCGCTGACCGCGCGGGGTGAGCGGGTGGCGGGCGAGGCCGGCAACGACTGCCAGCCGGCGCTTGGGGCTGTCCTGGGCGGGGGCGGGGCTCGAGTTCGTCATGTCGTCTGGGCGAGCGAGAGTAATCGATGACCCGGCCTGGCGAGCCCGGCGGAGGCGACCCGCGCTGTCGTCATCATGCTGGGCCGTGAAGCTCCGAATCCCCCTCTACGGGCGCCTCTCGACCTTTCGCCGCGGCTTCGTCTCCACCTTCAGCCTCGACGTCGTCGCCCGCGGCCTCAGCGCGATCGCCCTGGTCCTCTTCATCCGCGCGCTCGGGGTCGAGAGCTTCGCCTACCTCGTCCTCTTCCTGACCGTGGGCCAGTTCGCCGGCGGCGCCCTCACCGGCGGCATCCGCACCCGCTACCTGCGGGCCGAGGCCGAGCGCGTCTCGCGCGGCGACGAGGGCGCGACCGGCTTCGCCCTCGCGCTGGCCACCGCGGTCGCCCTGATCGCCGCCTGCGGGGCGCTCCTCTACGCCGGCGCCTCGCTCGCCGGCGGCGTCGACAGCCAGTTCGTGCTGCTGGCGACGCTGTTCACCGCCGGCCACGCCTCGATCGAGCTGGCGATGTACCACAACCAGGCCCATCTGCGCTTCACCAGGGGCGGCGCGATCGGGGTAGCCCGCAGCTCGGCCGTGCTCGCGGTCGCCGCCCTCGCGAGCTTCGGCCTGCTCGGCTCCGGCCCGGCGGTCGCCGGCGCCGTCGCGGCGGCCGTGACCGGCGTAGCGGCCCTCGCCTGCGCCCCCTACGTGCGCCAGACGATCGCCGTTCCCGCCCGCGCCGCGCTCGGCGGCCACTTCGGCGCCGAGGCGTCCTGGCTGACCGTCTACTACCTCGCCTCGGCCGGGTTCGCCTACGTCAACATCTTCGTCGTCGCCTCGCTGCTCGACGACGAGGCGGTGGCGAGCTACGGCGCCGCAAGCCGCTACCTGGCGATCGCGCTCGGCCCGGTTCCGGCGCTGCTCGCGGTGATTCGCGTGCGCACCTCCCAGCATGACGTGGTCGACTCGGCGGTGCTGCAGAAGGAGATGCTGATCGCCTGGGTCAAGCGGACGATCGGCCCGGCGGCGGCCGTCGTCGCGATCGCCGTCATCGCCGCGCCGTTCGCGATCCCGCTGCTCGACCAGGGCGCCTACCCCGACTCGGTTCCGATCTTCCAGCTGCTGATGCTGCCGGCGCTGGTGATCTACACGACGATGCCCGGCGCGAGCATGCTGATGGCCCAGCACCGCTACCGCACGCTGGCGACGATCTACGCGGTCGCGGTCGCGGTCCAGATCGGCGTGGCCCTGGCCGCCGCGGAGGTGCTGGGGGTGGTCGGCGTCGCCGGCGCCGAGGCGCTGGTCGGAGCGGCCGAGGCGGCGGCGACGGTGCTCGTCGCGCTGCGCGTCCGGGCGCCCGCCGAGACGCCTCCCGAGGGGGCGGGCGACGCTCAGCCCAATCCGACCTAGGGCCTGGCGGAGCGGTGCGGCAGTCGCCGCAGGCGCTGTTTTGCCTGCGGCGAGAGGCCGCCGGCGACCAGCCGGCGCACGCGGCTCGGAAGCAGCCTCAACCTGGCCAGCGGGTAGGTGGAGCCCCTGGGAAGGACCAGGGTGGAAGCGATCCGGTCCTCCGCGTCGGCGAGCCGGTACTTGTAGTCCTGCCCGCCGGCGCCGAGGCTCATCGAGCCCTCGCCCCGCTCGGCGGCGTCGCCGATCGCGTGCAGGAGGCACTGCATGACCGGCGAGTACTCGCGATGGGCGTCGTCGAAGCCGCTGTTCCAGGCGCTGACCTCGCGGCCGGCGGCGAGCAGCAGGTTGGCGGCGATCGTCTCGCCGTCGAGGTCGAGGCAGATCAGCCTGAAACGCCCTGAAGGCAACAGCTCGGCGCCGACCGCGGTGAGCATCTCCGCCACCCCCTGCGCAGGCAGGTTCGAGCCTCCCTGCGCGACGAGCCGCAGCCGGTGCAGGCGGAGGAACTCGCCGACGTCCCGCTCCAGCGTCTCCGCCGTCGCGTAGCGGAACTCGCCCCCGGCCTGCTCCAGCTTGCGCCCGCTGCGACGGATGTCGCGGCGAAAGCTGCTGCTCTTGCCGGCCAGCCACGCCTCGAGCCCGTCGCCGAACTCGACCCGCGGAGCCGCTGTGCTCAGCTCGGGCCAGACCCGTGCCCCGGCACGACCGGGCCAGGCGCCGGCCAGCAGGGCCGCCCACTCGGGGGCGCTCTCGTGCCCGCGCAGACCGACCGTCGCCGGGCGCGGCCGGCCGGCGGCGAGATGCTCGGCGGCAGCCGCTGCGACCGCCGGCTCGATCCCCTCCCGGGCCAGCGGTTCGACCGGCGCCATCTTCGCCCCGAGCGTGGCGAGGCCGCGGCCGCTCGCGTAGAGGGGCACGACCCCGGCGAGGCCGTCGCCGTCCTCGACCGCGAGCACCCGCAGCGCCGCGCCCGCCGGCGCCAGGTGCCGCCACCACGCCAGCGGCCAGGCCGGAGCGGAGAATGGCCGTCCCGCGGCGACAGCCAGGGCGTCCCACTCGGCGACGATCGGTTCGAGCCCGGCGGGGCTCTCGACGACGCGAGCGGTCAGGCCCACGGTCGTCCCAAGGTGTTCATTCCCCCATCATCGCGCAGGCGTGAAGCAGCCAGCCGAGGTGGTAGGGGCGGCACTCGCGCAGGACCTCCAGCCGGGCCGGGTCGGCCGCCGTGCCGTCGCCGGAGGGAACGAGCGAGCGGGCGGCGACGCGGGCGAGGTTGGCGCGTGAGATGCCGAACATCGCGTCGGCGTCGGAGCCGCGGCGCTGGATGTTGCGAGAGATCAGCGGCGGCTCGCGCTGCACGAGATCGACCCCCAACTCGTTCTCCCCCTCGAGCCAGGCGAGGCCACGGGCGAGCGGCTCCAGGTAGCTGCCCTCGCCGAGCGCTTCGAGCGGGAGCAGGGCCATGAAGGCCATCCCGTCCTGGTGCACCGAGTAGACGGGATAGCCCTCGAGCACGACCCGCTTGCGGCTCGAGTAGAGCCACCACCACTGGCCGAGCGGGCCCTGCTCGGCGACGATCCGCTCGCCGGCGCGGCGCAGCGACGACGACGGCGCCTCGCCCGTCACCCGGTGGTATGCGGCGAGCCCGTGCAGAGGGTAGACCTGGGCGGCAAAGCTGGTGAGACGGTGGATCAGGGCGCTGCGCGCTCCGCTCGGCCGGCCGAGCCCGGCGAAGAGATCGACCTCGGGGCGGAAGCGGCCGCGCAGCTCCTCGACCCAGGCACGGCAGCCGGCCAGGGTGCGGGCGCTGCTGCGCGGATACGCCTCCGCCGCGAGCGCCAGCGCGTGCACGACATGGCCCAGCACGGCGCTGTCCCACCGGCCTAGGTCGCCGCGGGCGCACAGCGCCGCGGCCAGCTCCTCGCCGCGGGGATCTTCGGCGAGGATCGACGCCCAGAGGGTCACCGCAGCCACCTCCGGCGCCCCCCGCCCGGCGGCGATCCCGTGCAGGGCGTCGAGCGCCCTCCCGATCGGCAGCACCTGCTCGGGCGGCCGCAGCCGCTGGCGCAGGACGCCGACCGCCGACATCGCGGTGTACAGCGGATTGGCGCCGCGGTTTACGTTGCGCCCGCCGGCCGCGACGGCCTTTTGGCAGAAGAGCCCCGTCCCGGGGTCGAACATCGGCGGCAGCGCCTCGAGGCTCAGCTCCGCCAGCGCCAGGAGGCGCCGTTCGATCTCCGCTCGGTCTTTCTCTGTCTTCACGACGCCCGCATTTCCCTCGGCAAGGGGCGCCATGCTAGCCGCAGGACCGGTCCTACCGGCCGCGCGGGCGCAGGCGCCTGTAGGCGCTGCGCAGCGGCGGCCGCAGCGCCCGCCGGTAGGCATAGCGCGTGGCTCCGCGCGGGCTGCGCCGGTAGGCGCGCAGGACGACGCGGCGGCGCTCGGCGTTGGCGAACTTGAGCTTCCACTCGCTCGCGTCGCCGAGCAGCTCGTGGGCCGCGAGGTCGAGCTCGAAGCAGCGCTCGACCGTCGCCAGGCGCAGCACCAGGCCCGGAGCGAGGCGGCGAAAGCGCTCGTCGAACCCGGTCTTCTGCAGGTAGAGGCGCCCGCGGTGGAGGAAGCAGAAGTCGAAGGCCGCGAGCTCCCCGTCGAGGACGATGCGGCTGAGCCGCAGCTCGCCGCGCTCGTGAAAGGAGCGAGCGATCTGCCTGTAGAAGGCCTCGGTCTCGGGGGTCGAGAGGATGGCCGTGCCCGCCTCCCCCTTCCAGCCACTGGCCTCGACCTCGAACCCGGCCGCGAGCTCGGCCTCGAGGTCGCCCGGCTCGACGACGATCGCGAGCTCGGCCTCGTGGTCGCGACCCATCTTGCGCCGGAACCGCTCCAGCGGCGCCCCCCAGCGCGGCTTGCTCTGCGCGCGCCAGGCGTCGAAGTCGCCGTCGGTCTCGACGATCGGCGAAGTGAAGCCGCCATCGGGCAGAAGCATTCGCGAGGCCTCCCTCATCCCGGCTTCGAGCAGCGGCAGGGTCTCGCCGTCCTGCGGCAGGTGCTCGAGCTCGATCGTCGGGGCGCGGTCCGACGCGGCGGCCGCGACGAGCGCCTCCAGCGCCTCCCCGTCGGCGGCCAGCGGCCGGAAGAGGCCCGCCGAGTGGCTGTTGGCGAGGGCGCCGAGCCGGCTGCCGCTGCGGCGGAGTGGAAAGGCGCCGACCAGCTCGCCCCCGCGACGCGCCGTGCAGACGGCCGGCGCCGCGGCGGCGCCGAACGCGTCCCACCAGGCCGCGTACCAGCAGTGCAGGTCGAACGGGTGGGAGTCCTCGGGCAGCAGCGCCTCCCACTCCCCGGCAAGCCCGTCGAAGGCGGCCCGGTCCTCGATCCACTCGATCGCGAGGCTCACCGCCGACCTCCCGGCAGCAGCCGGCGCAGGCGGCGCTTCGAGTGCGGCGAGAGACGCGCCGCAATAGAGGCGCGAGCCTGGTAGGGCGCGAGGCGCAAGCGGGTGAGCGGATATTTGCCGCCACGGGGGACCAGCGTCGTCATCGCGATCTCCTCGCGGCGGTCGGCGAGCCGTCGCTTGTAGTCGGTTTCGCCAGGGCCGAGACAGACCTGCCTCTCGCCGCGCTCGCTCGCGTCCTCGATCGCGGCCAGGGCCAGCTGGATCGAGGGCGAGTAGCGGTACCAGTCGACGTCGAAGCCGCTGCTCCAGCCGCTCACCTCCTCCCCCGCCGCGAGGAGGATGTTGACGGCGATCGCCCTCCCATCGACCGCGAGTGTGAAGATCCGCAGGCGCCCACTCGGCAGCAGCGCGTCGGTCGCCTCGGCGAGCATCCCCCGCAGGCCCGGGATCAGCGCGTTGGAGCCGCCCCTGTCCCGCCAGCGCGCATCGTGCAGCTCGACGAATGCGTCGAGGGCGGGGGCGGCCTCGTCGATGCCCGCGACCAGGCGGACGCGGGCGCCTGTGTCCTCCAACCGGCGCCGGCGCCGGCGCGATTCCTTGCGGAACTTCGTTCCGCGAGCGGCGAACCAACGCTCGAAGTCGCCGCAGCTCAGATCGGCGATCGGCAGCGGCACAGGCGCGGCGCGGTGCACCCAGAATCCACGCCGGGCCGCCGCCTCAACAAGGCGGTCGCCGGTCGCGGCGGGATCGTGCCTGCACCAGAAGCGTATCGTCGCCGGCTTCGGCGACCCCCCGGCGATCGCGTCGATCGTCTGCTCGGCGACCTCGCGCTCACGGCCGGGGACCGCCAGCGGCCCCGCCGGCGGCGCCAGGCGGTCGGCGAGCATCTGGTAGTCGGATCGGGATGCCCGCGCCCGCGCGGCCCAGAGGGGAGCGACCCCCAACAGGCGATCGCCCTCCCAGACAGCCACGGCCCGCAGCCCAGCGCCCTCCGCGCATCCGTGACGCCACCAGGCCAGCATCCAACCCGGAGCGCACAGCGGCTGGCCGGCTTCGACCGCGAGACGATCCCATTCAGGGCGGAGGTCCTCGATATCGGACTCCGCCTCGACTATCGCGGTCGAGAGGGCCATTGCTCCTTACGCGAGCCCTACTCCGCGTCGCCCGGTTCCCTGCGCGGCACCAGCACCAGGCGCTTGAACTCGGCGACGAGGACGCCGTCCTGGTTGAGCACGCGGGTGTGGACCTTGACGATGCCGCGGTCGGGCTTGGACTTGGACGGCTTGACGTCGAGCACCTCGGTCTCGCAGAACAGGGTGTCGCCGTGGAAGACCGGGTTCGGGTGGCTGAGCTCTTCGGTCGCCAGGTTGGCGATCGCCTTGCCGGATACGTCGGAGACCGACATGCCGAGCGCCAGCGAGTAGACCAGCGGCCCGACGACGACGTTGCGGCCCTGCTGCGAGGCCCCGGCGTAGACGTCGTTGAGGTGCAGCGGGTGGTGGTTCATCGTGATCAGGCAGAAGAGGTGGTCGTCGGACTCGGTCACGGTCTTCGCCGGCCAGTGCTTGTAGACGGCGCCGACCTCGAACTCCTCGAGGTAGCGGCCGTAGCTGTGCGCGCCGCTGGCCTCGCGCTCGGCCTGGTCGGTGGAGAGTTCGTGGGTTGCGTTCTCGCTCATGGCTCCTCGTCGGTTCGGTGTGGGGCTACTGGAAAGGGTGCTCGGATCGCCGCGCTGCCGCGGCGGTGATGC
>DASTVL010000049.1:0-4451 GCA_035759115.1 Solirubrobacterales bacterium | reverse complement strand
CCGCGCCCGCGGCGCCAGCCAGGCGCGGCCGGCGATCGTCACCAGATTGCCGTCGATGCGCCCGCGGACAATCGCGTCGCCGGCGAGGAGGACGACGTCGCCGTCGACGCGGCCGCGGATGTAGGCGTCGCCGTCGACGATGAACACGCCCCTGGCCAGTTCGCCGTGCTCGACTTCGACGTCGCCGTTGATGACCACGATGGCGTCGTCGTCGGCCTCGCCGGCGACCGGTTTGGCGAGCGCCGGCGAGGCCAGGAGGGCGAGTGCCGCGAATGCGGCGAAGGTGACGAGAAGGCGTCGCATGCCAGACCAAGCCTAACCGCGATGCGGTTGGCGGATTCACACGGATGCGCTTCCGCCGCCCCGTAGGAGAACATCGCCGCAAACCGCCAAAGGAGATGCAGCATGGAGATGAGCAGCGCGCCACCGCCCACGCCACCCTCACCCCAGCCGGCGCCACCCGCGCCGAGTGGCTACCCGGTGACCTTCTCGGTCGAGTACCCGGAGCGCGAGCTCAACCGGCTGACCACGTTCTTCCGCATCTTCACGGTGATCCCGATCCTGATCGTCGCCGGCCTGCTGCCCGGCTCCGAGCTGACCAACTACGGCTACGAAGCGGGGATCTCGATGGGCAGCATCGTCTTCGTGCCGCTGGTGCTGATGCTGCTCTTCCGCAAGAAGTACCCGGGCTGGTGGTTCAGCTGGAACCTCGAGCTGCTGCGCTTCCTCAACCGGGTCGGGGTCTACCTCGCGCTGATGGACGACCGCTATCCCTCGACCGACGAGCAGCAGGCGGTCAGGCTCGAGTACCCGCAGCCGGAAAGCCAGGGACTGCAGCGCGGCATGCCGCTGATCAAGTGGCTGCTCGCGATCCCGCACTACATCGTGCTCTTCTTCCTCGGCATCGGCGCCTTCTTCGCCCTGATCGGTGCCTGGTTCGCGATCCTCTTCACCGGCCGCTACCCGCGCGGGATCTTCACCTTCCTCGAAGGCGTCGGCCGCTGGCACAACCGCGTCACCGGCTACGCGATCACCCTGGTCACGGACGAGTACCCCCCGTTCAGGCTGACGCCCTGATCAAAACAAGCAGGCCTCCTACTCGGAGGCCTGCTTGTGGCGCTGCCGGCTTTCGAGACCCTCGAGCAAGCCGATCCCGATCAAGAACGTTGCCATCAAGACGACGAACATTCCGGCCTCGGTATCCCCGATCAGATGCCCACCGCCAAACAAGACCGTGATCGCGTGGCCTCCATCTCCTTGCGCGACCATCCGGCGGACATTCCGATCATCGCCAAGATAGCCCCAGCGACAACGATGCCGGCAGCGATCGATGCCGCTGCCAACTCCAAGAGCCTGGCGGCAAACCCGATCTCGGCCAGATTGACCATGTCCCGACGATGCCAAATCCGCCGCTGACCAGATCAGCGAGGGTGACGTGCTCGAGCACCGCGCGCAGGATCAGGCGGCGAGGGCGGGCGCCAGATCCTCGGCAGAGGTCTCCATGCGCCCGGGGTTCCGAGCCGTCTCCGGGATGGTCACCGTGATCCGCCCGTCGCGCTCTGCCCACCACTTGGCGCCGATGATGGTGATTCCGACGATCTCGCCTCCGTCGTTCAATCTGATCGCATGGCCCTCCTCGGAGGGAAGCGTTTCCGCCGCCGGAACGGGCTTGCCGCGACTCAGGTAGAGGACGTCGACATCGGCGTCGTAGAAGACATCGTCGAACTCCTGATCTCCCAGGCGCACAATCATCTCCGATGACCTGCGCGTGGATCGCGGGCTTCGGGAAGCGCGGTCACAACGCGATCAAAGTCGCCGGAGAACTCGACAACCACGCGAATCCACCCCCAGGAACCCCCACGTCCAAACAGTCTTTCCCGGCCGGGCATTGGATCAGGCTCATGGTGAGTTGGACATTCCACTGTAGTCACGATATCTCTCAATGACCGCTCGAGCTCAGGGTGGCGGGCTCGAATATGAACCCATCGCGTCCAGGGAATTTCAACATAGCGCCCATTGAGCCCTCTGACAAGAAGTATCACACCCGCCGACGCTAGAAAGCGCCGACGCGCGTGTGGTGCGCAGAATCAAAGAATTGCGTGGCATGTTTGTGCCGGAACCGCCTGGAAGCCGACGATGATCGAAGCCGCAGCTAGCGCGGGGCCCAGGCGTCCTCGGACCCGGTCAGCTCGGCGACCAGGGGCGGCAGGTCGCCGCTGACCAGGTCGGCGAGCGTGACGTGCTCGAGCACCGCGCGCAGGTTGGCGCGGACCGCGATCCAGACCTCCTGCAGGTGCTCGGCGTGGCCGCGGTACTCGATCGACTCCGGCGGCGCCGACTGCACGTGCGCGATCGGCCCCTCGACCGCGCGCACGATGTCGGCGATCGTCACCGCGTCGGCCGGCTTCGCCAGCCAGTACCCCCCTTTGGCCCCCCGCCGCGCCCGCACGATCCCGTGGTGCTTGAGCTCGAGCAGGATGTGCTCGAGGAACTGCAGCGGGATGTCCTGCAGCTCGGCCAGCCGCTCGCCCTTGATCGGCCCGTCCGCTTCGGCCGCCAGCTCGGCGGCCGCGCGGACCGCGTAGTCGGCCTTCGCCGAGACCCTCATCCGATCTCCTCCAGCGCCAGCTCGTCGGAGCGGTCGTGCGGCGGGCCCTCGCCTTCCTTCGCTTCGCGTTCGGCCCGCCGCCTCCCCCACCAGCGCGGGAACCAGATCAGCAGCCCGAGGCCAACACCCGCGACCGCGGCGGCGATCGGCCAGACCATCGGGTCGCCCTCCTGCACGGTGACGATCCCGGCGGCGACGAGGACGACGCCGAGCGCCGTGCGCAGGAAGCCGGTCGGCGCCCGCGCGGCGAAATGCGCGCCGACGATCACGCCCGGGATCGAGCCGAGCAGGATGTTGCCGGCGAGGACGAAGTCGACGTTGCCGCTGACCCAGTGGGCGATCCCCGCCGCCCAGAGCAGAATCGCCGCGTGGAAGACATCGGTGCCGACGACTTTCTTCGGCGCCAGGCGGAAGACCGCGATCAAGAGGATCGCGATCACCGTCCCCGAGCCGGCCGAGGTGATGCCGATGACGAAGCCGGTGACGATGCCGATTGCCACCGCGGCGACCTTGTGGCGGCGCTTGATCTCGAAGTCCTCGCGCTCCTCGACCAGGTTGCTGAGGATCAGCGCCCGCGCCAGGGTGATCAGCCCGACCATCAGCAGGGCGCCGCCGAGCAGCGCGTAGACGAGCGAGTCGAGCCGCTCTTCGCCGACCCTGCTCTGCAGGATCGAGATCGCCCAGACGCCGGCGACCGAGGCCGGCACGCTGCCGGCGGCGAGCCAGAGCGAGAGGCCCATGTTGACCGTGCCCATGCGCAGGTGGCGCCAGCCGCCGACGGTCTTGGTAACCGCGGCGTAGAAGATGTCGGTGCCGATCGCGGTCACCGGCTTGACCCCGAAGAGCAGGATCAGCAGCGGCGTCATCAAAGTGCCGCCGCCCATGCCGGTCATGCCGACCATCGCGCCGATTCCGAAGCCGAAGATGATGATCGCCGGGTCCATGGGAATTTCGCTCCTGCTCGTTTACGACTTTCTTGACCTTCTAAGTCAAAAGCAGCGAGTGCGGCAGGATACCAGCGGTGGTCTCCGTCCGCGCCATCTCTCATTCCTACGGCGAGCTGGAGGCGATCGACCGCCTCGACCTCTCCTTGCCCGCCCACGGCGTGCTCGGCCTCGTCGGTCCTTCGGGGTGCGGCAAGTCGACCCTGCTCGAGCTGCTCGCCGGCCTGCAGCAGCCGCGTGCGGGAGAGATCGAGGTAGACGGCGCCGGCGCGCCCGCAGAGCGCCTCGCCCGCTGCGCCCTGATGCCGCAGCGCGACCTGCTGCTGCCGTGGCTGAGCGCGATCGACAACGCCGCGCTGGCGCTGCGCAACCGCGGCGCCCGCCGCGGCGCGGCGCGGGAGGAGGCGGGCCGCCTGTTCGAGCAGTTCGGCCTCGCCGGGTTCGAGCGCGCCCGGCCGGCCGAACTCTCCGGCGGGATGCGCCAGCGGGTCGCCTTCCTGCGCACCCTCGTCGCCGGCAAGCCGCTGCTGGCGCTGGACGAGCCCTTCGCCTCGCTCGACGCGATCACCCGCGCCGAGATGCAGGGCTGGCTCGCCCGGGCGCTGTCGGCCGACCCGCGCACGGTCGTCCTCGTCAGCCATGACATCGAGGAGGCGCTCTACCTCGCCGACCGCGTCATCGTCCTCTCCGGCCGCCCGGCCCGCGTCGTCGAGGAGCTGGGCGCGCCGGCGTCGCGTGCCCCCGACCGCGACGCCGCGGTCACCGACCCGGCCTTCGTCGCCGCCCGCGAGCGCGCGATGGCGGCCCTGCACAGGGGGTCGCAATGACCCGTTGGCGACTTATGCGTCATATGGACGCAAAACTCGCCAAGTGGCTGCTGCCGGCGCTGACGCTGGCGG
>DASTVL010000048.1:0-20008 GCA_035759115.1 Solirubrobacterales bacterium | reverse complement strand
CACGCCCGAGTTGAACAGGTCGGACTCGAGGAAGATCTGGCCGTCGGTAATCGAGATCACGTTGGTCGGGATGTAGGCGGAGACGTCGGAGGCCTGGGTCTCGATGATCGGCAGCGCCGTCAGCGAGCCGCCGCCGAGCTCGTCGTTGAGCTTGACCGCCCGCTCGAGCAGCCGCGAGTGCAGGTAGAAGACGTCGCCCGGGTAGGCCTCGCGACCGGGCGGGCGCCGCAGCAGCAGCGACATCTGGCGGTAGGCGTAGGCGTGCTTGGTCAGGTCGTCGTAGACGCAGAGCGCCGCCTTGCCTTCGTAGAGGAAGTGCTCGCCCATCGCGCAGCCCGCGTAGGGGGCGATGAACTTGATCGGCGCGGCCTCGTCGGCGGGGGCGGCGACGATGATCGTGTTCTCCATCGCGCCGTTCTCCTCCAGCACCTCCTTGAGCTGGACGACGGTCGACATCCGCTGGCCGATCGCGACGTAGATGCTGACCATGTCCTTGTCGCGGTTGTTGATGATCGTGTCGATCGCGATCGCCGTCTTGCCGGTCTGGCGGTCGCCGATGATCAGCTCTCGCTGGCCGCGGCCGATCGGGATCATCCCGTCGATCGACATCAGCCCGGTCTGCACCGGTTCGGTCACCGGCTGGCGCTGGACGACGCCGGGCGCTTTGAACTCGGCCGGGCGGGTCTGGCTGGTCGCCACCTCGCCCTTGTCGTCGAGCGGGCGGCCGAGCGGGTCGACCATGCGGCCGAGCAGCTCGGGGCCGACGGGGATCCGCAGCAGGTGGCCGGTGCGCTTGACCGTGTCGCCCTCGACGATCTTGTCCCACTCGCCGAAGAGCACGGCGCCGACGTTGTCGGCCTCGAGGTTGAGCGCCAGCCCGGTGACCCCGTGCGGCAGCTCGAGCATCTCCAGCGCCATGCAGCTGTCGAGCCCGTGGATGCGGGCGATGCCGTCGGCTACGGACAGCACGGTGCCGACCTCGGAGAGGTCGGCGCTGCCGGTGTCCATGCCCTCGATCCGCTCGCGCAGGATCGATGCGATCTCGTCTGGCTTGATCTCCATGCGGTGCTCTCTGCCTCCTTACGCCGCCTGCGCGACGCTCTTTCGAAGTTTCTCCAGGCGGCTGCGGATGCTCGCGTCGAGCACCATGTTGCCGACCTGCAGGACAATGCCACCGAGGATCTCGCCGTCGACGCGGCTGGCCGGCGAGACCCGCTGGCCCGTCTGTCGCTCGATCTCCTCGCCGATCTTGGCCACAACGGCCGGGTCCAGCTCGACCGCGCTGGTCACGGTCACGTCGATCCGCCTGTCCTCCTTCTTCCACAGCTGGTCGAACTCGCGGCGGATGCGGAAGACCTCGGTCATCCGCTGCTTCTCGACCAGCAGCTCGAGGAAGTTGGTCAGCTCCGGGTCCGCGCCGACCACCGCGCGGCCCAGCCCCTCGGCCTTCTCGGCCGAGGAGAAGTGCGGGCTGAAGAGGAAGACCTGCAGCTCGCGGTCGCCTTCGACCGCGTCGGCGAACTGGCCGAGGCCGGCGCCGATCGTGTCGAGCTTGCCCTTCTGCTTCGCCACGTCGAAGAGCGCCTCGGCGTATACGCGCGCCGCCTCCATCAGTTCTGCGATCCCTCCGTGCCCGAGAGCGAGGTGAAGTCGACCTCGCTCAGCGCCTCCTCGACCAGGCGGCGCTGGTCCTCGGCGGTGAGGCTCTTGCGGGTCACCTTCTCGGTCGCCAGCACGGTCAGGTCGGCGACCTCCCTGCGGATCTGCTCCAGCGAGCGCCGCGTCTCGGCCTCGATGTCGCGCTTCGCCGCGGAGACCAGCTCGTCGCGTTTCTCCTTGCCGGCGTTGGTCGCCTCGGCTTCCGCCGTCTCCGCCGCCTTGCGGGCGCGGGCCATGATGTCGTCGGCCTGCTCGCGGGCCTCGGCCAGGCGGCCGCGGTACTCCTCGAGCAGCTCGTCGGACTCCTTGCGCTGCCTTTCGGCGGCCTCGATCGACTCGGCGATCGTCCTCGCCCGCTTGTCGAGCGCCTCCTGGATTTTCGGGAAGGCGAGCTTCGACAGCACCCACATGGTGAAGAGGAAGAGGACGAGCGTCCAGATCATCAGGCCGACGCCCGGCGTGACCAGGAAGCTGCCGCCTTCTTCCTCGGCGCCATGCGCGGCCTCCGCCGCGAGGGGGACGATGCCCGCTATGTGGACCAGTAGCTCCACGTTCGCGGCCTAGAGGAAGAAGGCGATCAGGCCGAAGATGAAGGTGTAGAAGGCAACCGCCTCGGTCAGCGCGAAGCCGAGCCAGCGGATGCTCTGCAGCTCGTCTTTCATCTCCGGCTGGCGGGCGACCGACTCGATCTCCTTGCCGAAGATGATGCCGATGCCGATTCCGGCGCCGATCGAGCCGAGCCCGGCGCCGACGCCGAGCGCGATCGCCTTGCCGGCGTCCGTCACACCTTCGTCGGTGACCTCGGCAATCGGTAGGGACATGAGATCCATCGAGTCTGACTCCTTTGGTTAGATGATCGATTGCAAATTTACGTGCCCGCGGGGGCGCGACTGGCCAAGCTGGGGGGTGCACGTGGTCGCTGCGCGTAGCAGCGCTACGCGCGAGGCCGCGGGCGCCGACCAGCGCCGCGCCAGGCGCGTCATCCGTGGGTGTGGAAATTTGGAATTGGTCATCTAGTGGCTTGCGGAGACCGCTCCGCCGATGTAGATCGCGGTGAGGGTCGAGAAGATAAACGCCTGGAGCGTGGCGATCAGCCCGACCTCCAGCACGAAGAAGAAGAAGGCGAGGGGGAAGGTGAGGGCGCCCAGCGCGGCGATCCCGAGCAGCACGGCGAGCCCGCCGCCCATGAACAGCAGCAGCAGGTGGCCGGCGAGGATGTTGGCGAAGAGCCGCACCGAGAGCGAGATCAGGCGGGCGAAGTGGGAGATCGACTCGATCACGAAGATGAACGCCTTCATCGCCGGGTTCATGTTCTCGAGCCCGGGCGGCAGCCAGCTCGCCAGGTAGCCGCGGACGCCCTGCGCGCGCACGCCTTCGACGTGGTAGGCGACCCAGACGACGAGGGTGAGGACGAGCGGGATCGAGATGTTCGCGGTCGCCGCGTAGAGCGCGAAGGCCGGCACCTCGATGCCGAAGATGTCGACCGGGTGCTCGGTGTTGATCGGCAGCGGTATGAAACCGATCATGTTCGAGAACCAGATGAAGAAGAAGAGCGCGGCGAGGAAGGGGAACCAGCGCGCCGCCGTCTTCGCGTCGAGGTTGTCGCCGGTGATTTTGGTTTTGGTCAGGTCGTAGGCGGCCTCGATCGCGGTCTGCACGCGGTTCGGCTTCTGCTCCATGCGGCCGGCGATCCAGGTCATCGTGCCGATCGTCAGCACGCTGGCGATCACCAGGTAGAGCACCGCCTTGTTGATGCTGAGGTCGATCCCGGCGATTTCGATCGGGACCCAGGCTTCGAGCAGGAACTCGTTCTGCGGCTGGAACGATTCGTCTTTGCCCGAGCTGCCGAAGACCAGCATCATCAGGATCGCGATCCCGAAGTAGGCGCCGAGCCCGATCAGGACTTTGGCCTTGGTGCTCATCCCGCCGCCGGCGCTCTCCGCGGTCTCGCTCATGAGGCCCCCTGCGCTTCGCCGCCGTCGGCCTCGAACATGTGGGCGATGCCGCCACCGACGAAGGAGACGGTGAAGAGCACGACGAGCAGGACCGCGGCGGCGAGCCCTGCCTCGCGCTCGACCACGCCGGCAAGCAGCGCCGCGGTGACCATCAGCCAGACGCGGCCGAGGGTGCTGCCGGCGACGAAGCCCATCGCCCGCTGGCGATTGCCGGCGGCGAGCTCGGCGGCGGCGCGGCGACCGGCGAGCAGCTGGATCCCGCGCTGGGCGAGCCAGGCGACGGCGGCGAAGGCGTAGCCGAGCAGGGGCAGCCCCCCGATCGCGAACACGGCAAGGGCGGCGGCGAGCACCAGAAGATCGACATGCTTGGGAGGGGACATAAACCCGCTTCGAGGCCGCTTATCGGAGCAGCCAGCGGACGATCGACTATATCCGAAAGGGCCGACGATCCGCTTTCTAGAGCGGGATCGTGAGGCTTGTCACAATCTCGCACAAAGTCATTTCGGGGCCAGCGCCTCGAACTCTCCGGTCTCGGGGTCAATGCGGCTGAAGCGACGGAGCTTGAGTATCTCCAGCACGTAGACCAGGTAGACGCTGGCGCCCAGGGCGATCAGGCCGAAGGCGCCGATCACGGCGGTCCAGAGCGGGTCGAAGCTGCCGTGGTCGTCGCTGTAGGGGACGAAGCGCAGGGCGAGCGCCAATGCAGCCATCACCGCGGTCCAGCCGTAGAGGTAGACCAGCGTGCGGCGCTGCGAGAAGCCGATGTTCTCCATCCGGTGATGGAAGTGCCAGCGGTCGGCTTTGTAGATCGGTCGCCCGTATTTGAGCCGCTTGGCGACGACGAAGCCGGTGTCGAGGATCGGCACCGTGAGCACGATCAGCGGCAGGAAGAGGGCGATCACGGCGTTGGTCTTGAGGGCGCCCTGGACGGCGACGACGCCGAGCAGGAAGCCGAGCAGGTTGGAGCCGGTGTCGCCCATGAAGGTGCTGGCCGGGGGGAAGCCGTGGCGGAGGAAGCCGAGCGAGGCGCCGGCGGTCAGCGCCGCGAGGATCCCGGCCGCGGTGCGGTCGAGCGAGAGCGCGATCACGGCGAGGGCGATGCCGGAGATCAGGCAGACGCCGGCGGCGAGGCCGTCGACGCCGTCGATCAGGTTGATCACGTTGATCATCGCGACGATGCCGAGCGTCGTGCCGACGTCGCCGAGGTCGATCGCGCCGCCGCCGGGCAGGCCGAGCAGCTCGACCGAGCCGGGGTTGAGCTGGCCGAGGAAGGGCACGGTGAAGCTGTCCACCGTGACGCCGGCCGCGACCGGCACGACCACCGCCGCGATCTGGCCGAGCAGCTTCGGCGCCGCGCCGAGCTCGTAGACGTCGTCGAGCATGCCGACCGCGACGATCAGCGCGGCGCCGGTGAGGATCGCCCGCGTCTCGCCGTCCCAGGGCAGCCAGATCAGCGCCGCGACGAGGACCGCGGCGAAGATCGCCAGGCCGCCCAGGCGGGGCGTCGGCGCGGCGTGCAGCGAGCGCTCGTCGTCGGGGTAGTCGATCGCGCCGATCCGCCGCGCGACCCGATCGGTGAGCGGGACCAGCAGCAGCGCCAAGACCCCGGCGAGGAGGAAGGCGATCGCGGCTTCGACCGAGGCGGGCACGAAGTCAGGCTAGGACGCGTAGCGGTCGAACCAGAGGGTGAAGGCGATCAGGCCCCAGAGCTGGCGGCTGAGGTCCTCCTGCCCCGAGCAGTGGCGGTCGAGCAGGGCGGTGACCGTCGCCGGGTCGAGCCAGCCCTGGCGGGTCAGCGTCTCGGCCGAGAGCGTTTCGCGGGCGAAGGCCTGCAGCGGGCCGCGCAGCCAGGCCGCCACCGGGACCGAGAAGCCCTGCTTGCGCCCGCGCAGGACCTCCCGCGGCAACAGCGGCGCCAGCGCCCGCCGCAGCAGCCGCTTCTTTGCCGTGCCGCGCACCTTCAGCGGCGTCGCCAGGCCGAGCGCCGCGGCCGCGACCTCGTTGTCGAGGAAGGGCACGCGCAGCTCCAGCGAGTGGGCCATGCTCGAGCGATCGGTCTTGACCAGCAGGTCGTCGACCAGGTAGATGCCGAGGTCGACGTCCTGCAGACGGGCGAGCTGCTCGGCGCCGGCGGTCTCGGCGTAACGCTCGCGGTAGAGGTCGACCGGGTCCCAGCCGGGGTCGCGCGGGCCGAGCAGCTCACCCTGCGCCCGGCGCGAGAAGATCTCCTTCCAGGCGTGGTGGCGCTCCAGCGGCGGCAGGCCGGCGCCGCGGGCGAAGCGCTTGGCTTTGTAGTCGAAGCTGACCTTGGCGTCGGAGCTGGGCAGCAGCTCGGCCAGCGGCGCCGCCAGCGCCGCGAGCCGGCCGACGCGGGCGGCGAGCAGGTCGGCGACGTAGGTGTAGTAGCCGCCGAAGAGCTCGTCGGCGCCCTCGCCGGAGAGGGCGACCTTGACCTCGCCCGCGGCGAGCTCGGAGACGAGGTCGGTCGGCAACGCCGAGGAGTCGCCGAAGGGCTCGTCGAAGGCCTCGACCAGCTTCGGGAAGAGCTCGACCGCGTCGGGCCGCAGGACGATCTCGTGGTGCTCGGTGCCGTAGCGCTCGGCGACGAGCCGGGCGCGGTCGAGCTCGTCGAAGCTCGCCTCCTCGAAGCCGACCGAGAAGGTCTTGACCGGCTCGCTCTGCCGGCCGGAGGCGAGTGCCGCGAGACCGGCCGAGTCGACGCCACCGGAGAGCAGCACCCCGACCGGCACGTCGGCGACGAGGTGGGCGCGGACCGAGTCGCGCAGGGTCTCGCGCAGCTCGCCGGCCAGCGCCTCCTCGGGCCGCCGCCTGGCCTCCCCCTCCGGGACCGGCGCGGGACGCGCGTAACGGCGCATCGTCAGTTCGCCGTCGCCCCAGCGGGCCAGCGTCCCCGGCGGCAGCTTGCGCGCCCCGGCGAAGATCGTCAGCGGTGCCGGGATCGAGTTGAAGGCGAGGTAGGCGGCGACCGCGCGCGGATCGATCTCGCGCGAGAACCCGGGCTGCTCGAGCAGCGCCTTGAGCTCGGAGGCAAAGGAGAGCGTGCCGTCGGCGAGGCGGTAGTAGAGCGGCTTGATCCCGAAGCGGTCGCGGGTGAGCAGCAGGCGCCGCTCGCGCGCGTCCCAGAGCGCGATCGCGAACATGCCGCGCAGGCGCTCGGCGAAGCCCTCGCCGTGCTGCTCGTAGAGGTGGACGAGGACCTCGGTGTCGGAGGCGGTGCGGAAGCGGTGGCCGGCGCGCTCGAGCTCGGCCCGCAGCTCGCGGTGGTTGTAGATCTCGCCGTTCTGGACGACGACGACGCTGCCGTCCTCGTTGGCGATCGGCTGGTCGCCGCCCTCGAGGTCGATGATCGAGAGTCGCCGCATCGCCAGCGCGACCCCGTCGCCGTCGAAGACGCCGTCGCTGTCGGGTCCGCGGTGGACGAGCCGCTCGTTCATCCGCCGCGCGACCCCGGCCTCCGCCCCGGCCCCGGCCAGTCCACAGATCCCGCACATGGCGGGCAGTCTCTCAGCCGGGGGCGGCGGGGCCGCGGCCTGCGACCTTGACCACGGTGGCGAAGAGGACGCTGACGTAGAGGCTCGCCGAGCGGTCGGCGATGTACTCCATGTCGTGGGCGAGCTTGTCGGCCCAGGACTCCTCGCGGATCATCCGCGTCTGCGCGAAGCCGGTCACGCCGGGGCGGACGACGAGCCGTTGCCAGTACTGGGGGATCTCCCGGCAGAGCTCGGTGAAGAAGGCGGGCCGGATCGGCCGCGGGCCGACCACCGCCATGTCGCCCTGCAGGACGTTCCACAGCTGCGGCACCTCGTCGAGGTGGATCTTGCGCAGGGCACGCCCGATCAGCGTCACCTCTTCCTCGGTCCGCCGCGAGAGCTCCTCGCCCAGGTAGGGGCCGAGCCGCGACTCGGCGTCGGGCTTCAGCGTGCGGAACTTGTACATGCGGAAGAGCCGGCCGGCGCGACCGACGCGGGCGCCGTGGTAGAAGACCGGCCGCCCCGAGGTCAGCGCGATCGCCGCCGCGGTCAGCGCCAGCAGCGGCGAGAGCACGAGCAGGATCGCCGCCGAGATCAGTACGTCGAGGGCGCGCAGGACGGCGTCGACCGGGCGCGACTCGCCTTCCCCGGCGAGGGCGATGAAGTGCTCCAGCTCGGCCTGGACGTCCTCGGGCAGGGCGAGGGAGTCAGCTCGGGATGTGGCTCGCCGCGCGATGGTCGGCTCCGACCGTACCCAGAATCGTCTCGACGAGCGTCGCCGGGTCGCGCCTTGTCGGCGTCGCCTCGGCGCCGCGCTTGCGCAGCTCGATCGCGCGGGGATCGGTCAGCGGCCGCAGCCTGCCCGAGCGGATCAGCGCTTCGTCGACGCCGCCGAGCCGGCCGCCGTAGGTGGTGTAGACCGGCGTGCCGAGCGCCGCCGCCTCGCGGTTCATCGTGCCGCCGGCGGAGACGACGAGGTCGGCGAGCGCGACCAGGCTCTGCGCCTCGACCGCGCCCGGGGGCACGATCAGCGAGGGCAGCGCCAGGCTTTCGACCAGCTCGCGCTGGGCCTGCGTGCGCGGCAGGACGACCGCGTGCACGCCCTCGTCGCTGCCGAGCCGCTGCAGCATTTTCGGGAACAGCGGGTTCGACTTGCGGTGGTAGAGCGAGACGTCGGGCGGCGGGCGCACGATCACGACGACCCGGCCGGTGTCGACCGCGAGCCGCTGCAGGGACTCGCCGTCGGGCTCGAAATCGTAGAGGTAGTACTCCTCCTTCAGTCCCGGGTAGGCGAAGAGCTTCCCCGGGCCGACGCCGAAGCGGCGCAGGCGCTCGGGTGGGACGGTCTCGGGGAACATCACCCGCCGCGCCAGGCGGCAGCCGATCCGGTGCTGGGTGACGGCGTACTCGTAGTCGTGCATGTTGGCCTCGGGCACGCCGAGCAGGCGCGCGGCGATCGCGAGGTCGTTGGAGCCGTGGGCGAGGGCGAGGTCGAAGGAGCGGCCGCGGCCGAAGCGCAGCATGCCCAGCGTGCGGGCGCCGAGCCGCTGCGCCTTGCGCAGCCGCGAGGCGCCGCCGTGGCTGCCGATCGGCGTGTGCTCCATCCCGTGCAGCTCGAGCAGCGCCTGCGTCTGCGCGTAGTCGCGCGAGGTGACCTCGACCGCGTGCCCCTGCGCCCGCAGCCGCTCGATGATCGGCCGCAGCACCAGCACGTGCGCCGGCGCCGACATGTCGACCCAGATTTTGAGCTGCTCAGACAGTTGCGGCGGCGAGCTCGGGGTAGAGCGGGTAGCGCTCCATCAGGGCGCGGGTGCGCTCGGCCAGGCCGCTCTTCTCAGCCTCGTAGTCGGGGCCGAGGGCCGTGGCGATCACCGTGGCGATCTCGGTCAGGTCGTCCTCGACCAGGCCGCGCGTGGTCAGCGCCGGGGTGCCGATGCGCAGGCCGGAAGGGTTCATCGGCGGGCGCTCGTCGAAGGGGATCGCGTTGCGGTTGACCGTGATCCCGACCGACTCCAGGCGCGCCTCGGCGGTCTTGCCGTCGAGGCCGGTCGGGGTCAGGTCGACGAGCACGAGGTGGACGTCGGTGCCGCCGGTGAGCACCGGCACGCCGCCGGCTTCGAGGCCGGCGGCGAAGGCCCGGGCGTTGGCGATCGTCTGCCGCTGGCGGGCGCGGAACTCCTCCGTCGCGGCGATCCGCAGCGCCACCGCCTTGGCGGCGATCGTGTGCATCAGCGGCCCGCCCTGCTGGCCGGGGAAGACGGCGCTGTCGATCGCCTTCGCGTGCTCCTCGGTCGAGAGGATCATCCCGCTGCGCGGCCCGCAGAGCGTCTTGTGGATCGTCGTCGTGACGACGTCGGCGTGCTCGACCGGGTTGGGGTGCTCGCCGGCGGCGACGAGGCCGGCGAAATGCGCCATGTCGACCATCAGCTTGGCCCCGACCGAGTCGGCGATCGCGCGGAAGGCGGCGAAATCGAGCTGGCGCGGGTAGGCGGACCAACCGGCGACGATCAGCTTCGGCCGCTGCTCGTGGGCGAGCCGCTCGACCTCCTCCATGTCGACGCGCATGTCCTCGCGGCGCACGTGGTAGGCGACGATCTCGTAGAGCTTGCCGGAGACGTTGATCTTCATCCCGTGCGTGAGGTGGCCGCCGTGGTCGAGCGCCAGGCCCATGATCGTGTCGCCCGGCTCGAGCAGCGCCATGTAAGCGGCGTTGTTGGCCTGGGCGCCGGCGTGCGGCTGGACGTTGGCGTGCTCGGCGCCGAACAGCTCCTTGGCCCGGTCGATCGCCAACTGCTCGGCGACGTCGACCTCCTCGCAACCGCCGTAGTAGCGGCGGCCGGGGTAGCCCTCGGCGTACTTGTTGGTCAGCACCGAGCCGACCGCTTCGAGCACCGCCTGCGGGACGAAGTTCTCCGAGGCGATCATCTCCAGCGTCCCCTGCTGGCGCCGCAGCTCGGCGTCGAGGACCGCGGCGATCGCCGGGTCGACCTCGCTCAGAGGCGCCGCCTGGAGGTTTTCGGGTAGCTCGCTCACCGTGATCCGACGATACCAACGAGTATGGATAGCCTGCCCGCCGTGAAGAGGCTCTCGACAGCGGCGCTCGCGGCCGTAGTCGTCGTTCTCGCCGCCCTCGCCGGAGCCGCCGGCGGCGCGACGGGCGGCGCGGGAGTCGAGCTCGACCCCAGGCGCGACGGCAACCCCTGCACCGGGCCGGGCTCCGGCCACCTGCTCTGCCCCGACCTCAGGGTCGGCCCTGCCGAAGACCTCTACATCGAGCGCCGCGGCAGTCCCCGGCATGAGGAGGCGGGCGAGTACTACCGCTCCCACGGGCGGGTCCGCCTGCACGCCGGCAACGACATCCGCTCGCGCGGCCGCGGCCCGGTCGAGCTGCGCGGCCACCGCTACAAGCGCAACTGGATGCGCGCCAACCAGGCGATCCACCGCGCCGACGGCCCCGGCGTGGAGGTCTTCCGCACCCAGATGCGGCTGCACTATTTCTTCGTCGGCTACCGCTTCGGCGGCTCCTGGTGGAAAGTGCGCGACCCGCTGAGCATGGAGATCTGGTCGCTCGACGAGCGCCGCCGTCCACTGCACCGCCTGCGCAAGGGACCGAAGGTCCTCTACTGCTTCCGCGACCTCGAGCGCACGCGGCCGGGCAGGCGCTCGCCCCGCAATCCCGTCTACCCCGCCTGCAGCCAGGATCCCTCGCTGCAGCGGACGAAGATGGGCACCTCGGTCGGCTGGTCGGACATCTATCCCGCCGACTACGACCGCCAGTGGGTCGACGTCACCGGGCTGCGCGGCTGCTACGCCTTCGTCATGCGGGTCGACCCGGAGAACCACCTCTACGAGTCGCGGGAGGACAACAACCGCTCGGTGCGCATCGTCCGCCTACCGCAGCTCGAGGGCGCGCGACGCTGCTGAGTCAAATTGAAGCTTTGTGTCCCCTACTGGGGCATCAATCCTTCGATCTCCTGGCGCGACAGCGCGCCGTCGCGCAGGATCGCCCACTCGCCGCTCTCGTCGTAGGCGCTGAGGTCGACCACAGTCGAGGGCCGGCCGGTCAGCTCGCCGCCGTCGATCGCCAGGTCCACCGCGGCGACGATCTCGTCGGGAACCGCGCTGAAGCCTCCTGGCGCGGGCTCGCCGCTGAGGTTGGCCGAGGTCTGGAACAGGGGGCAGATCGCGCCCGCCAGCGGGCCATCGATCAGGCGGACGCCGAGCCGCTCGGGGTCGGCGCGGCAGGCGAGCGGGTAGCGCCGCTCGCGGTTGGCGACGACCAGCGTCGCCGGTCCCGGCAGCAGCGCCGCGATCGCCTCGCGCGTCGGCTGTCCGAGCCCGCTGAGCAGCTCGCGCATCGCCGGCGGCGCGAGATACATGACCGCGGAGGGCTTGCCGTCGTCGCGGCCCTTGATCCGGTGGATGCGCTCGACCGCGCCGGCGTCGAGCGGGTCGCAGGCGAGCCCGTAGAGCCCGTCGGCGGGAAAGACGACGACACCCCCCGCCGCGATCGTCCGTTCCAGCGCGGCGCGAGCGGCGTCCGCCCCGTCGCGTGCGACCGAGACCGTAGTCACTGCTTTCCCCAGACGACGCGCGGGATGCCGGCCAGATCGGGGCGGGTCTCGACCGTGCCGAAGCCGGCCTCGAAGAGCAGCTCGCTGACCGCGGGCGCCTGGCCGGCGCCGACCTCGAGCGCCAGAGCGGGCGCGGCCGTCGCCGCGAGCGGGATCGCGGCGCGGATCAGGTCGAGCCCGTCTGCGCCGGCCAGCAGCGCCTCGCGCGGCTCCCACTGCGTCACCTCCGGCTCCAGGCCGGCCCACTCGCCCTCGGCGACGTAGGGCAGGTTGGCGACGATCAGGTCGAGCCGCGGCGGCTCGAGCGGCAGCATCGTGTCGTGGAACTCGACCCGGTCGGCGAGACCGAGCCGCGCGGCGTTCGCGCGGGCGACTGCGAGCGCGGCGGCGGACGTGTCGGTCGCCAGCACCTCGCAGCCCGGCAGCTCATCGGCGATCGCCAGCGCGATCGCGCCCGAGCCGGTGCCGACGTCGAGCAGGCGCCGCGGCCCCAGCTCCAGCGCCAGCTCGACCAGCAGCTCGGTCTCCGGCCGCGGCACCAGCACGCGCGAATCGACCGCCAGCTCGATATCCCGAAACCCTTTACGCCCGAGGATGTAGGCGACCGGCTCACGCCGCAGCCGCCGCCGCACCATCTCGCCGAAACGCCGCGCCGCCGACGCCGGAATCTCAACTTCCGGCTCCGCCGCCAATCGCGCCCGATCCCGGCCGGCAGCCTCAGCAAGCAGCAATTCGGCGTCGAGGCGCGGATCTTCGACACCAGTAGCGCGCAGAGCATCGACGGCCGATGCCAGAGCTTCTCGAGCGCCGCTCATGCTGGGAACGGCGACCACTCAAGCAACGGCCGCGGCCTCAAGCCGTTGCCTCTTCTCCTCGGCAGCAAGGGCATCGGTGAATTCGGATAGACCCCCGGCCAGGACCGCCTCGATGTTGTGCGTGGTCAGCTTGATCCGGTGGTCGGTGACGCGGCCCTGGGGGAAGTTGTAGGTGCGGACCTTCTCCGAGCGCTCGCCGCTGCCGACCTGCGCCTTGCGCTCGGCCGCGACCTTCGCCTGCTGCTCGGCCAGCTCGCGCTCGAGCAGCCGCGCGCGCAGCACCCGCATCGCCTTCTCACGGTTCTGCAGCTGCGACTTCTCGTCCTGCATCGAGACGACGATGCCGCTGGGCCTGTGCGTGATCCGCACCGCCGAGTCGGTCGTGTTGACCGACTGCCCGCCCGGCCCGGAGGAGCGGTAGACGTCGATCTGCAGGTCGTTCTGGTCGACCTCGACCTCGACCTCCTCGGCCTCGGGCAGGACGGCGATCGTCGCGGTCGAGGTGTGGATGCGGCCCTGCGACTCGGTCTCGGGCACTCGCTGCACGCGGTGCGTCCCGCCCTCGTACTTGAAGACGGAGTAGGCGGCGTCGCCCTTGATCGCGAAGGTGACCTCCTTGAAGCCGCCGGCGTCGGCGGCCGACTGCGAGAGCACCTCGGTCGCGAAGCCGCGCTCTTCGGCGTAGCGGGTGAGCATCTTGTAGAGGTCGCCGGCGAACAGCGCCGCCTCGTCCCCCCCGGTCCCGGCGCGGATCTCGACCAGCACGTTCTTGTCGTCGTTGGGGTCGCGCTCGACCATCGCCAGCCGGATCTCCTCTTCCAGCTCGGCCAGCCGCCCCGGCGCCTCCTCGACGACCTTGCGCAGCTCCGCGTCCTCGCCCTCCTCCAGCAGCTCCCGCGCTCCGTCGAGGTCGCCCTTCAGGGTCCGATACTCCCCCGCCAGCCCATGCGCCGGCTGCAGCTCCCGGTACTCGCGCCCGACTTCGGCATAGCGCTGCCGATCCCCGATCACCTCGGGGTCCGACATCTCCCGCTCCAGCTCGCCGAAGCGCGTCTCGATCTGCTCGACCAGGGCATCGATCATGCCCTGAACGATAGGGGGCGGCGGCGGACCTATCGCTTCGGCTTGCAAGGGACGGCGATGCCGCCCTTGAGAACGGTCTGCGCTGCAACGCCCGGGATCCGGGCTTCGTTCTTGAAAACCAGCTTGGGCGTCTGCACGATGAATTTCCCATCGGGACACCGGGCAGAGAGAAAGCTCTTGCGCTCGCCGCGATAAGAGAAAGACCGCCTCAGCTTGAGCGATATCTCGGTCAGAGAGCCATAGCCGCCGGCGATTGCCGGAACGTCAATCACGGAATGCAAGCCACCGGCGATCTTCTCGACCTCGATTCGGGCGACGAGCGCCTGCGGGCGTGGAAGCTGCGCGTAGCCGTGCACGAAGAGCATCGTCGTGCGACCGCGGCGGCCGCCGTTGAACACGGTCAGCCGGCTCCTCGTCGACATTCGCTCAGCGCCCGGAAGCAGCAGCGAAGCCTCCGCCTCGCCCGAGCCGACGATCGCGCGGCGACATCCCTGCCGGGCCGCCGCAACATCGCGCGCCGCGATCGTGCGGTAGCCGCAGACCGGCAGTCCCCTGACGTCCATCTCGACGTCCTTGTCGACATCGACGACCGCTTCGCGCAACGCGGACGGATGCGAGTCGCCGGTGGTCGCGATCCTCGCTCCCACCATGAGACCCATCGGCGCGGCCCCTCTCCTGGGCAAGGCCCGCGGCAGGGTGCGAACACCGTTGATATCGAGCGTGATACGCCCTGGGCAGTCACTACGGAGGCAGGTTGAAATCGAGGTCGTCGCACCAGCGGCTACCCCTACCGCAACGCAAGCGACCACGGCAACCCCCACCGCGCTGCCAAAACAAGCTCCCAGCCTCCCGAACACGGTACGAGTATGACACTTATAAGGGACTCCGCGTTACTCGTAGCTACTCGTAACAGGCTGCGCGACGGCCTCCGTGGAAGGGGCACTCGGCTTTCCCCGGCGCTAAGCGACGATCTCGATCGGCGACTCGTCGTCGCTGGGCTGCTCCTCCGCCAAAACCTTCTCCAGCGCCGCGATCGCGACCGCGAGCTGCTCTTCGTCGGGTTCGCGCGTGGTCAGGTTCTGCAGCATCAGGCCTGGCCACATCACCGCCCGCACCCAGCGTTTGCGGCGGTTCTTGCCAGCCCATTTGATCACCTCGTAGGAGAGGCCGGCGATCAGCGGGATGCCGAGGATGCGCGAGGCCAGCAGCCAGTACCAGGCGGGCAGGCCGATCGGGGCGAAGACGAAGATCGCCAGCACCATCACGATCAGCAGGAAGCTGGTGCCGCAGCGCGGGTGCAGGCGCGAGTAGAGCTTCGCCCGCTGCGGGACGAGCTCGTCTTCGGCCTCGTAGCAGGAGATCGTCTTGTGCTCGGCGCCGTGGTACTCGAAGACGCGGCGCAGATCGGGCAGGCGGCTGATCAAGACGATGTAGCCGATGAAGATCGCCGTGCGCAGGATCCCCTCGACCAGCCAGAAGAGGAAGGCGTTGCCGAGTTGGTCCTTGATCAGGCTGGTCAGCCCTACCGGGACGACGAAGAAGAGCCCGATCGAGAGCGCCAGCGAGAAGGCGATGGTCAGGCCCCAGAGCCAGCCCCCGATCTCTTCCTTCTCGCCCTTCTCGTCCTCCTCCATCTGCGCGTTGGCGGAGATCGCCAGAGCGCGGAAGCCGATCTTCAGCGACTCGCCGAGGGCGACGACGCCGCGCAGCACCGGCACCCGCCAGAGCCGGTGGCGCTTGGCCCAGGGCTTGAGCGGTTCGGAGCTGAGCTCGATCTGGCCCTCGGGGTTGCGCACCGCGACCGCCCAGGTCGAGACGCCGCGCATCATCACTCCCTCGAGCACCGCCTGCCCGCCGACCGGCGCGTCGCGCTTGGCGACGAGGCCGCCGCCCGGCATGCGGAGTGGATCCGCTCCGTTCGAGGAGACGGGCTCAGCCGGCGGAGAGCCTGTCTCCGCGCTCATCGTCTATTTCGAGGCCTTGGCGTGCTTCGCGGCGCGCCGCTGGAACCGCTCGACCCGCCCGCCGGTGTCGACGAGCTTCTGCTTGCCGGTGTAGAACGGGTGGCACTCCGAGCAGAGCTCGACGTGCAGATCGTCCACCGTCGCGCGGGTGTAGAACTGGGTGCCGCACGAGCAGTGCACGTGGGCGAGCTTGTACTCGGGGTGAATTCCTGCCTTCATCGCCACCAAGTCTAGAGAAGTGCGCAAGTCGTGCCGATACGACCGTGTGACGCCTGAACAGGCGACAAGCGCCGACGCCGGGTCCAGGGCGCTGCGTACCCTGCTGGCGCTGGTGCTGTTCGGCGCCACCGGCCTGATCGTCCTGCACGACTGGCTCGGCTTCCTCGGCCCCGGCTTCGACAAGATCGCCGGCGGCTACCTGTACGACGCGGTCGTCGTCGCGGCCGGGATCGCGCTGCTGCTGCGGGCGGAGATCACCCACCGCGAGCGGGCCGCCTGGGCGCTGCTCGCCGCCGCCGTCTTCTGCTGGGCCGCCGGCGAGCTCTACTGGACCGCTTTCATCCTCGATGCCGCCGAACCGCCCTACCCCTCCCCCGCCGACGGCTTCTACCTCGCCTTCTACCCGCTCGCCTACATCGGCCTGGCGCTGCTCGTCCGCGCCCGCGCCCGTGAGCTCGACTGGCGCCGCTGGACCGACGGCGCGATCGCCGCGCTCGGCACCGCCGCCCTCGGCGTCGCCTTCGTCTTCGACTTCGTCGCCGGCGGCACCACCGAATCCGGGCTTGAACTGGTGACCTCGCTGGCCTACCCGCTGGCGGACATCGGTCTGCTGGCCGCGATCGTCGGCATCATCGCGCTGACCGACTGGCGCCCGGGCCGGGTCTGGTCGCTGCTGCTCGTCGGGCTCGCCTTCACAGCGATCGCCGACATCGCCTACACCCTGCAGGAAGCCGGCGGCGCGGTCCCTCCCGGGAACTGGATCGACCCTCTCTACCTGATCTCGGCAGCGGCGCTGGGCGCGCTGCTCTGGCAACCGGCGGCGGCGCCGATCCGCTCGCACGAGGGCGATGACCGCTGGCGCGAGCTGGTCATCCCGGCGCTCTTCGCGGTGGTCATGGTCGGGCTCTTCTCGATGCAGCTGCTCAGCGTCGCCAGCGGGCTCTCGGTCGTCCTCTGGACGGCGACGATGGTCGCCGTGATCGTCCGCCTCGGTCTCAGCACGCGCGAGAACCGCCGCCTGCTCGAGCAGGTGCGGACCGACCCGCTGACCGGCCTCGGCAACCGCGGCGGCATGCAGGTCGACCTGACCGCTCTTTGGCAGCAGGTGAGCGAGGCCGAGCCGGCGGCGCTCTACCTCTTCGACCTCAACGGCTTCAAGCGCTACAACGACACCTTCGGCCACCCGGCGGGAGACGATCTGCTGAGCCGGCTCGGCGCCCGGCTGTCGGCGGCTGTCGCCGCCGACGGCTCGGTCTACCGCGTCGGCGGCGACGAGTTCTGCGTTCTGCTGACCTGCCCGCCGGACCGCTTCGACGCTGTCGCCAAGGCCGCCGCCGAGGCGCTGACCGAAAGCGACCGGGGCGTCGAGGTCAGCTCCTCCTGGGGCCGGGCCGTGTTCCCGGCCGAGGCCGCGGACTCCGCCGCCGCGCTGCAACTCGCCGACGTGCGCATGTACGCGCAGAAGGAGTCGCGTCGCACGGCGCCGGCGCCGCTACCCGCGAGCGATGGCCCCGAGCAGGAAGTCGAGGGTGTGCCCGACCTCGACCCGCATCGCCTCGGGATCGTCGGCCCGCGCGACTAATATCGGACGCAATGCCCCAGTCAGACCAGCGCCACGAGATCGATCTCCCCGCCGGGCGCATCCGCTACCGCGAGGCCGGCGAGGGCAAGCCGGTCGTCTTCGTCCACGGCTTCCTCGTCGACGGGCGGCTCTGGGACGGCGTCGTCGACAACCTCTCCGACCGCTTTCGCTGCCTCGCCCCCGACTGGCCGATCGGCGCCCAACAGATCGCGATGAACCACGACGCCGACCTCACGCCCTACGGCATTGCCGACCTGATCGCGAGCTTCCTCGACAAGCTCGACCTCACCGACGTGACGATCGTCGGCAACGACTCCGGCGGGGCGATGTCGCAGGTGCTCGTCACCCGCCACCCCGAGCGGATCGGCCGCCTCGTGCTGACCAACTGCGATACCCACGACAACTTCCCGCCGGGGATCTACAAGACGATGCCGCCGCTGGCGAAGCTGCCGGGGGCGATCTCGCTGATCGCCGCTCCGTTCCGCATCGGCTCGATCGCCCGCGCCGGCTACAGGCCCTTCGCCAAGACCTCGTTCCCGCCCGAGCTGATCGCCTCCTGGGTCGCCCCCGGCCTCGACAAGCAGGTGCCCGGAGTGCGCCACGACCTGAAGAAGGTCACCGTCGGGATGAACAAGCGCTACACCGAAGAGGCCGCCGAGAAGCTGCGCGGCAGCGACCTGCCGCTGCTGCTCACCTGGGCGCCCGGCGACAAGCTCTTCCCGCTGAAATACGCCGAACGGCTGGCGGGCGAAGTCCCCAACTCGAAACTCGTCCAGATCCCCGACGCGCGCACGTTCGTGCCGCTCGACCAGCCGCAGCGCCTGGCCGACGAGATCGCCGCCTTCGCCTCAGCCTCGTAACAGTTCGCGCAAACTGCGCGCTTTTTCGCTAATTGCACATTTTTCGTCCGATCGGGGCGAGATGGTTATGTCAACGCCCCCTAATAGGACGGAGAGCCAGACATGGCCCAGGAGATCTTCGACCAGGACCGGCCGAGACGGAGGAGTGCGATGGCGAGGCGACTCGACGAAGCCTTTGCGGGCTGCGAGGAGTGGACCCTGGCCCCCGCCTCGCCCCGCCGGGCCGACGCCCTCGACGTCGCACCGTGGCTGGGCCGGGCAGAGCGGAGCCTGCCCGAAGACCAGCTCCCCCGCGCCGCCTAGGTCTCCTGGTAGAGCGGGCCGTCGCCGCCCTCGGGCAGCGTCAGCCGGCCGCCCTTGGCGGTGATCGCGCCGCACTGGACGCAGTTCGAGGCGGTCACGTGCACGTCGACCTCGGCGGCGCCGTTCTCGAGCTGCTCGTCGGGTATCTCGTAGACCTGCGCCGGGCACATCGAGACCCAGGTCTGGGCGATCTCACGCGGCACCCTGGTCTGGATGCGGACGTGGTTGGGCGCGTCGTCGCGGGTCGCGTTGCCCGATAGGAAGACCGAGTCGAGCTTGTTGAAGGTGACCTCGTTGTCGGGCTGCGGGTAGCGGTCAGCCGCATTGCCGAGGTGCATCGCCGGCTCGGCGTTCTCCTCGACCTTCATGTGGCCCGGCGGGAAGTTGCCTTTGGTCATGACCAGGGCGTTGGCGAGGATGCCGCCTTTGATCAGGCCTTTGGCAAGCGGCTGCTTCATGTTGCGCGACTTGTAGAGGTCCTTCTCGATCACGGAGCTGCGGATCGCCTCGTCGTAGGCGGAGAAGTTGACCGAGTCGATGTCCTTCTTCAGCGACTCGACGATCGCTTCCGCCGCGTACATGCCGGCGTGCATCGCGTAGTGGACGCCGGCGAGCTCGGCGATGTTGACCATCCCGGCGTTGTCTCCGGCGACCAGCATCCCGGGCACCGAGAAACGCTTTGGCAGCGCCCAGTAGCCGCCCGAGGGGATCGTCTTCGCGCCCCAGCCGACCCGCTTGCCGCCCTCGATGATCTTGGCGATGAAGGGGTGCTGCTTGAAGCGCTGCAGCTCGTCGTGGACGGAGAAGGTCGCGTCGGTGTAGTCGAGCCCGACGACGAGGCCGAAGCAGACCTTGTCCTCGCCCATCGGGTAGATGAAGCTGCCGCCGGCCTCCTTGTACTTGGCGCCCCAGCGCAGCGGCCAGCCGAGCGTGTGGATCACCCGGTCGAGCGGCTTCGGCACCTCCCAGATCTCCTTGACCCCGAGCTCCCAGGCCTGCGGGTCGGAGCCCTCGCGCATGTTGAAGTAGTCGTAGGCGGCGTAGGTGAGGTGGCCGATCGTGCCCTCGGCCAGCACCGTCGCCTTGGCGACGACGTCGGAACCGGGCTCGAAGTTGCCGAGCTCTTCGCCCTCCTTGCCGCGCCCGCGGTCGCCCGAGCGCACCCCCTTGACGATCCGGTCCTCGACCAGCAGCTTGTCGGCGGCGGTCTCGGCGAGGATGTAGACGCCGGCCTCTTCGGCTTTCTCGGCGAGGAAGCGGCCCAGCTTGGAGACCGACATCGTGTAGGTGCCCTCTTTGCGGAAGTTGGGCGGCGGCGGCCCGGCGACCAACCCCACCTTCACCGGAAACGCTTTCGAGGGAGTGAGGAAGTAGGTGGCGTCCTTGGTCACCTCCTGGTAGACCGAGGGCCAATCGCCCGGGTCCATGTCCGGGAACAGCCGCGTCATCGCCGAGGGGTCGACGTTGGCGCCGGAGAGCAGGTGGGCGCCGGCGACTTTGCCC
>DASTVL010000047.1:0-14096 GCA_035759115.1 Solirubrobacterales bacterium | reverse complement strand
CAGGTCGGTGACGTGGAAGCGGCCGAGCGAGGCCCCCTCGGCGACGTAGCCGGTGTCCCCGCGCACGGTCTGGTCGCCGCCCGAGCAGAAGGCCCGCTCGCCGGCGCCGGTGAGCACGATCGCCCCGACCCCGGTGTCCTCGCGGGCGAGCTCCAGCGCCGCCGAGATCTCGACCAGCGTCTGCGGGCGGAAGGCGTTGAGCACATCGGGGCGGTCGATCGCGATCCTGGCGATCCCGTCGGCCTTCTCGTAGGAGATGTCCTCGTACTCGCCGGCGGCCTCCCACTCGATCGGCGCGAACAGCTCGTCCTCGGGCGGGGCTTCCTTGTGGCGTTTGGGCATGATGGGCACGATATCCGGCCGATGAAGCTTGACGACTGGCTCGCCCAGAGATCCCAGAGTTGCCCCGACCGCACGGCGCTGATCGCCGACGGCGCCGGGGTGACCTATGCCGAGCTCGAGGCCGAGGCGACCTGGGTCGCGCGGCGGCTCGAGGCGCACGGCGTGCGCCGCGGCTCGGTCGCGGCGCTGACGATGGAGCCACGCCGCGAGCAGGTCGTGCTCGTGCACGCGCTGATGAAGGTCGGCGGCGTGCTGCTGCCGCTCAGCCCGCGCCTTACCGCAGCCGAGCGCGCCGCCGTGATCGCCGCCGAGGAGCCGACCGTCGACCTCAGCGACCCGGGCGAGTTGACCCAGACCGAGGCCGACCTGCCGCTGCTCGGCGAGCACGACATGGACGCGCCCTGCTGCCGGGTGCTGACCAGCGGCAGCAGCGGCGTCGCCGAGGCGATCGAGCTGACCTACGGCAACTTCCTCTGGAGCGCCGTCGGCTCCGCCTTCAACATCGGGGTCGAGCCCAGCGACCGCTGGCTCTGCTGCCTGCCGCTCAGCCACATCTCCGGGCTCAGCATCGCGATGCGCTCGGTGATCTACGGCACCACCGCCGTCCTCCACGACGGCTTCGACGTCGACCGCGTCGCGGCGGCGCTGGCGGAGGAGGAGATCTCGCTGGTCTCGCTGGTCACCACCCAGCTCACCCGCCTGCTCGAGGCCGGCGCCGACCTCTCCGCGCCGCGGGCGATCCTGATCGGCGGCGGCCCGGTCCCCGAGGCGCCGCTGGAAGAGGCGATCGGGCGCGGCGCCACCGTCGTGCAGACCTACGGCCTGACCGAGGCCTGCTCACAGGTGACGACGCTCTCCCCGGCCGAGGCGCAGCGCAAGCTCGGATCCGCCGGGCGGCCGCTGCTGACCACGCACCTGCGCATCCGCGACGGCGAGATCCTCGTCCAGGGCCCGACCGTCGCCCCGAGCTGTGTCGATGCCGACGGCTGGCTGCACACCGGCGACCTCGGCCGCATCGACGAGGACGGCTTCCTCTACGTCGAGGACCGGATCGACGACATGATCGTCAGCGGCGGCGAGAACGTCGTCCCGGCCGAAGTCGAGGGGGTGCTGCTGCGCCATCCCGAGGTCGCCGACGCCGCCGTCGTCGGCCGCGAGGACCCCGAGTGGCAGCAGGCGGTGACCGCCGTGGTCGTCCTCCGCGACGGCTCCGAGGCGACCCCGGACGAGCTGCGCCGCCACTGCGCCGAGTCGCTCGCGGGGTTCAAGGTGCCGAAGCGGGTCGAGCTCGCGTCGGCGCTGCCGCGCACGCCCTCGGGCAAGCTCCTGCGCAGAGCGCTCAGGTAGCCTCACCGCTCATGAAAACCGACGACATCTTCTACGACAAGGACGCCGACCTCTCGAAGCTCGAGGGCAAGACCGTCGCAATCCTCGGCTACGGCTCCCAGGGCCACGCCCACGCGCTCAACCTGAAGGACTCGGGCGTCGATGTCGTCGTCGGCCTGCGCCCCGACTCCTCCAGCCGCGCCAAGGCCGAAGCCGCCGGGCTCGAGGTGCTCGACATCGCCGAAGCGGCCAGCCGCGGCGACGCCGTGATGATCCTGCTGCCAGACGAGAAACAGGCCGAGATCTGGGAGGCCGAGATCGCCGACGGGATCGCCCCCGGCAACCTGCTGCTCTTCGCCCACGGCTTCGCGATCCACTTCGAGCAGATCGCGCCGCCGCCCGGCGTCGACATCGGCATGGTCGCGCCCAAGGGCCCCGGCCACCTGGTCCGCCGCCAGTACGAGGAAGGGACCGGCGTGCCCTGCCTGATGGCCGTCCACCAGGACGCCACCGGCAACGCCCACGACCTCGTCCTCGCCTACGCCTCGGCGATCGGCGGCGGCCGCGCCGCGATCATCGAGACCAGCTTCAAAGACGAGTGCGAGACCGACCTCTTCGGCGAGCAGGCGGTGCTCTGCGGCGGCGCCTCGGAGCTGGTCCGCGCCGGCTTCGAGACCCTCGTGGAGGCGGGCTACGACCCGCGCCTCGCCTACTTCGAGTGCCTGCACGAGCTCAAGCTGATCGCCGATCTGATGTACGAGAAGGGGATCCAGGGGATGCGCTACTCGATCTCCAACACCGCCGAGTACGGCGACATGACCCGCGGCAAGCGCGTGATCGGCGACGAGTCGCGCGCGGCGATGAAGCAGATCCTCGGCGAGATCCAGTCGGGCGAGTTCGCCAAGGAGTGGATCGCCGAGAACCGCGCCGGCGGCGAGAACCTCTCCCGCATGCGCGAGGAGGGCGCCGGCCACGAAGTCGAGGAGGTCGGCGGCGACCTGCGCAAGATGATGCCCTGGATCGAGACGGAGTTCTAGGATCGAGTAGATGGCGGACGTCGTCATCTACTGCGACGGCGCCGCGGACGAAATCGCCGCAGAGTCACACCTCGCGCATGGCGTTCTGGCAGGCGCCAAGATCACGCGCCTGCCGCGCCTGACCCAGGCACCCGATTTCCTGCGCCCGCTCTTGAGCTGGGAGCGCTTCGACTGGGTTGTGGTCTCTGAAGATGAGGTGCGCTGCACCGTCGAGTTGAGCCGGCACGGCTACACCGGAGACAACGGGTTTCAGAGATTTGCCCGCCTATATCGCTCGGCCAGCCTGGGAATTCCGACGGTCTACTTCACGCCGTTTTCCCGCACCCGCCTGAATGAGTTGGATGAAGGGCGTAGCAACGCCCGAAACGTCGCCCCGGAGCTCTTCGAGACTCTTACGGAGCTCGAACAACAATTTGGGACTGCTTGCGTCGCCGTCAATTGGACGGTGCATCCGCGTGGCCAGCCTGTCCCGCTACAGGATCCGAGTGCGGAAGCAATCGTCGCAAGGCTCACCGATCTGATCGGGGCATTCGCCACCCATGCTCGAGAGTTCTCTGTCGAGATCCTCTCTGAGGACTTCCCAGATCTCGCGGCTGCGATGGATGCACATGCGCAAATCGCATATCGCGGTGGGGATACGCGTGGCACAGTGGAACTTCCGATCGATGTCAGCTCGCCGGATTGGGTTCATCAATTCCTCCCCGACAACTATTTTCGAATTGGAAAGGCCGACAAGACGCTGGCGTCCCTTGCACTCGACAGCTGCACCGGACGACCCATCGTGAATCAGGGCGGCAAGGCTGCATGGACGCACGATGCCGGCCACGCGTGGGTTCAATACCTCGGGTACCAATGGAGGCCCGATCCGTCCTGCGGTCTGATTGCCCTCTCGGCGACGAAGGCACTCGCTCGATCGCTGCCTCTCATCGTCGTATGGCCCCGTGTCTTTCTCGGCAGGGGAGGAAAGCGAGCCGAGATGCTCGATGCCCTGCAGAGCTTCAAGGGCGGGGAGTCGGGACAATTGGTTGATGAGATGCGAAATCAGGGACGCGAGGAGCAGCTTGCCGCGTTCCGGGCGAGAGTGACCGTAGGCCCTGACCAGTTCGGCGTCTTCAGTCCGGACTCAAAGATCGGGCGCGTGCTGAAAGAGACCGCAGATGCATTGATCCTGGGTGATGCGGTGCTCGCCTACAGCTGATGGATATGACTGAGGAGCAGGTCTCCAGGGCCCTCTATGAAGCCGCGGGCGGCGATCCAAAGGTCATGATTTTGAGTTGGCAGGGCGTCGATGGCAAGGGTTACTTTGCCTCGGATATCAAGCTGCGCCTACCGGATCGACACCGAATTGAGCCAGATCTTGTCCTCGCCGCTGACCATCGCCTGTGGCTCGTGGAGATCAAGGGAGGACACGTCGAAGCCGTCTCCGACGAGCGAAAGCTTGCCGAGGCCGTTGTCCTGCTCGGAGAGGCGGAGATTCTGAGACAGGTGCAGGCCCGCTCTGGTGTGGATATGGAAAACGCCGAGCTGGTGATAGCGGTGGCGTACTTTGGATCCGACACGCAGAGCGGGGAACCAGGCCATCTCGCCGGATGCGTAGAGCACGTTGCTCACATCGACTGGAGAGCCGCTCAAGGCGAATCTTCAGATCTCGCGCTGAGCGAGTTTCTCAACTTGGTCTACCGAACCCGGCAAAGAAGCACGTGATCGCGCTGGATCACCTTGTCGGCTCTGGCCGACCGATGGTAATTACCCGATCCGAAATGGGCGCTTCGCTGTAGGTGCTCGGTGATCGACCACCCATGCTCCTTCAAGGCACTTGCCAAGCGATCCACCACAGGAAGCTGTGCGTCGCCAAGGGTTGAATTGCTGACAACAAGCGCGAGGATCCCGCTGGGCCGGGTGATCCTACGTGCCTCCCGGAATACCTCGCTCATATCGGCTACATAGCCATCGAGATTCCGCACGTCCCCCGACTTCCATCCCTCGCGAATCTCAATCTGGTTGGTCTCGCGGCGATCAAAGCCACCGAGCTCCATCTCGAACCTGAGAACGTCGGCCGAATATCGATACAAGGCGAAGTACGGGGGGTGGCAGAAGCAGAGATCGCTGCAACCGTCGGATAGCGACGTCGACCGGGCGTCTGCCTGGATGATCCGGACATCCGACGTGCGAGGCAGTGTTTGTGTCGGTAGTCGCTCTGCTGCAGATTCGAACTCTGGAAGCGCAGGCTTGGCGGAGTCAGGATCGTAAAAGATGCGTCCGGTGCGCTCAGACGCATTGCTGATTCGCCTGAGGCGACCAAGTAGGACGGCAAAAAGCGCCCTGCTCTCCGCAGAGGAGGAAAGTCGATCGATATTCACCTTCAGCGTTGCAAGTGCCTGGCGGGCATCTGCGTTGAACCAGCGGTCGGCGTTGCGAGTAGCCGCAAACAAATCCTCCTGCTGTCGTCGCGTCGCTGGCCGTCCCCGAAGCACCTCTTCGAGAAGTTGAAGGTACCTGCCTTCGTTGAGCCGAGTCGTCTTTACCCCGGCATACAGAGCGGCCACCGGATTTGCATCAACCCCGATCGCCGGCCACCGACGCGCTGCGGCCTCGATCAGAGTCGTTCCCGATCCACACATCAGATCGACGACCGGCGTTTTGACCTCGGTCAGCTCCGCCGCGGCGTCAAGCACAGCACCCGTGACATCTGGGGGCAGCTTTCCGAAATAGCGAAAGGCTCCGTGGGGTCCGCGCTGCTGGGAGGCATTCGACGAGCGGACGTCGATCGATCCAGTCAGGGCCAAGGCAGGTGCAGCTTGGTTCATGGCCTTCGAAAAACCAGTACATGCTGGCCCGTCATGCGACGCGAGAGCGTCCGTCCGGTCTGGTTGTTCAGTCGGTGCATAGCGCGTTCGACGATCTCTAGGCCCAGGTCCGAGGCGAGCTCTTCGGTTATGGACCCCACAGGCACCCGCACCTTTTCTATGCGGCCATCCCCTATGACTACCGCAAGAGATCCTCCGGCTCTGAGGATTCGCTGCGCCTCTGCCAAGATCTTTGCCCAACCGAGCAGGTACTTCTGTAGTCCGTTGGGCACATGAAAGTAGCTGCCGCGGTAGGCAAGCTCAGACTTGCGGACGGATTTGGGTTTCGCGCCGAGCAGTAGCAACTGGAGATGCATCGACTCCGAGAAGGCCGTGTTGGTCAGGTAGGGCGGGTGAAGCAGAACGAAGTCGGTGGATTCATCCGGCAGAGGAAGTGCGCCGGCGTGACCCTCGAAAACACGTGAGGCTCGGGGGCTGGTCGAGTTGAGCTCGTCGAACCCGAGTGCGAATCTTTTCGCGGCGGCAGCGAGGAGCGCCTGCGCTTCGCGCGGGCGCTTTGTCTCATCGACAACCGTATTGATCTTCTTCGTGTTCGCAAAAGAGGCCTGCCGGGCGATCGAGAGGATCAGAGCCTTCTCTGCGGCATTCTTCGCCGCTTTCAGGCCACTACGAATGAGGCCGTACGAAGCGGGCGAGAAGAAGTCCGCGAGGTCCGCCGGCGGTCTGCGTGGATCAAAGGACGTCGACAGCTCACGGGCAAACTGCAATAGGCCGTCGACGTCGGCGGGGCTCGCCACGGCTTCGGTCACCAGGCGAGCAACTGGGTTGACATCGAAGCTGACTGCTTCCCGATCACTGCTTACAGCTTCGATGGCAGTGGTGCCACCGCCGCACATCGGATCGACAACAAGGTCTCCTTGGGAGCTGTGGTTGTCTAGTAGGAACGCAACAAGAGGGGGTGGGACCTTCCCTGCGTACCGGAATAAACCATGCGTCAAATAGGTCGTGCTTGTCGCAGCCGGAACCTCAAGAACCGAATCGCCATCATTCGATTGCAGCACCCAACCCGCCCGTACGCTCAGGGGAGGCCGCTCAAGCATCATCTCGGTCACGCGGCCAATTTAGCCTCTCGCATGGATGGGACGAGCGACCCTTGCTGCCATCTCGGTCCGCCTGTCGCTCCTTGTCAGCGGTCGGCCTGGGCTTCCTCGTCGCCTGGCTCCTTGCCGTCGCGACCGACGTAGCCGTCCTTGCCGCCTACGACCACGTAGACGGCGTCCTCGGAGTCGCTGAGGTTGCGGACCTTGCGGACGGTGGGGGCGTCTACCCAGGCGAGGCCGCCGGGCTCGAGCTCGTGGCTGGTGCCGTCGCCGAACTCGATCGCGATGCGACCGCTGTGCAGGAAGTAGAGCTCCTCCTGCTCCTCGTGCAGGTGGCTGCCGGTCGCGTAGGAGGGCGGCAGGACGATCGCGTTGACGCCGAAGGCGGTGACGCCGAGCGGGGTGCGGATCTTGCGGAAGCCGGGCCCCTCGCCGAGGTCGTCGAGGTTGGCGACCGCGTAGCCGTCGCCCTTCGTCACTCCCTCTGCGCTGCCCTCGGCCATCGGCCCGATCCTATACCTTGGCCGACCCGATGCCAGCCACGACCTCAGTCCAGATTCCGGCCGAGTTGAAGCCCGCCGACGGGCGTTTCGGCTGCGGCCCGTCCAGGGTGCGGCCCGAGGCGCTGGCGCGGCTTGCGGAGCGCTCCGACCTGATCGGCACCTCGCACCGCCAGGCGCCCGTGCGCGACCTCGTCGGGCGCGTGCGCGAGGGGCTCGGCGAGCTGTTCTCGCTGCCCGACGGCTACGAGGTCGCGCTCGGCAACGGCGGCACGACCGCCTTCTGGGACGCGGCAGCGGCCTGGCTGGTGCGCGAGCGGGCGCTGCACCTCAGCTACGGCGAGTTCTCCTCGAAGTTCGCCAAGGTGACGGCGGGAGCGCCGTTCCTCGCCGACCCGGTGGTGATCGAGGCGGAGCCGGGCGACGCGCCCGAGCCGGTCGCCGAAGCGGGTGTCGACGCGATCGCCTGGGCGCACAACGAGACCTCGACCGGGGTGATGGTCGATGTGCAGCGACCGGAGGGCGCGGGGGAGGCGCTGGTCCTGGTCGACGGCACCTCGGGCGCCGGCGGGTTGCCGCTCGACGCCTCGCAGGCCGACGCCTACTACCTCGCCCCGCAGAAGGCGCTCGGCGCCGAGGGCGGGCTCTGGCTGGCTCTGCTCAGCCCGGCGGCGATTGCGCGGATCGAGCAGCTCGACGGGGCGACGGACCGCTGGCAGCCGGCCTTCCTCTCGCTGCAGACCGCGCTCGAGAACTCGCGCAAGAACCAGACCTACAACACGCCGGCGCTGGCGACCCTGTTGCTGCTCGACGACCAGGTCCAGTGGATGCTGGCCGAAGGCGGGCTCGATTGGTGCGTGCGGCGCACCGGGGCCTCGTCGGGACACCTCTACGGCTGGGCCGAGGAGGCTGACTTCGCGACGCCGTTCGTCGCCGATCCGGCGAAGCGCTCGCTCGTCGTCGGCACGATCGACTTCGGCGAGGAGGTCGACGCCGCTGCGCTGGCGGCGACCCTGCGCGCCAACGGCATCGTCGACGTCGAGCCCTACCGCAAGCTCGGCCGCAACCAGCTGCGCGTCGGGATGTTCCCCGCCGTCGATCCCGCCGACGTCGAGGCGCTCACTGCCTGCATCGAGTGGTCGGTCGAGAACGCGCCCGGGGTGACCCGGTGAAGGTCCTGGTCAAGGAGAAGATCGCCGACTCCGGCGTCGAGCTGCTGCGCGAGAGCTTCGAGGTCGACCTCGGGCTCGAGATGTCCGACGACGAGCTGCTGGAGGCGATCGGCGCCTACGACGCGATCCTCGTCCGCTCAGCCACGCAGGTGACGCCGGAGCTGATCGAGCGGGCCGAGCGGCTGAAGGTGATCGGTCGCGCCGGCACCGGCGTCGACAACGTCGACATCCCCGCCGCGACGCGACGCGGCATCGTCGTCGCGAACGCGCCCGAATCGAACTCGGTGGCCGCGGCCGAGCACACGCTGGCGCTGATGCTCTCGCTCTGCCGCAACGTGCCCCGCGCGCACGGCTCGCTCACCGGGGGCGCCTGGGAGCGGCCCAAGTTCAAGGGCACCGAGCTCTACGGCAAGACGCTCGGGGTGGTCGGCTTCGGCCGCATCGGCCAGCTCGTCGCCAAGCGAGCGCAGGGCTTTGAGATGGACGTCGTCGCCTTCGACAAGTTCGTCTCCGCCGAGCGCTTCCGCGAGCTCGGCGTGGAGGGGGTCGAGGAGCTCGACGAGCTGCTCGCCCGCGCCGACGTCGTCACCCTGCACGTGCCGAAGACGCCGGACACGATCGGCCTGATCGGCCCCGACTCGATCGCGAAGATGAAGGACGGGGCGCGGGTGGTCAACTGCGCCCGTGGTGAGCTGGTCGACCTCGACGCCGTGCTCAGCGGGCTCGAATCGGGCAGGCTCGGCGGCGTCGCGCTCGACGTCTTTCCCTCCGAGCCGTTCACCGAGCATCCCCTCTTCGGCCGCGACGACGTCGTCGTCACGCCCCACCTCGGCGCCTCGACGGCGGAGGCACAGGACCGCGCCGGCGTCGTCACCGCGGAACAGGTGATCGCCGCGCTCAGCGGCGGCGTCGTCACCAACGCGGTCAACATCGCCGCCATCCGGCCCGAGGAGATGGAGGCGCTGGCGCCGTTCGTGCCGCTCTGCGAAAAGCTCGGGCGGCTCGCCCAGGGCCTCGGCGAAGGCGCCCTCGACGGCGTCGCGGTCGAGTTCCGCGGCCGCATCGCCTCCAACGACACCCGCCTGCTGGGGATCGCCGTCCTCGTCGGCATCCTCTCCGGCCACACCGAGGAGCCGGTCAACCTGGTCAACGCGCCGCAGATGGCCGAGGAGCGGGGGATCGAGCTGGTCGAGACCAAGGACGGCGGCTCCGAGGACTTCACCGAGCTGATCACCGTCCGCCTCGGCGTCGGCGAGGACGCGATCGAGGTCGCCGGCACCGGCGTCGGCCCCCGCAACGAGCCCTATCTCGTCTCCGTGCTGGGCGAGAGCTTCTACCTGCCCTTCGCCGACCACATCGCCGTCTTCGCCTACGCCGACCGGCCGGGGATGATCGGCCGGGTCGGGACGACGTTCGGCGAGCAGGGGGTGAACATCATCTCCGCCGCCGTCGGCGCCTCCCCGGGGGGCGAGCGCGCGGTGATGGCGCTGACCACCGACGCTCCGGTGCGGGCGGAGACGGTCGCCAAGATCCTCGAGCTCGACGGCTTCACGGTCGGCCGCTCGGTCGATCTCTGAAAAAGCCCGCAAAGAGCCGCAACGAAGGGGGTTTGGCGCTGTTGTCCAATTAGACGCTCCGACCCGATCGACGGCGGGGACGACTTATCGATGAAGAAGCTGCTGCTCATCTCGTTCGCCCTGGCGGCCCTGCTGGCGCCGGCGCTCGCCCATGCGCTGCCGAAGCCGCCCCCGAAGACCTACACCGTCCTGCTCGCCGGCGGCGAGGAAGCGAACGCGATCAAGATCTGGCTCAGCCCCGACGGGCAGCATTACGTGATCGACTCGGTCGTGCAGCTCGAAGTCGGCGGCTCGGTCTGCGCCCATCCGGATGAGAACCCGTTCGAGCTGGTCTGCGACGCGCCCTCGATCGCGGGCTTCGAAGTCAACGCCGGCGGCGGCGATGATCGCGTCGGCGTCGCCAGGAGCGTCACGGTGCCGGTGACGATGCGGGGCGGCGGGGGCGACGACTTCCTGATCGGCGGGATGGCCGCCGACAAGCTGATCGGCGGCAACGGCGACGATCGCCTGATCGGCTGGCGCGGCGGCGATCTGCTCTACGGCGGTCCCGGCGACGATGTGCTGGTCGGCGGCCCGGGCGGCGACGTGCTGCGCGGCGGGCCCGGCATGGACCGTCTGATCCCCGGCCACGGCCGCAACCGGGTGCGTCAGCTCTAGACGGGGGTGCGGCGGAGGCGCAACCTGCCGCCGACGAAGAGGAGCGCGACGAGGAAGCCGGCGAGAGAGAGCGCCGCATCGAGCCGGAACCCGGCCTCGATGCCGTCGACGAACGTGCTCTGGGCGGAGAAGACGGTCGTGGTCAGGCCGAGGCCGATCGCGCCGCCGGCGATCTGGCACATGTAGAGGATGCCGCCGGCGAGACTGGACTGCGATTCGTCGACCGAGGTGACGCCCGCGGTCGTCGCGGTCGGGTAGAAGCTGCCGATGCCGATGCCGAGGATGAACATCCCCGGCACCAGCGCCGCGTAGGCCGAGCCTTCGTCGACCTGCGAGAAGAGGAAGGGAGCGATCGCGATGCAGGCCGCTCCGACCACAGCCAGCGGCTTCGCCCCCACCCGGTTGTAGAGCGGCCCGGAGACGAAGGAGACGAGTGCGAAGGTCGCGAGGAAGGGAAGCACGCCGACGCCCGCTTCCAGCGGCGAGTAGCCGAGGTGCTTCTGCATGAACTGGGGCAGGTAGAGCAGCGCCGCGAAGAAGGTCGCCGACATCAAGACGATCGCGATGCAGGAGGTGCGGAAGCTCTCGTTTTTCATCACCGACCGCGGGACCAGGGCGCTGAGGCCGGCGCGGCGCTCGATCGGCACGAAGGCGGCGATCAGCACGGCCGAGAGGGCAAACAGGGCAAGCACGCGTGGGTCGCCCCAGCCCCAGTCGTCGACCTGGTCGAGGGCGACGAGCAGCGAGACGAGCCCGACCGAGATCGTCGCGATCCCGGGGTAGTCGATCCGTCGCTCGCCTTCGGCGGGCTCCTTGACCTTGACCAGGAAGTAGGTGACGAAGACAGCGAAGATGGCGACGGGCACGTTGAGGAAGAAGATCCAGCGCCAGCTGAGCGCGTCGGTGAGCACGCCGCCGATCAGCGGCCCGATCGCGTTGCCGAGCCCGGCGGCGCCGAGGATGATCCCGCCGGCGAGCCCGGCCTTCTCCTTCGGCAGCAGCTCGAAGGTCATGCCGAGGATCGCCGGCCACATCAGCGCCCCGCCGAGGCCCATCACGACCCTGGTCGCGATCAGCCAGGCCTCGCTCTGCGCCGCGCCGCCGAGCGCCGACATCGAGGCGAAGATCGCGGTGCCGAGGAAGAAGGCGCGGCGCCGGCCGAACATGTCGGCGAGACGGCCGCCGGTGACGATCATCACGCCGAAGGTCAGCGCGTAGGCGTTGACCACCCACTGGATCGTGTTGACGTTCGTGTCGAAGTCCTTCTCCATCGTCGGGATCGCGACGTTGACGGCGGAGAAGTCGTTGGCGATCACGAGAACGCTCATGCTCATCGCGAGCAGAGCGAGAATCGTGGTGCGGTCGAGCCTTGCGATCGGGGCAGCCTACGCTAAGCTGGAGCGGCGAATGACGCACCGCCTCGACAGCCTGTCGCTACTCCTTCTCCTCCCCCTCCGGGGGGAATAGCGCTGGGCGGCGCGAGAGCCGCGAGAGACAGAGGTCATTCGAAAGCACTGGAGAAGGAGGCAGTTCCGATGAGCAACCCAGCCGACGCCGACCGCGTCCACATCTTCGACACCACCCTGCGCGACGGCGAGCAGTCGCCCGGGATCTCGCTCAACACGGCCGAAAAGGTCGAGATCGCCCAGCAGCTGGCCAGGCTCGGCGTCGACGTGATCGAGGCCGGCTTCCCGATCACCTCGCCGGGCGACTTCGAGGCGGTCGAGGCGATCTCGCGCCAGGTCGAGGGCCCGACCGTGTGCGGCCTGGCCCGCACCCACAAGGCCGACATCGACGCCGCCTGGGGGGCGATCCGCGACGCCGGCCGGCCGCGCATCCACACCTTCATCTCGACCTCCGACATCCACATCGAGCACCAGCTGCAGACCGACCGCGAGGACGTCAAGGGCCAGGCCCGCGCCGCGGTCGCCCTGGCCCGCTCCTACTGCGAGGACGTCGAGTTCTCGCCGATGGACGCGACCAGGGCCGAGCTCGAGTTCACCGCCGAGGTCTGCGCGATCGCGGTCGAGGAGGGCGCGACCGTGGTCAACATCCCCGACACGGTCGGCTACACGACCCCCGAGGAGTACGCCGAGTACTTCCGCCGCCTCTACGAGCTGGTCCCGGTTCTGCGCGAGGTCGAGCTCTCGGTCCACTGCCACGACGACCTGGGGATGGCCGTCGCCAACTCCTACGCCGGGCTGCGGGCAGGCGCCCGCCAGGTCGAGTGCGCGGTCAACGGGATCGGCGAGCGGGCCGGCAACTGCTCGCTGGAGGAGATCGTGATGCTGATCCGGACCAGGGAGGACGTGCACGGGCTGACGACCGGGGTCGAAACCCGCGAGCTGGCCCGCACCAGCCGCATGGTCTCGCGCCTGACCGGCTACGCGATTCAGCCCAACAAGGCCGTGGTCGGCCGCAACGCCTTCGCCCACGAGTCCGGGATCCACCAGGACGGCGTGCTCAAGGAGCGCAGCACCTACGAGATCATGGACGCGACCGAAGTCGGGCTGGAGTCGAACTCGATCGTGCTCGGCAAGCACTCCGGCCGCCACGCCCTGCGCGACGCACTCGAGCAGCTCGGCTTCAAGATCGAGGGCAATGCGCTCAACGCCGCCTTCAAGCGCTTCAAGGAGGTCGCCGACCGCAAGAAGCAGGTCACCGCGCTCGACCTCGAGGCGATCGTCTCCGACGAGATGCGCGAGAAGGCCGACGCGCACGAGCTGGCCTGGTTCGAGGTCGAGGCGGGCTCGCGGCGCGACCCCCTGGCCCGGGTCGCGGTCAGCCTGCCCTCCGGCGAGGAGGCGGTCGGCGAGTCCGGCGGCGACGGCCCGGTCGACGCGATCTTCCACGCGATCCAGAAGGCGACCGAGACCGAGGCGGAGCTGCGCCAGTACACGGTCGAGGCGGTGACCGGGGGGGAGGACGCGCTCGGCCAGGTGACCGTGATGCTGCGCGCCGCCGGCCGCCTGGCCACCGGCCAGGGCGTCGCCACCGACATCCTCGAGGCATCGGCCCGGGCCTACGTGCGAGCGCTCTCCAACGCGCTCGAGGGCGCCGCGATCCGCGAGGCCGAGGCGGCCACGGCGGAGGCCGCGACCGAGCGCACGCCGGGCCCGTGAACGGCTCCGGGCGCTCAGCGACGCTCGAGGTCCTCGTCGATCCGGTGCGCGACGAGGATCTCGGCACTGGCGATCGAGAGGTAGAGCGCCGTCGCGGCGAACGAGCCCAGCGCCCAGGCAACGGCTCCGGGGATCGTCGCGATCAGGGCCGCGGCGGCGAAAGCGGCGCCGATCGCGACGACGTGGACGGCCCCGGCGCGGATCAGGTCGCCCCGGCCGGTCTGCAGCGGCCGTGGCGCGAGCCGCTCGGCGATCACGCCGAGCAGCGTGAAGGCACCGACGGCGCCGACGATGAACAGGGCGACGTCCCAGACATCGGGGTTGCCGTGTTCGTTGGTGAGGACGCCGTGCGTGGCCCAGACCGTGAGCGCGTAGCCGTAGGGAACCGCGCTACCGCGCAGCACCGTGGTCAGCGCCCCGATCGATCGCTCGCCCATAAGGCCACCCGCCAAAATA
>DASTVL010000046.1:0-3625 GCA_035759115.1 Solirubrobacterales bacterium | reverse complement strand
GTCGCCGGCGACCGTGATCACGGTGGCGTGGTGCAGGAGACGGTCGAGGATCGCCGTGGCCACGGTGGTGTCCTCGAAGATCTCGCCCCAGTCGGCGATGCCCCGGTTGGTCGTCAGCACGATCGAGCCGTTCTCGTAGCGACGGTTGATCACCTGGAAGAGATGGGACGCCGCCTCGCCGGGCATCGGCAGATAGCCGAGCTCATCGACCTATGCCGACCTCGGCATAGGTCGACCTACGCCGACACCGCAACTATGCCGACACCCTTCCGGTGAGCATCGTGGACCGCCTGCAGTTGACGCCCTTTTCGAAGACTTCGCAAGCCGAATTGTCGGCATAGCTTCACCTCCCGATCCGTAGAAATCTGATCGCCGGAGCTGCTTGCTCCGGCGCAGGAGGTGATGACGATGGGACCGAGGAGGAAGCCCGGACGTCTGGGTCCGTTCGTGGAGGGCTACCGCGCTCGCCTGTTGGAGCTCGGCTACACACCGGGCACGGTGCGCGGGATGTTGAAGGTGTTGGGGCAGCTGGGCCGCTGGATGGACGACGAGGACGTCGAACCCGGGCGGCTGGACCTTGCCGCCGTCGAGGCGTTTCTTGTCGCACGACGCACCGGTGGCGATCGGCGGGTCGCGAGCCTGGGCGAGCTGCGCCAGCTGGTGTCCTACCTGCAGGAGGAAGGGGCGATGAGACCCGCCAGCGAGCGGCGAGAGCTCACGCCGCTGGAGGCGCTGATCGCCGACTACCGTGAATGGCTGGTCGACGAACGCGGCCTGGCGCCGGCGACGGTGCGTCGCTACGAAAAGCTTGCGGAGCTCTTCCTCGGCGAGCGGGTCACGGCGACCGACCCGCTGGGGACGGAGAGCCTCACGGGCGCGGATGTCTCCGCGTTCCTCTCGCGCGAGTGCGGCCGCCTCTCTCTGGGGGCGGCGAAGGGACGCGTCGCCGAGCTTCGATCGCTGCTGCGCTTCCTGCACCTGCGCGGCCTGAGCGAGATGGCACTCGCCGAAGCTGTGCCACCGGTGGCCGGCTGGCGGGAGACGAGCGTCCCACAGACGATCTCCCGAGCCGACATCGATCGGCTGCTCGGGAGTTGCGATCGCTCGCAGCTCGACGGTGCTCGCGACCACGCGATCCTGATGCTGCTCGCGCGGCTCGGCCTGCGCTCGATCGAGGTGGCGCGGCTCGAGCTCGGGGATCTCGACTGGCGCGCCGGAGAGATCGCGGTGCGCGGCAAGGCCCGGCGGGTCGACCGGCTGCCGCTGCCGGGCGATGCCGGTGAAGCGCTCGCTGACTACCTCTCTCTGCGCGGGCGCCATGAGGTCCGCCGGGTCTTCCTGACGCTGCGCGCCCCGACGCGCCCGATTCCGGCATACCTGGTCGGCGAAGTGGTGCGGCGGGCATGCAGTCGGGCGGGGGTTGCGCATGTCGGCGCACATCGCCTGCGCCACGCGCTGGCGAGCGAGATGCTCCGCGAGGGCGCCTCGCTGATCGACATCAGCCAGGTTCTGCGCCACCGCGATCTCGCCACCACCGCCGTCTACGCGAAGATCGACCATGGGCGGCTGGGACAGGTGGCTCGGCCCTGGCCGGGAGTCTCGCGATGAGTGAGCTCTCGCAGCAACTGGAGGCTTACCTGCGGCTGCGTCGCTCCCTCGGCCACGGCCTCGCGGAAGCAGCGCGCCTGCTGCCGCGATTCGTCACCTTCCTCGAGGACGGCGGCGCGGAGTTCGTGACGCTCGAGGCGGCGCTCGCCTGGTCGCTTGAGCCGGAAGCCCCGGCGGGGTCGACGGTGTGGGGCAAGCGGATGACCGTCGTGCGCGGGTTTGCGCGCTACCTGTCGGGGATCGACCCGCGGACCGAGGTGCCGCCGGCCGGGGCGATCCCGACCCCTCGGCGCTGGCGACCACCCTTCATCTACAGCGAAGCGGACATCGTCGCCCTGATGGAGGAGGCCCGGCGCTCTATCCCCCAACCGCTGCGCGCCGCGACCTTCGAGACGTTGATCGGACTCCTGGCCGCCACCGGACTGCGGGTCGGAGAGGCGCTTCGCCTCGACCGGCGCGACGTTGACTTCGGCGACGGCGTGCTGTCGGTGCGCGAGTCCAAGTTCGGCAAGTCGCGTCAGGTGCCGTTGCAGCCAAGCGTCCTGCGCGCCCTGCAGAGCTACGCCGCCCGGCGGGAGGAGCTGTGTCCTCATCCGCGCAGCGAGAGCTTCTTCGTCTCCCTGCGTGGGACGAGGGTGATCTACGCGTGCGTGCGGCCGACGTTCCGGATGCTCTGTGAAGGGGCGGGTGTCGGCGTCGGAGCGCCTCACCGCCCCCGCATCCATGACCTCCGCCACACCTTCGCGGTGCGGGCCCTTCTCTGCTGGTATCGCGAAGGGCTCGACGTCGGCGCCAGGCTGCCCTGGCTCTCCACCTATCTCGGGCATCGCGAACCCCGCTACACCTACCACTACCTCTCGGCGGCGCCTGAGCTCCTTGAGCACGCCGCGCGCTTGCTCGAGCACGACGAGGCGGTGGGCTCATGACCTTGATCGCCCCGACGCTGCAGGCGTTCTTCACCGACCGGCTCGCTGCCCAGCTGCAGGCCAGCCCGGCGACGATCGCCTCCTACCGCGACACGTTGCGGCTGCTGCTCGGCTTCGCGCAAGAGAGGACCGGCAAGGCGCCCTCGTCACTCGACTGGGACGAACTCGACGAGACGCTTGTCTCCTCGTTCCTGTCGCATCTCGAGCGGGAGCGGAGCAACAGCGTCAGGACTCGGAATCTGCGGCTGACCGCGATCCGCTCCCTGTTTCGCTACGCCGCCTTGCGTCATCCCGAGCACGCAGCCGTGATCCAACGGGTGCTCTCGATCCCGCCGAAGCGCTTTGAGAAGCGCGCGATCACGTTTCTCACAACCGAGGAGGCCGAGGTGTTGATCGACGCGCCCGACCAGGCGCGATGGGAGGGTCGGCGCGATCGGGCGCTGCTCATGTTGGCGATCCAGGCGGGGCTGCGGGTCTCCGAGCTGATCGGCCTGGACTGCGCGGACATCGCGCTGGGCACAGGTGCACACGTCCGTTGCGAGGGAAAGGGCCGCAAGCAGCGCTCGGTGCCGCTCACCTCGGCGGCGCAAGCGGTTCTCTCCAGTTGGCTGGAGGAGCGTGCCGGCCGTCCGCAAGACCCGCTGTTTTGCACCCGCACCGGCAGGCGGCTGAGTCGCGACGCGATCGAACGTCGTCTGGCGACCCACACCAAGGCGGCGGCAGAACGGTGCCCGTCGCTCGCCGGCAAGAGGCTCCACCCGCACGTGCTCAGGCACAGCTGCGCGATGGCGCTACTGCAAGCGGGGGTCGACACGACGGTAATCGCGCTCTGGCTTGGTCACGCCGACACTCGCTCCACCCAGCCCTACCTGCACGCCGACCTCTCGATCAAGGAACGCGCCTTGGCGCTCGTGACGCCGACTGCCGTGACACCGGGCCGCTACAAGCCGGGAGACACGGTGCTCTCCTTCCTCGAGCAGCTGTGACTATGCCGACCATCCGACCGGGTGGGCGGTCGAGAAGCCCTCCCGGTGCAGGCGGTCCGCGATGCTCATCCGAAGCGTGTCGGCATAGTTGCGGTGTCGGCGTAG
>DASTVL010000045.1:0-2230 GCA_035759115.1 Solirubrobacterales bacterium | reverse complement strand
ATAGGGAGTCGAGGCCCACCCCATCATCCAGCCGGAGAAGAAGAAGGTGATGATGGGGATGACCACCGTCCCGAACGGCTCGCGGCGGATGTGCGGCATCGGGTTCAGCGTGACCTGCCCGCCCTGGTAGGCCGTCTCGTCGCCTCCCAGCCAGGCCGCGAGCGCGTGGCCGGCCTCGTGAAGCGTCAGCGCGAGCAGGAAGACGACGTACCAGATCCCGAAGACCCCGATCTGGGAGGTGATCTCCCCGGAGATGCCGTCCATGCGCCCCAGTCTAGTCCCAGAATAAGCGCTCGGCCGTTCGTTGCGAGCGATCGTAACCCATCTGGCGGTCATTGTGGCGGGAGATCTGAGGGCCACAACCCATTGCGGTCATGAACGACCTTCAGGTCGGCGTGTGGAGGAGTTGATGCGCATACAGATGGGATCAGTTGACGGGATGCATCGACACCGCGACAGTGAGTTGCTCTCGTGGGAGTCCGAAGCGGAACTGTGGGAACCTTCAGTCGGGTGCCAAGGCGTCGAGCCGCTCGGAGGCCGCGAGGATCTGCGAGGTGAAGCGGTGAGACCCGGCGATTCTCGCGGTCACCTGGCGCGCGCCGGTGACGATCCTGCTCGAGACGTAGACGAAGGCATGCCGGAAGCGTTTCCACTCCCAGCGCAGCGACTCGGCGGGCAGAGCCAGGAGGCTCAACCAGCTTCTGAGGCTCCACGCGATGACGGCCGCGAGCATGAAGGCCGCGTTGGCGAGGAGCTCTCCGGTGGGCATCCTCAGAGCGGCCAGTCCGTTCTTGAGCTGCTCGATGGTGTTCTCCTGGTTGCACCGGCCGTAGGCGAAGCGCACGAGCCCGGCGGCCGTCATGTTCTCGATGCTGGTGATGACGAAGCGGTACTCGTAGTGCTCGAACAGGGCCTTCTGCTTCTTCTCGCGGATGAGCTGCCGCTTGACGACAACGCGGAAGTCGCGGTCGAGACCGCTCGGGCGGTAGCGCATCTCGGCGACCCACTCGGACACCGTGCTCAGCGTGCGGTAGCCCCGGCGCTGCGCCTCCGCCCTGCGCAGCCTCGCACGTTTGCAACGCTGGCGGCGCCGACGACGGCTGCCGCGGCGCTGCGGCTTGCCGGGCTGAGAGCTGAACGGCTCCCAACACCCGCCCCGCAAGGCTTCGGCGGCTTCGACGAGACCGGCGCTGCTCTTCATCACGAGCGCGAAGTCCACGCCGTGCGCCAGGCACAGCCGCATCAGCTCGCCGCGGTAGAACGCGCTGTCGCCTCGCACGACCACGTGGCGGAAGTGCTCGGTGAGCCGGCCCAGACAGGGGTCGAGGGCCTCTTCGACTCCGTCGGCGGAAGTTGCATTGCCGGGGCGGTTGATGAGCCTGAGGCACTCGTTCGTCTCGGCGAGCGAGATGAGCAGCGGGTGGTAGCTCCAGGTCCCCTTGTACGAGAAGGCGGCTCCCTGCTTGCACTCGCCGTAGACCGGCCGAATGGTCGAGTCGAGATCGACGGTAGCCTGCCGGCGAGAGTTTCGAGGGAGCGCCTTCCACACCTTGGCGCGCACATCGTCGAGGACCCCGTCGGCAGCGCCGAGGGTGCCTGGGCTGAAGCGGCGCAGGAAGTCCCCGGCCGTCGTCGGGTCGGGCACGCGGGAGGCACCGACCAGCTTCATGAAGGCCTCGGAGTTCTGAAGCGAGGCGATGTCCTCGATGCAGGTTCCCCCGGCGAAGATGTTGTAGGCGTGGGTGAGGATGTGGTCGGACTCGTGGTAGGGAGCGTGACGCTTGAGAAGCTCCACCTCGCGGTCGAGCGCAGCAGGAAGATCGAGCGAATGGGCCAGCTTGTGGGCGAGAGCCAGCCCGCCGTAGGCCATGGCGCGGCCCCTGCGATCGGATTCGATGCGGACCCGCCGCGTTCGGAAGACCGGCCCCTGATCGCAGAGGGCGAACAGCGACTCCGGCGCGGCAGGCGATTGGGGGCGGGGCCGAAGGGCTTGACGGCGGCGGCGCTGCGAGGTAGCGTGAGCTGTCACTTGAAAGCCTCCTCTCCGTGCGAAGTTGACTGTCTTGTCAACGGCAACCTAGCACGGGAAGGAGGCTTTTCTGTTGCGTTCTAGCGTTTCGCCGCGTCGGGCAAAGCGCTTATTCTGGGACTAGTTCACTCTGCCGGGGCCGCCATGCGCTCTCCCGTCGGCGATTTCCCCGTCGGTTTCATTTGTCCGATCGGATAGCGA
>DASTVL010000044.1:0-3212 GCA_035759115.1 Solirubrobacterales bacterium | reverse complement strand
TTCGCCACCCATAGGGGCAAAAGGCACACCGGAACTGAAGTTCTCCCCCTCTCGGGGGCGGGGAGGCCGCTCTTTGCGGGGTTAGGTGCTGCTCAGACGGTGCCGGGGGTGGCGGTCGGCGGGGCGTTGCGGCCGCCGCCTTTGACCTTGACGGCGGACTCGAGCTCCTCGGGGGTGAAGCCGCCGAGCGCCTCGCCGTCGAGCGCGTAGCGGTAGAGGGCGACGCCGAAGATGCCGTTGAGCGCCTGCGAGATCAGCAGCGAGATCGCGAAGCCGATCGCGCCGATGACGACGAGCAGGGCGCCGACGAAGCTGGCGGTCGCCCAGACCACGATCCCGGCGCCGACCAGCAGCATGCTGGGCAGGATGCCGAGCAGGAAGACGGCGCCGCCGATCGCCAGGTTGCCGGTGATCTGCTGGCCCCAGCGCGATTTGAACAGGCTCGCCGAGCGCTTCAGCGTCTCGAACGGGCCGGTGCCCTCGATCGCGATCACGGGCACGGCGAGGAAGGTGATCAGCGACCAGGCGAGGCCGACGAGCCGCGCCGCGCTCGTGCCGGCGATGCCGCCCTGATTTTCGAGTGCCCCCATCACGACGCTGATCGCGGTCGAGAGCGCCGCCCAGCCGGCGATCTGGCTGAAGCGGCTGCGCGCCACCGCGAGCCCGTCGCCGACGGTCGCCTGCTCGCCGCGGAAGATCATGTCGGCGGCCGCCGCCAGCCCGACCGCGAAGTAGGTGGCGACGACGCTGAGCACGTAGATGCCGAGCACGATCAGCGGGATCGCGCCGGCGAGCGAGTCCTCCTCGAACAGGTAGAGCCCCGGGCCGAGGAAGATGATCGCCAACGGGATCGTCGCCACGGCGCCGTAGAGCGGGAAGCGCAGCAGCTCGCGGTTCTCGTTCAGCAGCCCCCAGCTCTTCTTGCTCAGCGCCCAACCGCGTTTGATCTTCTTCATCGTCTCTCTCCGTTCGTTGCCGTCGTCAGACCTTGTCGGCAAGGCCCGGCGTTCTCTCAATCCCTCTTCCCTCGAAGTACTCCCACTCCTGCTCGCCGAGCTCGGTCGAGGGCGCGTCGGCGTAGACCCACTCGCGCATGATCCGGTGCCAGTTGCGCCTCGCCCGCAGCTGGCCGAGCACGGCGACGACGCCGATTTCCATCCGCCGCCCCATCAGCTCGTCGGCCGGGATCGACTCGCGCCGCATCAGGTCGTAGTACTCCGAGCGCGGGTCGTTGGTCGACTCGATGATCTTCATCACCCGTTTCGGCGTGATCTCGATCTCGCGGTCCTCGATGTACCAGCCGCCGACCGCGCCCATGTGCTCGAGCAGCCGCTCGGCGTCGAGCTTCGAGGGGTTCTTGATGAAGCCGAGCTCGTGCAGCGCCTCGCGGAAGCCTTCCGGGTCGTCGCGCGAGGCGGCGTCGAAGGCGCGCTGCTCGAGCACGATCTGCTCGCGGTCGAGCTTCTTGGTCATGCCGAAGTCGAGGAAGGCGACGCGCCCGTCCTCCATCAGCAGGTAGTTGCCGGGGTGGGGGTCGGCGTTGAAGTGCTGCAGGTTGAACATCGAGCCGAGGTTGCCGCGGAAGACGATCTCGCCGAACCGGCTGCGCTCCTCGTGCGGCAGCTGCTTGATCTGCTCGAAGTCCATCCCCTCGACGAACTCGGTGACGAGCACGCGGCGGCGCGAGAGCCGCGTCACCACTTCCGGCACGTAGACGAAGGGGTGGTCGCGGTAGGCGCGGGCGAAGGAGCGCTGGTTCTGCGCCTCGTACTCGTAGTCGAGCTCCTCCATCACGCGCTCGCGGATCTCGTGTGCGATCGCCTTCGCGTCGAGTCCCGGGGCGAGGGCGCGGGCGAGGCGGACGATCGTGCCGGCGTTGCGCAGGTCGGCGTCGAGCGCCTCGGCGATCCCCGGATACTGGACCTTGACCGCGACGCGGCGGCCGTCGAGCAGCTCGGCCCGGTGCACCTGGCCGATCGAGGCGGCGGCGAAGGCCTCCTGCTCGAAGGAGGCGAAGAGCTCGGACACGGGCTCGCCGTCGTACTCCTCGAGCAGCACCTTCTCGGCCTTCTCCCAGGGCATCGGCGGCGCCGAGGTGCGCAGCTTGGCGAGCTGCTCCTGGTAGATCTCGCGGTACTCGTCGGGGATGAACTCGGTGTCGATGAAGGAGGCGAACTGGCCCAGCTTCATCGCCGCGCCCTTCATCTGGCCGAGCGCGCCGACCATCTTGATCGCCGTCTCCAGGTGGCGCTGCTCGAGCTTCTCCTTGCCGCCCTCGTCGGAGCGGGCGACGTTGGTCGCCTTGGTGCCGGCGTAGCGCGCGCCCTGCACGCCCACGATCGAGCCCAGCTTGGCGGAGCGGCGGAAACGCCCCTTCGGGATCCTGTTGGCGTCGTCGGTCACGTTCTCAGTATCCTCCCGCATCCGATGGCCCGGACCCGCGAAAAGCTCAAGGCCGCGCCGCGCACCGATTTCGGCTCGCGCAGCGCCCGCCGCCTGCGCGGCGAGAAACTCGTGCCCGGCGTCGTCTACGCCGGCGGCGAGGAGGCGCGCCCGTTTCAGGCGGTCGAGCGCGACGTGCGCACCGTGCTGGGCGGCGGCCAGGCCCTCTTCGACCTCGAGATCGAGGGCGGCAAAGCGGTGCCGGTCGTGGTCAAGGAGGAACAGCGGCATCCGGTCAAGGGCGTGCTGCAGCACATCGATCTGCAGGAAGTGAAGCTCGACGAGGCGATCCAGGCCGAGGTCGCGATCGAGCTCGAGGGCGTCGAGGTCGCGCCCGGCGTCAAAGAGGGCGGCGTGCTCGAGCACGTCACCCGCGAGATCACGGTCGAAGCGCTGCCGACCGAGATCCCCGAGCGGCTCGTCGCCGACGTCTCGGCGATGGAGATCAACGACACCGTGCAGCTCTCGACCCTGACCGCGCCCGAGGGCGTGACCTTCGTCGCCGACGATCTCGACGAGATCACGATCGCGACGCTCTCGCCGCCGCGGGTAGAGGAAGAGCCCGAGCCCGACGTCGAGGAGGAGACCGAGCTCGTCGGCGAGGAGGGCGAGGCCCCCGCCGAGGACGGCGGCGAGGCCGAGGGCGACTCCGGCGACTCCGGGGAGTAGCCCTGTTTCTCATCGTCGGCCTGGGCAACCCCGGCCGCGAGCACGCCGGCAGCCGCCACAACGTCGGCTTCGAGGTCGGCGCCGAGCTCTCGCGCCGCTGG
>DASTVL010000043.1:0-4816 GCA_035759115.1 Solirubrobacterales bacterium | reverse complement strand
TGCGACTTGGTCTCGCGTTCGACCGCGATCGGGGTCGCGTCTTCGAAGCGCGCTCGCGCCGGCAGCCAGGCGCCCATCCGCGGCCCGAAGGCCCGCTCCAGCGCCGCCGGGTCGTGCCCGCGCAGGTCGGCCAGGGTGGCGATGCCCATCCGCTCCAGCTTGATCACGGTCTTGGGGCCGATCCCGGGGACGAGGCCCGGTGGCTCGCCCGCGAAGCGCTCCAGCGCCTCGGCCCGCGAGAGCACGACGAGGCCGGCGGGCTTGCCGAGCTCGCTGACGATCTTCGCCAGCAGCCGGTTCTCGGAGATCCCGACCGAGCAGGTGAGTCCGAGGCCCTCGCGGATCTCGGTCGCGATCCGCCGCATCGTCGCCTTCGGCGAGAAGAGGTCGCTGAGCTCGAGATAGGCCTCGTCGAGGCCGACCACTTCGACCGTCTCGACGTTGGCGCGGAGGATCTCCATCACCCGCGCCGAGGCCTCCCGATAGGCGGGGAAGTCCGGCTTCAGGTAGACCGCGTCCGGCAGCCGCCGCCGCGCCACCGCCGCCGGCATCGCCGAGTGGATCCCGGCCAGCCTGCGCGCCTCATAGCTCGCCGTGGTCACAACGGCACGCGGCCCCGACCCACAGACCACCACCGGCTTCCCCTTCAGCTCAGGCCGCCGCCGCAGCTCAACCGACGCATAGAACGCGTCCATGTCCAGATGCGCGATCGTCCGCTGTACGGCCACGTTTCGATGGTAGGAGCGTCGCGGGACGGCACGCTCGTGGCCTGACCCTGACTCAATAGCGCTTTATGTGGCGCTATAATTTGGCGACATGGCCGCAACCGCCACTATCCGCGTGCCGCGCGAGACCCGCGATCTGCTCGCGGCTCGCGCTCGCCGTCGTGGCGTCTCCCTCTCATCCCTGCTGACGGAGTTGGCGCGCCGCATCGAGCAGACCGACGCCCTGCGCTCCGAGCGCGAGGCAAGCCGCACCGATGCCGGCAACCCTGACGTGAAAGCTGAGGAACGAGAGTGGGAGGCGGTACTCGGCGATGGCATCGACTGAGCCGCAGCGGGGCGAGATCTGGCTGGCTTCGCTGGGCGCATCCCGTCCCGGGGAGCCCGGGAAGAACCGCCCCGTGGTCGTCATCTCCGTCGACAAGCTGCTGACCGGCAGCGACGAAGACCTGATTGCCGTGGTGCCGCTCTCGAGCTTCCGGACGGGATCCTTGCTGCGCCCCAAGATTCCACCCGGCGCAGGAATCGACGTTGAGAGCGTCGCGATCCCGCGGGCGGTGCGCGCGATCGCTCGCAAGCGGCTTCTGCGCCCACTCGGGCGGGCGGACACCGAGACGCTTGCGGAGATCGAGGATGCCTTGGCAACCGTGCTCGGCCTGGATCGCCTCCTAAACTGAGGACCCGATGGCTTCTCCCGAGGCGAAGAACCTGGAGGCGATCTCCAAGGCGATCGATCAGCACAACCGCAACTGCCCGTTTCCGGCGGCGGAGGTGCGGATGAACCCGTTCGAGGTCGAACGGCTGGGCTGGGAGGAGATCCGCGGCCTGCCGGTCGTTCCCGACTCCGCGATCGGCACCGGCCGCTTCCGCATCGTCTGCTCGCAGGAGCTCGACGACGCCGGCCTCGAAGAGACCGAGGCGGTAGGCCGCGACCTGGTCGAGACCGTCGCCCCGAAGCAGACCTGAAGCGCGCTTACGAGGACGCCACGAGATCCCGCTTGACCGGCAGGTCAACTGGCCCACGAAGCTTCGGCCCAAGTTCTTCGAAATAGCGGCGCTCAACGTTCCCGAATGGATCTGGCTCGACGGCGCGGAACAGGGCGGAGGCCGTTATGTCGGCGCACTGCAGGAGTTCGATCTTTGTGGGCTGCTCGATGCGAAACGGGTGTCCATCGAACACTGTCCAGTTGATGCCCGACGCACCGCTTGCTTCGAGCGCAGCGCGGTAGTTCCGCAATAGCTGGGCCTTGAACCCCTTTAGCTGACTGAGCGTGACGATGGCACGACTCTGCCGGACCTCGAGGAAGCAGGATGACAACCGTTCGAGCAGGACGCGAAGCGCCCAGAGATACGCCATGACCGGCCTGGCACCGCGAGGAACGACGAGGCCCGAAAGGTCGATCGAATCCTTCCGTAGCGCGACGCTGACTATCGCCCCTATGTGCGAGGCAGCCATGTCCTGAGCAGCCTTGAGGCGCTTGGAGTGATCCAGTCGCACGAAATGCAATGCATGAGAGGATCGTCGGCCGAGCCGGAGACGGAGGCGGAGCAGGTCCGATCGCAGCGCGGCGTCTTCGGCATCGGCGACGACGACTGCCGAAAGGACGAGATGGCGGGAGGCCCTTGGGGAGAAGCCGAGGTCACCTGCCTCGTCTACGTAGACGCGATACAGCACGGGTCGCTGCCCCTTTCCCGGAGTCCCTGCGCAACATGAGAAGGATGGACCGGGCCGCCTATGCCGCGTATCTCAGCGGGTGCTGCCGGTTAGGGCAGCAGGCGGTGATCCCGCGACCATCCTTCTTCAGTATTGCATCTTAGCAGCTTCTACGACAGAAGCTTTCATTGCAGCCCAGGTCTGCCTCTAGCTCTTTCTGAGCCATGCGGCCGGGGCCTTGTTGTGTCCACGGCGTATTTATGGCGTCAGACAGAATGCCTCAGACGCCGTTCAGGAAGTCGAGGCCGAGTTCGTTGACGAGGCGTTCGGCCTCGATGTTGAGCTGGGTCAGCTCGCCGGTCCAGATCAGGACGCCCATCACGATCAGGATCGCGCCGCCGGTGGCGACTATCGCGGCGTAGTGGCGCTTGACGACGGCGAAGGCGGTGGTCATGCGCGAGAAGGCGACGGCCGTGAGCAGGAAGGGGATCGCCAGGCCGGCGGAGTAGACGGCGAGCAGGAAGGCGCCACGGCCGGCGGAGCCGGTGAGCGCGGCGGCAGAGAGGATCGCGCCGAGGGTTGGGCCGATACAGGGGGTCCAGGCGATCGCGAAGGCAGCACCGGCGACGATCGGGCCGCCCCTGCCCGCCCGTTCGAGCAGGGCGTCGACGTGCCACTCGCGGTTCAGCCGGGCGACGAAGAGTGAGGCGACGAAGAGCACGCCCATCGTCACGATCAGCGCCGCCGAGATCTTGGTCAGCAGCTGCTTGTGGTCCTGCAGGGACGCGCCGAGGCCGGTCGCGGTCAGCCCGAGGACGATGAAGATCGCGGAGAAGCTGGCGACGAAGAGCAGGCTCGGCCCCAGCACGCGACGCCACCCGGCGCTGTCGAGGTCGGCCGCGGAGACGCCGCTGACCGCGGAGAGGTAGCCGGGGACGAGCGGCAGCACGCAGGGGGAGAGGAAGGAGACGACCCCGGCCGCGAGCGCGGCGAAGATGCCGACCCCCGCGGCCGGATCGGTGCTCAACTCAGCCAGGATCACAACCCTCCAGGCTACTCGGCCGGCGGCTCTGGACCCCGGCAAGCGGGGGCTCCGCTCGCGCGAGCCGGCGCGGCCCGGTAGATTTCTTGGCCAGCCAGCCAATTCGCCGCGCGCGCCCGCGGCTGACCTAGGGAGAGACTTTGAGCAACCGCACGTACGTGATCGGGGTCGGGATGACCAAGTTCGAGAAGCCGGGCACGAAGGAGGGCGACTACCCCGACTGGGCCAAGGAGGCGGGGGAGAAGGCGCTCGCTGACGCCGGCATCCCCTACGAGGACGTCGAGCAGGCCTTCGCCGGCTACTGCTATGGCGACTCGACCTACGGCCAGCGGGCGCTCTACCAGCTCGGCCTGACCGGGATCCCCGTGGTCAACGTCAACAACAACTGCTCGACTGGCTCCTCGGCGCTGTTCCTCGCCCGCCAGGCGGTCAAGGGCGGCCTGGTCGAGTGCGCGATGGCGATCGGCTTCGAGAAGATGGAGCCGGGCTCGCTCGGCGTCAAGTACACCGACCGCACCAACGCGCTCGACAAGCACGCGATGCGGATGTTCGAGATCCGCGACCCCGAGCAGTCGCCGCCGGCGCCGCAGATGTTCGGCAACGCCGGCCGCGACCACATGGACAAGTACGGCTCGACCCCCGACCACTACGCCTGGATCGGCTGGAAGAACCACAAGCACTCGATCAACAATCCTTACGCCCAGTTTCAGGACGAGTACTCGCTCGAGGACATCAAGGCGGCGAAGATGATCCACGAGCCGCTGACCAAGCTGCAGTGCTCGCCGACCTCCGACGGCTCGGCCTGCGCGATCGTCGCCTCCGAGCGCTACGTCGAAGAGCACGGCCTCGGCGACCAGGCGATCGAGATCGCCGGCCAGTCGATGGTGACCGACCTCGGCTCGACCTTCGCCGAGGACGCCAACTGCATGACGATCGTCGGCTCCGACATGTCGAAGCAGGCCGCCGACGAGGCCTACGCCGAGGCCGGCGTCGCCGCCGAGCAGGTCGACGTCTGCGAGCTGCACGACTGCTTCAGCGCCAACGAGCTGATCACCTACGAAGCGCTCGGGTTCGCGGCGGAGGGGGAGGGGCACAAGCTGGTCGAGGAGGAAGCGACCACCTACGGCGGCAAGGTCGTCGTCAACCCCTCCGGCGGGCTGATCTCCAAGGGTCACCCGCTCGGCGCGACCGGGCTGGCGCAGTGCTCGGAGCTGACCTGGCAGCTGCGCGGCGAAGCCGACAAGCGACAGGTCGACGGCGCCAAGACCGCGCTGCAGCACAACATCGGCCTCGGCGGCGCCGCCGTGGTCACCGTCTACAAGCCGGCGGCCTAGCGGCCCCGGAAGAGGAGGACCGGCATGGCGAAGCAGCGACGCTCACTCAGCGGCAAGGTCGTGG
>DASTVL010000042.1:0-5102 GCA_035759115.1 Solirubrobacterales bacterium | reverse complement strand
GCCTGCTGGCCCTCGTCGGTGAAGTTGAAGGTGACGTTGGGCTGCTGCAGTTCGTCGAATTCCTGCTTCGGGTCGGTGATATCGGTGCCCGAGAGCGCCGGTTTGTCGTGCAGCGCGTACCAGCCCGGCTCGGCGTCGGTGAGCGTCTTGCCGCTCGCGTCCGAGGGCTGCTCCGAGACGACCACCGTGCCCGGCGGCACGGTGAGCACCTCGCCGCCTTTGCTGCGGCGTTCGCCGGTCGCGCTGATGTAAAGGTCCTTTTTGGCGAACTCAGGCCCGGTGATCAGCCTGTGCTCGGGCCCTTTCGAGAACAGGTAGTAGCGCGTGCGCGAGGTCGAGCAGTCGGTGCAATCCGGTTCCGGTTTCTGTTCGCCGGCCAGCTGCGCCGCCGCGTAGGCGGTCGGGTAGGCGCCCGAGAAGATCAGCTGCTGGTTTAGCTGTTTGTTGGGGCTGCGGCCGGCCGCTTTCCATTCTTCGTTTGCTTCTTCGATCACAGCCGCGGGCGCTTCGCGGCCGGGGTTGCCGCCGATGATCTTCTCGCGCCCGATCAAATTCGGTTCCCAGTCGTAGAAGTGCAGCTGCGCGGTCGTGCCGACCTGGTCGATCGCCCGCTCGGCGTTGGTCACGTCGGGCAGCGCGACGGCGATCTCCGACTCGCCCAGCCTCGAGACCTCGGGCTCGGCGACGCCGAGCTTGTCGATCCGCTCGCGGATGATTTCGATCGACCGCTCGATGTCTTCGCCGCTGACCTCTTCCGCCTCGCCGGTCGGCGTCCCCTGGTAGATCAGTTCGACTCCGCCTTTGAGATCGAGGCCGAGTTTGGTCGACTTGTTCGCCACAACCAGGCCGGAGACGGCGATCATGCCGAGGACGAAGATCAGCACGAAGATGTTGAGACGGCGTCGTTTCATCCGCTCAGCTCTCCGGGGTGAGGACGATCAGCAGGCCGCCGTCGTCGTCGTAGGCCGGGAAGACGTCGGCGACGGCCTCGGCAGGGAGGTCGCCCTCGGCGTTGACCGAGACCTTCTTGCCCAGCGAGCGCACGCCCCACTCCAGCGAGGTTTCGATCGGGTCGCCGTTGTTGTTGTCGCCTGTCTGCTGCCATTCGAGCCCGAGCACGTCTTTCACCGGGCGGCCGATCACGTCCTCGTCGGTGAGGCCGGTGAGCTCGAAGCTGCCGCGGCCGGCGTCGATCACGCGGGCCTGCTGATCGCAGACGAAGAAGGCCGCGTTGGGCGCCGGATAATAGTCGTCGAGCAGCTCGAAGACGAAGCCGAAGCCGCACTTCGAGCAGCCCTTCGGGCGCGCGCTGAAACCGGCCGTGCGGTCGGCGCTCAGCTCCCTGTTCCCGCAGTTAGGGCAGATGAAGAAAGGCATCCCCCGCTCAGGTTACTGAGACTGTGTTCAGAACAGACTGTGCGCCTCTTTGGGCACCGGCAACCCGAGGTGCTCGTAGGCCCGCCCGGTCAGCACGCGACCGCGCGGAGTCCGCTTCAGCAAGCCCTCCTGGAGCAGATACGGCTCGAGCACGTCCTCGATCGTGTCCTGCTCCTCGCCGATCGCCACGGCCAGGGTCGAAAGCCCGACCGGGCCGCCGCCGAACTTGGCCGCGATCGTGTCGAGCAGGCTGCGGTCGCTGCGGTCGAGCCCGCCGGCGTCGACCTCGAGCATCTCCAGGCCCGCCGCCGCGACCCCGGCGTCGATCCTGCCGCTGCCCTTGACCTGGGCGAAGTCGCGCACCCGCTTGAGCAGCCGGTTGGCCACGCGGGGGGTGCCGCGCGAGCGCGAGGCGATCGTCTCCGCCCCCTCGGCGTCGATCTCGATCTCGAGGATGCCGGCGGAGCGCTCGACGATCTCGGCAAGGTGCTCGGCGCTGTAGTGCTCGAGCCGGTGGCTGACGCCGAAGCGGTCGCGCAGCGGCGTCGTCAGCAGGCCGGACCGGGTCGTCGCGCCGATCAGCGTGAACGGCGGCAGCGGCAGGGTGACGGTGCGGGCGCCGGCGCCCTGGCCGAGCACGACCGGCAGCTCGCCGTCCTCCATCGCCGGGTAGAGCGTCTCCTCGACCGCGCGTCCGAGGCGGTGGATCTCGTCGACGAAGAAGACGCTGCCGGGCTCGAGCGCGGTGAGGAACGAAGCGACGTCGGCCTTGCGCTCCAGCGCCGGCCCCGCGGTCTGCACCAGCGGCACCTCCATCTCCGCGGCGACGATGTGTGCGAGCGAGGTCTTGCCCAGCCCCGGCGGGCCGGCAAGCAGGACATGGTCGAGCGGCTCGCCGCGCCGCCGCGCCGCCTCGATGAAGATCGAGAGCTGCTCGGTCACCTGCGCCTGGTTGACGAAGTCGCTCAGCGTCGGCGGACGCAGCGACTTGTCGAGGTCTTCGTCGGGAATGTCGGCGCTGGCGTCGTGGACCCGAATCTCGGCGTCGACCGGCACCGGCTCGTCGTCGATGCCCGGAGTGCGGATGCGTTTCTCGCTCACGCCGCCTTCCTCCCGCCGCCGGCCTTGCGCAGGGCGCCGGCCAGGAGCTCCTCGGCGTCGCCGCCGTCGAGCCCTTCGAGCAGCCGCTCGGCCTCCAGTGGCTGGTAGCCGAGGTTGACCAGGCCGTCGCGGGCGAGGGCGCGCGGGTCGCCGTCCCCTTCGCCGCCGAGCAGGGCCTCGTCCTCGAGCGCGCCGCTGACCTTCTCGCGCAGCTCGACGATGATCCGCTCGGCGGTCCGCTTGCCGATCCCGGGGGCCGCCTGGAAGCGCTTGGCGTCGCCCGCCGCGATCGCGCGCAGCAGCTCCCGCGCCGGCCCGCCGGAGAGCACCGAGACCGCCACTTTCGGGCCGACGCCGCTGACCGAGACCAGCTGCAGGAAGAGGTCGCGCTCCTCCTCGGAGGCGAAGCCGAACAGCGAGAGCGAGTCCTCGCGCGCGACCAGCTCGGCCTGCAGGAAGGCCTCGCGGCCGGTCGCGGGCACGGCCTTCAAGGTCTCGGCCGAGACGACGAGCTTGTAACCGACGCCGCCGGCCTCGATCACGACGTGGTCCGGACGCCTGACCATCACCTCACCGCGCACGGCCGCGATCATCGCGCCGCTCCGGTGGCGAGCGCCGCGGCGCTGCGGTGGCCGGCGCCGCCGCCGTGGCAGATCGCCACCGCGAGCGCGTCGGCGGCGTGGTCGGGGCTCGGCGGCTCGGGCAGGCCGAGCAGGGTGCCGACCATGCGCTGCACCTGCTTCTTGCCGGCGGCGCCGCTGCCGCAGACGGCCATCTTGATCGCCTGCGGCGTGTAGGTGAAGCACTCGACCCCGGACTGCGCGGCGGCCAGCATCGCGACGCCGCTGGCGCGGCCGACGGTCATCGCCGTCTGCACGTTCTTGCCGAAGAAGACCTCCTCCAGCGCCAGCGCGGCCGGCTCGTGCCAGGCGAGCAGCCCGCTCAGCTCGCTGTGGATCTGCTCGAGCCGGCGCTCCATCGGCGCCCCGGCGGCGGTCTCGACGACGCCGCCGTCGAGCGCGACCATGCGATTGCCCTCGACCCGGACGATGCCGAACCCGAGGTTGGCGGAGCCGGGGTCGATCCCCATCACGACTTGCATGGGGATTGATTCTCGGCGGTCTGTCGGATGCCTTCCCTGAGTAGGCGGGACTAGGCCACGAGCTCCTGCAGGACCTCGTCGGGGATGTCGAAGTTCGCGTGAACCTCGTTGACGTCGTCGTCCTCTTCGAGGTCTTCGATCAGCCCGAGCAGCGACTTGGCCTCGTTGCCCTTGACCTCGACCGTGCTCTTCGGCTCCATCGCGATCTCCGCGGAGCGGATCTCGACCCCGCCGGCCTCGAGCGCCGCGCGCACGGCGCTCAGGTCCGAGGGCTCGCAGAGCACGCGCAGCAGGTCGCCGTCCTCGCTCACGTCTTCGGCGCCGGCGTCGATCGCCGCGATCACGTCGTCCTCGCCGTAGCGGGCGCCGTCGACCGCGACGACGCCGCGTTTCTCGAAGATCCAGGCGACCGAGCCCGGCTCGCCGAGGCTGCCGTTGTGCTTGCTGAAGGCATGGCGGACCTCGGCGCTGGTCCGGTTGCGGTTGTCGGTCAGCGCCTCGACCAGGATCGCGGCGCCGCCGGGGCCGTAGCCCTCGAAGACGATCGTTTCGATCGCCGCCGCGTCGCTGCCGACGCCCGAGCCGCGGTCGACCGCGCGCTGGATGTTGTCCTTCGGCATCGAGGCGTCGCGCGCCTTCTGGATCGCCGTCGCCAGCGCCGCGTTGCCCTCGGGGTCGGGGCCGCCGTCACGCGCGGCGACCGTGATCGCCCGCGCCAGCTTGGTGAAGAGCTTGCCGCGTTTTGCGTCGGCCGCGCCCTTCTTGTGTTTGATCGAAGACCACTTCGAGTGCCCGGACATCGTTTGCCATTCTATGAGCGTGCGGGGATTGGCCGCGAGCTCCATATTCGTAGTGATGCTGCTCGCCGCCCTGGCGCTGTGGACGGCGATACCCGTCGGCTGGATCTTCATCGCCTCGAAAATCGCCGACACCCAGTTCCCGGCGGCCGGGCCCTACGCCCTGGTCGGGATCGGGATCCTGGTCACGATCGTCCTCGACGCCTGGCTGATCGGCCGCCTCAACGCCCTCTACATGCGCGTCACCGGCACCAACCGCCTCGCCCCGATGCGCCCCAGCTGGCTCAAAAGCATGCGCGACACGGGCGGGGCGGGCACGACCACCGTGGTCGAGGCCGTGATGATGGGCTCGGTCCTACTCGCCGGCTTCGTCTTCGTCGCCTGGTTCTTCCTCCTGGCCGGCTCCCCGCTGCCCAGCCAGTAGGCGCTCAGACGACGAACCTGCCGTCTTCCTGCATCACCTCGCCGTCGACTTCGAGCTTGCCGCCGAGGCGCAGGTCGCAGACGAGGTCGGTGTGGACGGCGGACTCGTTTTCGCCGCCGGACTCGGGATAGCTCTTGCCTACCGCCATGTGGACGGTGCCGCCGAGCTTCTCGTCGAGCAGGACCTCGCGGGTGCCGCGGTCGATCGCGTAGTTGGTGCCGATCCCGAGCTCGCCGAGGCGGCGGGCGCCGTCGTCGGTGTCGAGCAGCCCGATCAGGAACTCCTCGCCGCGCTCGGCGCT
>DASTVL010000041.1:0-2105 GCA_035759115.1 Solirubrobacterales bacterium | reverse complement strand
GGGCCTCTGGGGCTACACGGATCGGCTGAGCTACCGGCCGGGCGAGGAGGTGCGGTTCCACGTCTCCACCTCGGCGTCCCGGTACTCGATCGAGATCGCGCGGGTCGGCGCACGGCGCGACGTGGTGTGGACGCGGAGCGGCCTCCCGGGGTCGCTCCACCCGACACCGGACGAGGCCTTCGCCCGGGGCTGCGGCTGGCCGGACGGCTTTGCCTTCCGGATCCCGCGGGAGTGGCGCTCCGGCTACTACGCGGTGACCCTCCGCGCCGACGGCGCGCGCGGCGAGGCGCTTGGCCCCGAAGAGCGCTCCGCCGCGGCTCTCGCTCACTCCCCGGCCCGCGGCGGGACGATCACGCTCAGCGCCCGCGGCAGCACGCGCAGCTTGGCCGGCAGGTCGGTCAGGTGCTCGCCGTCGGCGTAGACGGGGAAGGGACGGCTGGCGCTCAGCTCGAGCCGCGCGGCGCGGCAGACGCGCACCTCGTCCTCGTCCACGTGGGTGCCCTTGAACACCTTCGGCAGGTTACTCAGGAAGCGCAGCTTGCCCACCTCGCCGACCGCGACCACGTCGAATTCGCCGTCGGCCAGGTCGGCGTCCGGGGCGATGAACATGCCGCCGCCGAAGGCCTTGCTGTTGGCGACCGAGACCGAGTAGCCGCTCAGCCGCTTGCGCTTCTCGCCGATCGCGAGCGTGAACCGGGCCGGCTTCCAGCCGAGCAGCGTGCGCACGCCGGCGTAGGCGTAGACGAGGTTGCCGCGCAGCCATTTGGTCTCGTTGGCGAGCCGGTTCGCTTCGGAGTCGAAGCCGACGCTGACGATGCCGAGGAAGGGCTTGCCGTTGACCTCGCCGACGTCGATCCGCCGCGTCCGACCGGCGGCGAGCGTCGCCGCGGCTGCGCCGGGCGCGGCCGAGATGCCGAGGACCCGGGCGAGGTCGTTGCCGCGCCCGCCGGGGACGATGCCCAGCGGCGTCTCCGAGCCGGCCAGGGCGCCGCCGACGGCGCCGATCAGCCCGTCGCCGCTGACCACGACCGGGACCTCGCCCGCTTCCGCCGCGCGCAGCGCCCGCTCGACCCCATGCTCGAGCCCCCGCGTGCGCTCGACCCGGAAGGAGATCCGCCGCTCGTCCAGCGCCTGCTCCAGCCGCGGCAGCAGCTTCAGAGCCCCCCCGTGGGCCGAGGCCGGGTTGACCAGCAGCGCCAGCGGCATCGCTTCGGCTCCCATCGCGAGCGGCAGCCTATTCCGCCGGGCCGTCGCCGGTGTCGAGGCGGTAGACGTGGAAGCGCTCGCCCGCCGCCTCGCCGTGCCGGCCGGCGACGAAGCCGCGCTTGCCGAGGCGCCAGTCGAGCCGGCGCCACTCGCCGACCAGGATCAGGTGTCCGCCGCTGTGCAGCGTCCGCGCCAGCTCGCCCGGGCGCAGCCGGCCGCCGGACTGGGCGACGAGGTCGAAGAAGGAGTCGGGGTAGGGGAGGGAGCGCCTGCGGCTGTGCTTGAAAGCGACCCTGCCCTCGGGGTCGAGGCCGACGCGGCCGACGGCGGCGGCGACCGCCTCCGCCGAGGCATCGACGCCGCGGATGCGGGCGCCGGGGTACTCGCGGGCGAGGAAGAGCGCGCCGTCGCCCTCACCGCAACCGACCTCCAGCACCCGCTCCGGCGGCTCCGGCACGTGCAGCACCGCGGCGGCGAGCGCGGTGAGCGAAGGCGACGGCATCGCCCGATCATCTAGGATCTCGCGCCTGTGGAGGGCGCCGCGGACAGGACCAAGTGGATTGCGCTCGCCGTCTTCGCCCTGATTGCGGCCGGCGTCGTCGCCGCGATCCTGATCTCACGCGGCGGCGGGGATGACGACTCGGCGACGACGGCGAGCGCCCCCGGCTGCAATCAGGTCGAGGCGCCGAAACCGAAGCAGGTCAGCTACGGCAAGCCGAAGCAGACGGTGAAGCAGGGCGAAGCGCTGACCGCGGTCATCGAGACCAGCTGCGGCGACTTCGAGATCGCCCTCGACGCGCAGCGGGCGCCGAAGACGGTCAACTCCTTCGTCTTCCTCGCCGAAGAAGGCTTCTACGACGGCCTCGGTTTCCACCGTGTCGCGCCGGGCTTCGTGATCC
>DASTVL010000040.1:0-25325 GCA_035759115.1 Solirubrobacterales bacterium | reverse complement strand
TGGCGCCCCCGGCCGCGACGTGACCGTCGCCGGCTCGCCGGGCGCGCCCGAGGCCTCGCGGGGTGAGGGGAGCGATATCGAGCTCCCGCGCGGTCACGGCCGCCACCGCGGCATGCCCGACGGCCTGCCGCCCGCCTCCAGGCATGGCCAGGAGACCGCCGCCACGCACAAAGCGCCGCAGGCCCAGGCGTCGCCGGGCCCCGGAGGGGCCGCGGGCCGGGGAGGGGGCAAGAGCGCCGCGAAGCCTGCGAGCCCGCCGCCGCGGAAGCCCCCGCCCCCAGAGCAGAAAGCCGCCCCACCAACGCAGAAAGCCTCTCCGCCGGGCGACCCCGCGCTCGCTCCGTCCGCGGTCGGTGGCCCCGACGTGCCCCCGGCGAGCGGCAAGAAGCCCGCGCCGGAGTGAGTCAGCCGACGCGTCCCAGTGCCTCCGGCAGCTCCTCGCGCGAGCCGATCTCCAGCTTGCCGTAAGCCTGGGTGAGATGGGTCTCGACGGTCCGCCGGGTGACGAAAAGCGCCTCGGCGATCTCGCGGTTCGACATGCCCTCGGCCGCCATCCTCGCGACGCGGAGCTGACCCGGCGTGAGTGACTCGACGCCGCTGAGGGCAAGCCGGCGCGGCCGTCCACCCGCCGCGTGCAACTCGCCCAGCGCACGCTCCGTGACATGTACTGAGCCGAGGCGGCGTGCGGAGTCCAACGCCTCTTCAAGCGGTTTTCGCGCGTCGCGGGGGCGGCGGGCGCGCCGCAGCGCCATGCCGAGCTCGAGCCGGGCGCGCGTCGGCGCAAGCTCGGCCTCGGTGTCGTCGAGCAGCTCGACTGCCTCGCTCAGGAGCGCGACGCCCTCCTCGCCGCCACGCAGCGAGCCCAGGGTGGCCAGTGCGATCCCGGTCGCCTTCGGCGATCCTGCCGCACGGGCCAGGTCGAGCTCCTCCTCGGCGAGTGACCGCGCGCGGTCATGGTCCTCGAGCCGCCCCGCCGCCCGCGCGGCGATCGAGCGCCAGGGGAAGTAGTCCGGGCTGGGGATCTGCAGCTCGAGCAGCCTCTTGCCTGCGGTGAGCGCCTGCTCGAGCGCGGTGTTCCACTCGCCGTGGCGCATCGCCAGGAAGGCGCGGCCGTAAGGAACCCAGAACCACCCCAGCGATCCGGGCAGCCGTCGCTCGATCCTCTCGACGGTCGCCATCATCGCCTGCGCCGCTTTCGGTTCTTCGCGTTCGAGCAGCATCTCGGCTGCCAGGGGATACATCGCCGAGGTCGCCGTCTCCCAGCCTTCGTCGTCGAGACCGGTCATCGTCTCGACGTCGGCGAGGCAGGCGTTGACGTCGCCGCGCGCCCAGGCGAGGCCGATCCGTCCCTCCAGGCAGCTGCCGATCTCAAACAGGTCGCCGCGCCGGGTCGACTCTGCGAGGGCCGGGTCGAGGATCGCCTGCGCGGTGTCGTAGCGGCCGAGCCGCCACGCGCACGCTCCCAGCATCGAGCGGGCCGTGATCGGCAAGTGCCCCAACTGCTCGCCGGCGTTAGCCAGCGCCCACTCGAAGTCGGCGGTGGCCGCGTCGAGGTCGCCCCGAAAGACCGAATCGAACGCGCTGAGGCCGCGTCTCGCCACCTCGGCGGCAGGTGGATTATTCCCGGCCGATGACAGGCGCGGAACCGAGAGCATCGCCGTGGTCTCATCGACAAGGGTGGAGACCAGGCGGCCGGTGAACAGCGCCCAGACGAACAGTTCGGCCTCGGCCTCGCCCCCGGTTCCCGGCGGGATCCGCTCGAGCGCGTCACGGATCGCCTCGAAGGTGCGCGGCGAGTCGCCGAGCAGCATGCGAGCGTGGGCCAGGGCCGCTGCGGCCCTGGCCTGTTGCACCGGCTCGCGCGCCGCGGCCCTCGCCGTTTCCAGCCGCCCGGTTGCCGTCGGCTCGCGGGCGACGAGCTCCGCCCTCGCGAGTACGAGCAACAGGTCGGGATCGTCCCGGTCGTCGCTCTCCTCCAGCGCCCGCCGCATGATCCGGGCCGCCGTCGCCCCGTCGTCGCGCTGGAGCGCGTCCTCGGCGGCCTCGCGCAGCACGCCGGCGACCCATTTCTCCTCGATCCGCTCGCCGCGCAGCACGTGCGAGGCGATCTCGGTTGCCGACCCTCCCTCGTCCCGCAGCAGGCTCGCCGCGAGCGCGTGTTCGCGACGCCGGCTCGCCTCGGGAAGGTCCGCGTAGACGACCTCGCGCACGATCGGGTGGGCGAAGGAATGCGGTTCTCCCGGCGCGAGGATCTGCGCGGCGACCAGGGCGTCGGCGGCCGCCGCGGCCGAGTCGGCGTCGAGCTGTGACAGCTTGCGCACCAGGTGGGCTGAGCCGGCGGGGCCAAGGACCGCGACCGCGGACGCCAGTCGCGCGGCATCGGGGCCGATACCTCGCAGGCGTACGACGATCGAGCTGCGGATCGACTCGGAGTGGAGTCGGCCCACCTCACCGGGCTCGATCGCGCCGTCGGCGCGCGCAGCCGCCAGCAGCTCCAGCAGGAGGAACGGGTTGCCGCCGGTCGCCTCGCGGAAGACCGCGCCGAGGCCCGGATCGGCGCCCGGAAGCTGCTCGTTGACCAGGCGTGTCACAGAACCCTCGCCGAGCGACCCGGGAGAGACCGACGCCGCGCCGGGGAGGCCACTCAGTCGGGTGAGCGCTTCCTCCGCCGCAGGCTCCAATGGCTCGCCGGACCTGATAGCGACCAGAATCGCGACCGGCAGCGACTCGACCCTGCGCGCCAGATAGAGCAGGAAGCGCAGCGAGGAGGCATCCGCCCAGTGGGCGTCGTCGACGCAGAGGAGCAACGGCGAGCGCTCGGCAAGCCCCGCGGTCAGCCAGTGCAGCCCGTGCAGCAGCCGGAAGGCCGGAACGCGGTCGCTCGGAAGGGGCGTGGCGCCGTCGAGCAGGGGCATTGCCAGCTCAGCCGCGCCGGAGACCAGATCGTCGTCGCGCTCGGCCTCGCGGCGCACCGGCTCGGCGAAGAGCTGGTGGACCACCCCGAAGGAGAAGGAGCGCTCGAGCTCGTCGCCGGTCGCGTGGAGGTCGAGGAAGCCGCGCGCGATGGCAGCGCGGCGGGCGTGGGCGAGGAGCGAGGACTTGCCGAGGCCGGCCGCCCCTTCAACCAGGGCCACTCCGCCGCGGCCACGCTCGGCGATATCGAGGATGCCCTCCAGTTGCACCAGCTCCGTCTCCCGCTCGAGCAGCGGCACGATCCGCTCGCTGGCGTTCCTCGCCTCCATCCGCAGGGTCAGTCTGCCACGGGAACGCGGCGATTTCGACGCTTGGCGAAAAGACTGTGGACCCTCCACGATGACGGCGGCTGCTCCGCTCGCGAAGGTTGGCGTCATGCGGAAGATCGGCGATAGGGCGGTGGTGATCGGCGCGAGCGTCGGCGGACTACTGGCGGCTCGAGTGCTGGCTGATGCGTTCGGCGAGGTTGTCGTCTGCGAGCGCGATGAGTTGCCCACGGGGGACGAAGGGCGTCGTGCCGTGCCTCAAGGCCGGCACGGGCATGCCCTGATCCCGCGCGGGTTGGCTGAGATGGACGAGCTCTTCCCTGGCTTTCGCGACGAGCTGATCGACGACGGGGCCGCGACCGCGGCACCCTCCCACGACGTCAACTTCTTCGTTCGTGGGCGTCAGGCCGCTCGGGTGGCGATCGGAACGACCACGATCAGCGCCAGCCGCCCCTTCATCGAGGGCCACCTGCGCCGCCGTGTTCAGGCGATCGAGAACGTCAGGATTCGCCAGCGCTGCGAGGCGGGCGGTCTGCGCGCCGGCCAGGGCGGCAGGCGGATCGAGGGCGTCGTCTTGGGCGAAGGAGACGAGGCGCCGCTGCCCGCTGACTTGGTCGTGGCGGCCACCGGCCGCTCGGCGCGCGTGCCCGCCTGGTTGGAAAGGCTCGGGTATCGGAGGCCGCGGGAGGAAGAGCTGAAAGTGGACCTCGGCTATTCGAGCCGCAGCTACCGACTCCCGCCCGGGGCGCTGGTCGACAAGCTCAACCTGCTCGGCACCAAGCCGGTGACGCCGCGCGGAGTCGCCCTCTTCGCCCAAGAGCACGACAGCTGGCTGCTGACTCTCGTCGGCTACGGCAAGCATCGCCCGCCTTCCGACGAGAAAGGGTTCGCGGCGTTCATCGATGCGGTTGCGCCGCCCCACGTCGCGGCCGCGCTGCGCGAGGGAGAGCCGCTGGACGAGGTTGTCACCTATCGCTTCGCGTCGAACCTGCGGCGGCGCTACGACCGGATGCAGCTGCCCGACGGCCTGCTCGTGCTCGGTGACGCCGTGTGCAGCTTCAACCCGCTCTACGGACAGGGCATGACCGTCGCGGCGATGGAGGCCGCGGCGCTGCGCGCCTGCCTGGTGCACGGGCGACGCAGGCTTGGACGCCGTTACTTCCGCGCTGCGAGGGGCGCTGTCGATCACGCCTGGCAGATGGCGATCGACGGCGATCTCTCCCAGCCGGTGGTGGAGGGGAAGCGGCCGTTGTCCTGGCGCCTTCGCAACTCCTACACCGAGCGGGTCCTCGCGGCGGCGGAGGTCGATGGGGAGGTAACCGCGGCATTCACGCGGGTATCGGCGATGTTCGAGCGGCCCACCCACCTGCTTCGGCCTGGCATCGTGCGCAGGGTCCTAATCGGTCGTCGTGACGCGTTCGCTTGGCCAGGTCACCCGCCGCGAACCCTGATTCGCCGGCGGAAGCTGCGTGTCGAGGAGATCGCCACGCCGCTGCTCGAAGCCGGTGCCGCCGAGTCGAGCGAGGCCGTCGTCTTCCTCCACGGCGTGCCCGGCTCGGGCGCCGATTTCGAGCCTCTCCTCGCCGCCGCCGGGCGGCTGGGCCGCGCGGTTGCCTGGGACGCGCCGGGTTTTGGCAAAGCAGACAAGCCGGAGGGCTTCGAACACAGCGTCGACGGCCACGCCGCTTTCATCGACCGCGCGTTGCGCGAGCTGGGGGTCGACCGCGCCCACCTGGTTCTGCACGATTTCGGCGGCCCCTGGGGCCTGGCCTGGGGGATCGAGAACCCCGAGCGCCTGGCGAGCGTGACGCTGATCTGCACCGGAGTGCCGATCGATTACCGCTGGCACCGCACGGCGCGTCTCTGGCGTACGCCGCTCGCCGGCGAGCTGGCGATGGCGACGCTGACCCGCGCCGGCATGGGGGCGAGCCTGCGGCGCTCCGGGCCGCGGCGGCTGCCGGGGCCGCTCGTCGACCGGATGTACGAAGACCTCGACAGGGCGACGCGCCGCGCGATCCTGCGGCTCTATCGCTCGGCCAATGACCCGGCCGGCGAGGCGCCGCGCCTGGTCGAGGCTCTGCGCCCACTCGACCGCCCCGCCCTCGTGATCTGGGGCGAGCGCGATCCCTACGTGTCCGCTGCCCTTGCCGAGCGCCAGCGCCAAGCCTTCCCCTCGGCCGAGGTCCACGTGCTCGAGCAGAGTGGCCACTGGACGTTCGTCGACCGCAGTGAGCGGGTCGAGGAGCTGCTGCTCGAGCACCTGCAGCGAGTGACGGCAACCGCAATCGCAACCGCCTAATGGCGAGATGAACGAGGCGCGCGTTGTCCAGCTGTTCCTATTTGCGTTGCTCCTCTTGACGATCGTGGCGGTCCTCAGCGGTCGTATCGGCTTCACCGGAGAATGGGCCACTGTTGGCGTCCCAGGCCATGCGGGGACGTCCATGCGCCCCGCGTTCAGCTTCCCGAAGTTCCGCTAACTGATCTATCAATCAGGATTAGGATAGTCGCGGTCAGTCAATGAGTCCTTCAGACGCAGAGGCCAGTGGGGCGGGGGCAGATCCGCCCGAAGTTGCGCGGGGTTCGCTTGCGGTTGGCGACTATGTCCTCAACGTCGACGGTACGGCCGGAACGGTGATTCAGCGGAGGGCCGGGGCCGCGGGGGAGGGCGCCGAGTCGCTGGAGCGGGCTCTTGACGAGCAGGAGCCAGAGGGTGACAGCGGGGCGGCCGTCGCAGCCGGGGTCGTCGACGATGCCTCGGAGGTAACGGCGAAGGTCGAACGCGCCGTTGCGCTGGGAAAAGCGGTTGCGGAAGGAAAAGCGCTCAACCCCGAGCAGCTGGCGCTGGAGGCAGGGTCCCTGCTCGATCTGCTCGGGAGGCTGGACCGGCAGGAACGGTTCAAAGAGGCTTTGCGACTGGCCCGCGCCCTGGTGAATCTGCTCATGTTGCTGAGGCGATGGGCGGCGTTGCTGCGAGCGCTGCGGGCGGCTCTGCGTGCCGCCGAGAAGCTCGGTGACCTGGCAGCCGTCGGCTGGGCAAAGCACGAGCTGGGAACCCTTCGCCTCGCGGCAGGCGGCGTCAAGGGCGCGGAGCTAAGCCTCCGCGAGGCGCAGGAGATCAGGGAAAGGATCGGCGATCGTCGCGGGCTTGCCGCGACCGCCCGCAACCTGCAGGTTCTCTGCGAGCGACTGCGAGAAATGCTGCGCGAGGAAGAGCTGGTGCGGGCCGGAGCTCAGGGCCCCTCTGCGCTGCGGCCACTCATCCTGGCGGCGCTGTTCGTCCTCGTGTTTGGTGGCGGGGTGGCGGCAGGCGTAATCGCCGGCAACTCAAGTGACGCGGATGACTCCGCTCGTATAACCGATGGCAACGGTAACCGGAATCAGCCCACGAACGAAAACGGGGTTGGGTCGAACGGCCCGGGCGGCGGCGATGAGTCCTTCATACTGAAAGTAACCGTTGACGGTGAAGGCACTGTGGCGGTGGAAGGCGGAGGGACCGTGTGCCCGCCGGGGCTCTGCCAGGTTTCGCTGCCAGAAGGCGAGAAGGTGATCTTGGAAGCCCAGGAGGGCCGCGGATCGGTCTTTAAAGGATTTTCCTCGGTGGACTGCACGGGCACCGAGCCGTGTCGTCTGACGATGAACGAAGACAAGACGGTCACCGCGAGTTTTGTCCCGGCCGAGGAAAAAGAACCGCCCGAAGGTGAAGGCGCTGAAGAAGGGATCGAAGCGCCTTCGACTTCCCCGGAAACCGTTGAATAGCGAACCCCCACAGCCACAGGCGGCGGGCGGCGCGTCGCCGAGTGCCATTGGGACCTCAAGCTACGACCCTGCGCCGGCGAAGTCATCGTGGTGGGTCCACGAACTTTGTACCCTGTGGGCGATGGCCGGATCGCAGAGCGCAGGCACCGTCGCGCCGGGCAACGAGGAGGCCGTGCGGGCTTGGGACACGGTCCTCTACGAACGGTGGAAGCAGAACCGCAAGGTGTTCGTCGGCGCGCTGGACGAGGTGACCGACGACCTGCTCGAGCGCTATCCGCCGCCGCGGGCGGGCCGCTGCATCGACGTCGGCTGCGGCTTCGGCGAGACGACCCAGGCGCTCGCCGGGATGGTCGGCCCCGGGGGCTTCGTGCTCGGCACCGACTCCTCGCCGCGCTTCGTCGAGGACGCCCGCCGCGAGGCGGCCGAGGCGGGGGTCGAGAACGTCGAGTTCGAGGTATCCGACGCGCAGACCGCGGAGTGGGGGCCGGTCCACGACTACGCCTTCTCGCGCATGGGCACGCAGTTCTTCATCGCGCCCGTCCCGGCCATGCGGGCGATCCGCGGCGCCCTGAAGCCCGGCGGCGGGCTGCGCAAGATCTGCTGGCGGCGCAAGGAAGAGAGCCAGTTCTGGGCGGAGACCGAGCGGGTGGTCCAGCGCTTCCTCTCGCGGCCCGAGGAGTACGACGCCGACACCTGCGGCCCCGGCCCGTTCTCGCTCGGCAACCCCGACACCTGCCGGGGCATCCTCGAGGCGGCCGGCTTCGAGGACATCGAATTGCACCAGCGTGACTTCGACTACTTCATGGGCCGCGACATGGACGAAGCGATCGACGCCCTACTAGCGATCGGCCCGGGCGCCGAGCTGATCCGCCTCAACGGCGAGCATGGCGAGAGCCTGCGGCCACAGATAGCCGAGGCCCTCGCCGACCACTACGCCGCCTGGCAGCAGAGCGACGGCTCGATCGTCGGCCGCGGCTCCGTGTGGCTGGTCGCTGCCACCAACCCGGCGTAGCGACGCAACGCATCGCTGCGCCCGGTTCGCGAGCTGAACGAGGCGGGCCGCAGGGCCAGGCGCCTCGGGCAGGGCCGGCCGGAGTGGCGCCTGGCGCGCCCAGCTTCTCCCAGAGCAGCGGGATCTGCGGGCAGTAGCCGAGCTTGCCGTCCAGCTCGATCGTCCCGGCGTCTCGCTCCAGCAGCCCGACGACGATCTTCATCAGCGTGCTCTTGCCCGAGCCGTTCTCGCCGACGAGGCCGACCAGCTCTCCGCGGTGAACCTCGAGGCTCGCCCCTCTCAGCACCTCGATCCGCCGCCGCCAGGGCGGGACACCGCGATGAAAGCCTTTCTCGACTCCCTCGGCGCGCAGGATCGGCCTGGCCGTCATCGGCTTGACAGTAGTACCCCTCGGGGGGCGACGGGCTCAGACGGGTACCGATCCTTCTACACTGAATATGTGTTCGTCAGCTACTTTGCTCTGATCCTCGCCGACTTCGATGGGGATCATATGGGCGATGGCTGGTGGGTGGTGATGGTGCTGGGGATGGCGATCTTCTGGGGCCTGTTGATCCTCGGCTTGGTCTGGCTTGTGCGCGAGTTGGCCGGGCGTGGCGGCGGTGGTCTCAAACTGCGGCAGGACCCGCTCGAGCTGCTTGACCGTCGCCTCGCCGAAGGCACGATCTCGCCCGAGGACTATCGCGAGCGGCGGGAGATTCTCCGCGGCTCGGCTCCACGGGAAGACGGCGACGATCGACCAGCCTGAGACAGCGTGGCCCTCGCTTACCGGCACCTGGATGGAGAGCGCCACCGCCACGGCGAACTGATCCACTCTCACCCCCATTCGGGGCGGCACACTCACGGCGCGGAGCGGCGCCACCGCCGCGATCGCCATCCGCACGGCGGCCACGGCCACACCCACGGCCTGATCGACCCCTCGATCAAACGCTCCCGCGCCGGAGTGCGCGCCGTGCTGCTCTCGCTCGCGGTGCTCGGCCTCACCGCGCTGGCGCAGACGCTGATCTTCACCCTCACCGGCAGCATCGCTCTGCTCGCCGACCTGATCCACAACTTCGGCGATGCCGCCACCGCGATCCCGGTCGGGGCGGCCTTCTTGATGCGCTCAGAGCGAGCCGAGCGGGTCGCGGGCTACTTCGTCGTGGCGGCGATCTTCGTCTCGGCCTGCGTGGCGGGCTATGAGGCGGTCGTCCGCCTGATCCATCCGGAGGACGTCAACCGTCTCGGCGTCCTGGTCGCCGCCGGGCTGCTCGGCTGGGCGGGGAACTGGATCGCGGCGCGGATTCGGACCGCAGCGGGGCGCAGCCTCGACAGCCCGGCGCTGATCGCGGACGGCAACCACGCCCGCGCCGACGCCTACGTCAGCCTCGCGGTGGTCGCCGGCGCCCTGGCCGTCGCCCTCGGCTTGCAGGTCGCCGACCCTCTGATCGGCCTCGGGATCACGCTCGTGATCCTCAAGATCACCTGGGACTCCTGGCAGACGGTGCGCGGCGGCCACGCTCACTAGGCAGAGGATGAACGCGTACTCGCCGCCGCCATTTACAACTCCAGGTCTACGGTGCTTTTGTCGTTTCCTCTGGCGCTTCAAACGCAGCCAGGCCTATCGCCAACGGAATTGGCCTCTCCCCAGACCGGGCCATCCTTGCTCTAGCTCGGTCCTGCTCGTCGGCGACGAATTGAGAGACGGCTTCAATCCCTTCAATGACGTTTTTCCAGCCTTGTCGGTCCAAGCGGATCAAGGACCAACTCAGACAGCGATCCGTACGCATGTCGAACGTGCCTCTGACCAGAGCTTCCCTGGCAAGCTGGCAGAGACCCTCAAACGCGTGCCAAGTCTCGGTTCCGACCATTCCGCTCAGGAGGTCGGCACTGAAATCGTGGTCACGGATTGCCGGTTTGGTGGCCCGAAAGAACTGCTCGACGCCCGCACGCCGCGCTCCACCGCTCACCGTTCGCCCCCTTCCCAGCCAGCCACCGCCCTCAAGACCTTTGAAACGGCGTGCCACGGCGGGTCTACTCACTCCCCCCGTTTCGCGGTAAAACTGCGGCACGCTTACTTCCATCTCGTTGGACTCCGAGACGATCTCGAAGCGCAGATCATCTCTGAGGACCAAAGCAAGCCTTTGTTGAAAAGGTGCAAGCGGCTCTCGCTCGCACTCGATGAACTGATCGACAAGCGCTGAATGCGTCGCGTCGCCGGGGGGCTCGAAGGCAATAAGGAACACGTCTGCCCGAATCAGTTCCTCGCCGCTGTGGGAAACCCGGCGACGAGCATCCTCCTGCTCCTCGTAGAGACGGGCGAACTGCTTGCTCACCGCCGCGGCAGCGCGGTGCCACCCCTCCTCGTCAAGGTGGAAGGTGGTGCAGGTCAACTCACGGAATAGGACTATTCCCTTCATGGCGGAAGCTTCGATGTCCGTGCGCAGGCGTGGCATGATCTGCTTGAGGAAGTTCCAGGTCGAGATCGCTCGTACCGAGAATGGGACAAGCTCCCAACTCTCGCTATCGATGAACGGCAGTTCGGTCGCTCGATAGAAATGCTCTTCGCCTCCGTGCCGGGTCCCCCCTGGGCCCCTGCTGTACACGTGCCGAAGCCAGCTCTCTGTAGCCAGGCGGGTGAAGTTCTGACTGATGCGACTGAGCGAGCCCCCTCCGAACTCCTCATAGAACTGTCGAGCGCTCATCTCGCGCATGTACAGCTCGATCACGATTTTCATGCGCACCTCGACCGCGAAGACAGTCGAGAGTCGACGCAGCCGCTCCCGCGCATCCACCCCCATTGCAAGTCGTGCAGCCATACAGGGCTCCTCTAGTGCTCGCCTCTGTCTGAGCGAGCAAGTCTAGCCGCATATCGAGATGAAACCGTAGTAGTTCTCAATTACCTCTCCCCCTAGATTAACTAAGGAAATTTAGATCAAATTTCTATGGGAGGTGGACAATGAAGCTCTCGGCATGCAACGCGGCTTTGCCCGTCGTATCGATCAACAAGGCTGGCTAGGAGCCTCGCTTTGGGCGCTATGGGTCGGGCTTCGAGCGGTCACGCTCAACCCCCGCCCCTAGCGCTACCTCTTCCCTTTGGTTCCCTGGCACATCGAGCGTCCTAACGATGCGACGTGAATTGATCAGAGCAAATCGCGCGCTTAGCGTCCGCTTAGCCCCAAAACGGGCAGGACCGCTCGGCCCACTCATGCCTCCCACGGCGGGGCCAAGCGGGAGCCGAGGCCCCGGGCGGCGTGGACTGGACGCTGTCCGGGTGCTTGGCAGACCGTCTTGAGGAGAACAAGATCGAGAATCCAAAAGCAAAGGTGCGGGGCGATGGGCAGAGGTCAGCGGGCATGAGCTGGGACTACGACGAATTCTGGGCCTTGATCCCGGCAAAGGCGTTCCACCCCTACAGAGCGCCGATGCTCGAGCGTTCCGCACGATGGATGAGCCGCTTTCGGCCATCGGCCTGGTCGATCTGTTCGACGGCGACGGCATCTGCGCCCACGAGCTGCTGACGCTGTGAGCGCCCTGGCTTACCCGCGGACCTCAGCCGCCCTCGTTACGGCGGATCTCCTCGGCCCGTCCGAACAGCTCGCTCAGCTCGGTCTCGAGGCCGGCGGCCAGGCCCAGCAGCGACTCATACGTGGGATTCGCTGTGCCGCGCTCCAGGTTGCCCACCGCCGGGGAGTCGCGTCCGATGCGCGTGGCGACATCCTCTTGAGTCAACCCGGCCTCCTCGCGCAGTGCCTGGATCGCACGGCCAAGGGCGGCGTGGTCGGGCGATCTCGGTTTCGCGCGGCGGCGGGGTGGCATTGCCAGGGGCAGCCTTCCCGCCAGATGCCTTTGACGTTAGTGCATTTATGCTCTAACACAACAATGTCGACTACCGCCTACGTACCCAGACCGGGGAGGCGCCGACGCTGCGACCACCCCGGCCCCTTCTTCACCTCCCATGGGAGGGGGTCGGGGTGATCGCGGCGAGATGACGACGGACCGAGAGCCGACCATGCGCGAGAGGGCGCTTCGCAATCCCGTGCGCCGCCGCATCCTCCGCTGGCTGCACCGGGATTTCGAACCCCACCACGTGGACGAGCTCTGCGGCGGCCTCTCGCTCGGTGCGAGCGAGGCCGAGTACCACAGAGATGTCCTCGAGGGCCAACGCATCGTCAAGCAGTTCGAAGGACCGCACGGGCTCCTGATCGAGTCGCGGACGGGGGACGATCCCGATGTGATCGCCGTGCTGCTCTCGACCCAGGCCGACGACCGGTCGACCCGTCTGGGGTAGATCCCGGCGGTCACTTCACCAGGCCGATCGCGTTGCGAGCGTCGTCATCGGCTTGCGAAAAATACCCTAGGGGGGTATTATAGATCCGATGAAGACCGCAGCCCCGACTCGGGGGTACACCGCGAGCAAGGAGCAGCTGCTCAACCGGCTTTCCCGGGTCGAAGGCCAGCTTCGCGGGGTCCGGAAGATGGTCGAGGAGGACCGCTACTGCATCGACGTTGTGACTCAGATGAGCGCCGTGCAGGCGGCGCTCGACAGGATCTCCCTCGGCTTGCTCGACGGCCACGCGCGGGTCTGCATGGAGGGCGAGGGCGGCGCGCCCGACGATCCCGAGGGGCGCGTCGACGAGCTGATGGGCGTGGTGGGACGCCTGCTGCGCCGGTGAGGGGGGTGACCTGTGGCTGAGATCCTCGTCACTGCTGCCGGCGCCGTCGCGATCGCTGCCCTCGCCCGTTTCTTCTTCGGCCCGCGCGAGGCGCTCGGGGCCGAGCTGCGCGACGGGCGCCAGGAGGTCGAGATCGCCGTCAAGGGCGGTTACTCGCCGAACCTGATCCGGGTCCGCGAGGGGGTGCCGCTGCGCCTCGTCTTCGACCGCCAGGAGACCGGCGACTGCACCTCGCGCGTCGTCTTCGCCGACTTCGGCGTCACCCGTTCGCTGGCGCCCTTCGCCCGCACCGCTGTCGAGTTCACGCCCGATCGCAGCGGCGAGTTCGGCTTTGCCTGCGGGATGAACATGGTCCACGGCACGCTGCTGGTCGAGCCCGACGGCGACGGCAACGGCCATGCCAGGGGCAGCGGATCGGTTTTGGCCGCGCCCGCGGCGCTCCCCGACGAGGGCGGTTGCGCGTCCTGCGAGCCGGACGGCGGGGAGGGCCAGGAGACCGAGGAGGCCGCGCGGCGGGAGGAGCTCTCCGACCTCAGCCGCCGGACCGCGCTCGGGGCGCTGCTGACCGCGCCGGTGCTCATCGCCTCGATGGCCTCCGACGTCTTCGGCGCCACCTGGGTGCCCGAGATCCTCATGGACCACTGGGTCCAGCTCGCCCTGATCGCACCGGTGATGCTCTACGCCGGCTGGCCGATCCACCGCACCGGCTGGCTCGCCCTCGCCCACCGCAGCGCCGACATGAACACGCTGATCGCCGTCGGCACGGCGGCGGCCTTCGGTTACAGCCTCGTCGCCACGCTCTTCCCCGGCATCCTGCCCAGCGACCTGCGCGACGTCTACTACGAGACGGTGGGGGTGATCATCACCCTGATCCTGCTCGGCCGGCTGCTGGAGGTGCGGGCCAAGGCGGGGACCGGCGAGGCGATCCGCAAGCTGATCGGCCTGCAGCCCAGCACCGCCCGCGTCGTGCGCGAAGGCGGGGAGGAGGAGGTGCCGGTCGACCGGGTCATACCTGGCGACGTGATCGCAGTGCGGCCCGGTGAGAAGGTCCCGGTCGACGGCGAGGTGGTCGAAGGGCGCTCGACGCTCGACGAGTCGATGGTCACCGGCGAGTCGCTGCCGGTGACGAAGCAGGCCGGCGACACGGTGATCGGCGCGACGGTGAACGGGACCGGCGCCTTCCGCTTCCGCGCCACCGGGGTCGGCGCCGACACGATGCTGGCCCAGATCGTCCGCCTGGTCCAGCAGGCACAGGGCTCCAAGGCGCCGATCCAGCGGGTCGCCGACAAGGTCGCCGGCTACTTCGTCCCCGCGGTGATCTTCATCGCGATCGCCGCCTTCGTCGCCTGGTTCGACTTCGGCCCCTCGCCGCAGCTCACCTTCGCCCTCGTCTCCGCCGTCGCCGTGCTGATCATCGCCTGCCCCTGCGCGCTCGGCCTGGCGACGCCGCTCTCGATCATGGTCGGCACCGGCAAGGGCGCGGAGAACGGCGTGTTGATCCGCTCGGCCGAGGCGCTCGAGGCGGCACACCGGCTCGACGCGATCGTGCTCGACAAGACCGGCACGATCACCCGCGGCGAGCCGGCGCTGACCGACGTGGTCGCACTCGACGGCGTCGGCGAGGAGGATCTGCTGCGGCTCGCCGCCGCCGCCGAGCGCTCCTCCGAGCACCCGCTGGCGGGTGCTGTCCTCGCGGGTGCGGAGGAGCGGGGCCTCACCGTGGCCGGGGCGGACGAGTTCGACTCGGTCACCGGCCAGGGCCTGCGGGCCCGCGTGGAGGGTCGGCGCCTGCTGGTCGGCACGCGGCGGCTGCTCGGCCAGGCGGGGGTCGACGCCGCGCCGCTGGAGCGGGCGGCGAGCGAGCTGGAGGCGGAGGGCAAGACCGCGATCCTGGTTGCGGTCGACGACACCGCTGCGGGCGTCCTCGCCGTCGCCGACACGGTCAAGCCCGGCTCGGCCGAGGCGATCGCCGCGCTTCGCAAGCTCGGCCTGGAGGTCGTGATGATCAGCGGCGACAACGCCCGCACCGCCGAGGCGATCGCCGCCCAGGTCGGGATCGAGCGAGTCCTCGCCGAGGTCCTGCCAGAGGACAAGGCCGCGGAGATCCGCCGCCTGCAGGACGGCGGCAGGCTGGTGGCGATGGTCGGCGACGGGATCAACGACGCCCCCGCGCTGGCCCAGGCCGACGTCGGGATCGCGATCGGCACCGGCACCGATGTGGCGATCGAGGCGGCGGACGTCACCCTCGTCTCCGGCGAGCTGCGCGGCGTGCCGCTGGCGCTCTCGCTGAGCGGCGCGACGATGCGCAACATCCGCCAGAACCTCGGCTTCGCCTTCGGCTACAACATGCTCGGCATCCCGATCGCGGCCGGCGTCCTCTACCCGTTCATCGGCCTGCAGCTGAGCCCGATGATCGCCGCCGCGGCGATGGCCGCCAGCTCGCTCTCGGTCGTCGGCAACGCCAACCGGCTGCGGCGCTGGCGTCCAGGTCGCGGGTAGGGGCGCGCACTCAGGCGCCGACGGGGCGCCGGATCGGGGGCTCCATCGCGCGAGTTAACCGGTACTGGAAGCCGGCGTCGGATGCGTAATGCTCGTGAACAACAATCCATCGCAAGCCATCCAACGGCCGGAGAAACAGGCAAGGTCGAAGTCGTCAAGACCCCGACCCATGACAAATCGCGCGTTGAACGTTCTCATGGACGGATCGACAGCGATGGTCGCCTCTTGGAAGCCCAGCCGTTGGCCCGTAAGAGGGAACCACGCCTTGAAGACAGCCTCCTTCATGCTGAAAAGGAGGCGATCCCAGTTCACGCCCGGTACTTCCGCGGTCAGCCTGGTAACCATCTGCTGCTCTTGGGGAAGGGCGATGGTGGTCAGAATGCCTGCGGGCAGTGGCTGGTTTGGCTCTGCATCGACCCCGATGGCTGCTAGGTCTGCATCGTGGGCTACCGCGCACGCGCGGTAGCCGTTGCAGTGGGTGATGCTTCCCACGATTTTGCTGGGCCACTGCGGCGCGCCATGGGGCCCAGTCGGTATCGCCTGGAGTGGGACGCCCAGCTGATGGAGTGCGGTCCGTGCGCAGGCACGGCCCGTCGTGAACTCGCGTCGCCGCTTCTCTACGGCCCCGCCGATTGATCTCGCCTCCTCTTCGAAGAGGGCGACGTCCAGATCCGTTCGGCTCGCTGCCGAGGCGACAACCTTGGGAAGTATCTCGTTCAACACCGCACCGATAGGGCTTGTTCGACGGAGCGAGATCCGAACTCGTCCCCGTTCTTCTAGAACCAGCCGAAAATCCTAGCCGCCTCGAGGCCCGGCTCACGTTGCCTCGGCACGGTCGGTGCCTACGAGCAGGCTCAGCGCAGCTCGTCGAGCGACGTGACCTCTATGTCGAAGGGCTCGTCGGCGGCGCGGCGGCGACGGTAGGGGGAGACGATCACGCGGTGGGTTTCGCCGCAGAGGCAGGGGACCTCGATCGGCGAGGTGTCGGAGGAGGGGTCGGTGTCGACCTTGAGGCGGAGCAGCTTGCCCTCCGATTTGCAGCCGAAGGAGATCACCCAGCCGTGGTCCTCGCGCTCGGCGCGTTTTTTCGGATGGCGGGGCTGGGGCATCTGCGCATCCTTTCGCTTTTGCGTCGACTTCGGCGGGCCGGGACGCAAGCTGCGGCTTTCCGTGCCGCCGGGTGCAATGGTTTAGCCGCATGAAGCCCTCCGAGTTGAGCCTCTCGGCCGAACACTCGCCCGATGCGGTGCGGCGCCGGCTCAGCGCGCCGCCCTCGTCCAGCTACCTGCGCGACTTCATCTACGGCGCGATCGACGGCGCGATTACGACGTTCGCGGTCGTCGCCGGGGTGCAGGGGGCCGACCTGAGCGCCAGCGTCGTGCTGATCCTCGGCGGCGCCAACCTGATCGCCGACGGATTCAGCATGGCGGTGAGCAACTTCCTCGGCCTGCGCGCCGAGCGTCAGCAGGTCGAGCGGGCGCGGCTCGAGGAGGAGCGCCATGTCCGCGAGATCCCCGAGGGCGAGCGCGAGGAGATCCGCCAGATCTTCGCCGCCAAGGGCTTCGAGGGGGGCGATCTCGAGCGCGTGGTCGAGGTGATCACCGCCGACCGCGACCTCTGGGTTTCCACGATGCTGAACGAGGAGCTCGGGCTGGGCGGGGCCCGGCCGAAGCCGCTGCGGGCCGGCGCGACGACCTTCCTCGCCTTCATCGCGGTCGGCTCGCTGCCGCTCATCGCCTTCGCCGCCGACGCGATCGCCCCCGACGGGCTCACGCACGCCTTCGCCTGGAGCGCGACGATGACCGGTGTCGCCTTCTTCTTCGTCGGCAGCCTCAAGGCCCGCTTCGTCGAGCAGGCCTGGTGGCGGGCGGGCCTGGAGACGCTGGCCATCGGCGGCGCCGCGGCCGTGCTCGCCTACGCGACCGGCGCCTTCCTCGCCGCGGTCGTCTGAGCCGACCGCACAAATTCCCCACCCTGTGGGGAAATATTCCCCACCACGTGGGGAATTTGTGCTGCGGACACAACGTCAGGCCCGCCTGGCCTAGGCTGAGTAAGCAGTGGCTGAGCGGACGGATGGCAAGGCGGTGCGAGCAAGGATCCGCGGCAGGGTCCAGGCGGTCGGCTATCGCGACGCGACCGTGCGCCGCGCCCGCGAGCTGGGCGTGATGGGCTGGGTGCGCAACGAGGGCGACGGCAGCGTCCTCGTCCATGCCGAGGGGCCGGAAGCGGCCGTCGGCGAGCTGCTCGCCTTCCTCGCCGGCGGACCGCCGGCCGCGCAGGTCGACGCGGTGGAGGAGGGGAGGGCCGAGGTCGAGGGCCACGAGCAGTTCGCCGTGCGCGGCGTCAGCGCCGGCGTCTTCGTCGTCGAGGAGAGCGCCGGCGGCGGTTTCCATCTACGGCTCGAGGTCGAGGGGGCGATGCGCTCCTGGGCTGTCCCGAAAGAACCGTCGATGGACCCGGCGGTCAAGCGCCTTGCGCTTGAGGTCGGGAGTCCCGCCGCGGGCGGCGACGCGGCCGTCTGGGACCGCGGCAGCTACGAGCAGGGCGGCCGCGTCCCGTGGCCGGAGGCGATCGAGCGCGGCCACGCGGTCTTCGTCCTGCACGGCGAGAAGCTGCGCGGCGGCTTCGCCCTGCAGCGCACCCGCCCCGGCGAGAAGCCGCAGTGGCTGCTGATCAAGCGGCGCGACGCAGCAGTCAGCGCTTGAAGACGCGCGGGTTGCAGGCCCGGATCGGGTGCCGCGTGTTGAGCCAGCAGCGGAAGTTGAAGCGGCGGATCGTGTAGCGGTAGTTGTAGATAGAGCCTTCGCGGGGCAGCGCGGTGTACGCCGTGATCGCGCCCTCGTAGAGGTCACGGCCGCGCAGCCAGAAGATCCGGCACTTGACCTTCTCGCGGTCGATCCGCCGGCAGCCGATCCTGTGTTCGCGGCCGCGCGTGAAGCGACTGCCGAGGTCTGCTTCGAGGCCCAGGACAACGACGAATTCGGCCGCTTCGCGCGTCATCGGCGGCAGCACGAGCCTGGGCTTCGCGACCGCCGGCGCGGTGGCGCCACCGTCCATCGCGGCAATCCACGCCGCGACCCAGGGGGAGACCCGGTCGACCCGCGCCAGCACCTGGGGACTGCGGGTGTTGCAGTCGAACGCGCCTTTGAGGCTGACGATGCCGATCTGCACCGGGCTGCCATCGGCACGCCGCGCGACCGCCGGGCCGCCGCTGTCCCCGTTGCAAAGGCCTGGCCCGGATCGCGCCTGCGACCTGACGCAGATCTGGCTGCTCGGCGTGTAGGTCATGAACGCACGGCGCAGGCTGCGCCGGCAGCTCGCGGCGCTGCGGACGATCGATTCGCCTTCGCGGAAGAGCGCCGGGAATCGCTGCGGCTGGAAGCTGGTCAGGCCCCAGCCGGCGAAGCCGACCGTCGCCCCCTGGGCGAGCAGCGCCTCGTCAGCACCCGTCGCGAGCGATACGGCGGGGGCCGCGACGGGCTCGGCGAGAACGAGCAAGGCCGCGTCGTTGACGATCCGCGACGGGTTGAAACCGGGGAAGACGAGCACCCGCGAGACCGCCGACACGCTCTCCGGGGTCGCCGCCCTGAGATCCGCCACGCCGGTGAGGACCGCGAAGTTCGAGGGCGGTGCGACGCGTCCGGTCCCGGTCAGCACGCAATGCCCGGCGGTCAGCACCAGGCGCGGAGCCACGACCGAGCCACCGCATCCCGACTCTTCGACCTCGCCTTTGTAGGCGATGAAGGCGAGCCATGGATTGGCCTCGATCGACCCCGGCAGCCCACCGATGATCGACGCCTCGGCGCCCTCTCCGCCTTCGACAGCCGAGGCACGGCTGTCCCCGGTACCCGGTCCGGCGATCAGCACCAGCGCGGCGACCAACGCGAGAGCGGCGCCCGGCCCCCTCAGACGATCGGCGATTGATCGATCCCTTTTCGGCACGGGACGGCAATCCTAATGGCCGTGCGTGACCGCTGAGATATGTCGGCGATGGATCACGGCGCGGCATTTTTTGACGGCGCCGCGCAAATTGCGGGCATGATGGGCATCGGGCGGCCCTCGAGGGGGAGAGAATCGGCAGCTGAGCCCTTGAAGTGGCATGGAAGCCGACGAGCCGATAGCGGCGGTCAACGAGATATCCCGCCGACAAGACAACGCGGCAGCGTTTGGGGTGCAACAATGGCAAGCCATGGAGCCGCCCAAATGGAACGAGGCGCGCTTGGACGACCTGAGCGCAAAGGTTGATCGGGGCTTCGAGCGCGTTGATGAACGCTTCGACAACCTGCAGCGGATGCTGTTCTGGGCTGCTGTCTCGATCGTGATCACCCTGATCGGCGCGCCGCATCTGTAGGCCGCGCGCCGGGGCGAATGCTGCCCTGACCAGAGGCTGGCGCCGGGGATTGTGAACCGGCATGCGCCTAGATGTACCACCTGACCCCCCGCGGGCTTCTGGCCGGCCGGCGTTGCGATGTGCATGATTCGCGTCGTGACTCCCACGGTCGACGAGCTGACGGTTGCGGATGTGCCCGACGCCTGGGCGGCGCTGGGCTTTGCGGTGGAGGGCGATATGTGTGTGCTCGGCGAGGTCCGCATCCGCCTGGCGGGGACGGATGCCGGCAAGGGGCTGGCCCGCTGGTCGGTCCGCGGGCTCGAGGCGACCGAGCTGGACGGGCTGCCGACGACGCGCTCGGAGCATGAGCCGCCGGCTGCACCGCCGCCGCACCCCAACGGTGTCGCCGGGCTCGACCACGTCGTCGCGATCACGCCGCAGCTCGAGCGGACCGTGGACGCGCTGCAGGCCGCCGGGCTCGATCTGCGCCGCATCCGCGAGGAGCCGACGCCGGCCGGCGCCCCGCGCCAGGCCTTCTTCCGCCTCGGTCCGACGATCCTCGAGGTCGTGCAGGAGCCGCCCGAGGCGATCGAGCGCGGCGGCGGCGCCGACCGCCCCGCCTTCTTCTGGGGCCTCGCCCTGGTCGCACCCGACCTGGAGGAGACGGTCGCCTCCCTCGGCGAGGAGCGGGTCAGCGAGGTCCGCGACGCGGTCCAGCCCGGCCGCCGCATCGCCACCCTGCGCCGCGCCGCCGGCCTCTCGGTCCCAGTCGCGCTGATCACGCCCCGGCCGGTGTTGGCGGCGCGCGACTCCGCTAATGCAAATCCGGCCCGTGGTCGATGAGTCCCAATGCCGAGCCCCCGCGCAGCATCCCGCGTCTTCGTAAACCGCTTCCTCTCCGCGCTGACGATCGCGACGGTGACCGCGCTCGTCGTCCCGGCGCTCGCGGCAGCCGCGCCCCCGCCCGCCGTGCTGACCCTCAAGACCGCCACGGTCGGCGCTCCCGGCAACCCGTCGGTCGGCGTCGTGCCCTTCGAAGACGCGATCTACCCCAACTGCGAAGCGGCGCCGGCGACCAAGAAGGGCTGCCAGCAGGTCGGCGGCGTCAAGTACCGCTACGGGATCGGCGAGCTCGAGGTGACCGTCGCCCAGTGGGTCGCCTTCCTCAACACCGTCGACCCCAGGGGCGCCAACCGCCACCGCCTCTACAGCGCCAACGAGAGCGGCGCCGCCTGGCCGCGCTTCGGCCAGCTCGACTTCGCCGCGGGCGCGCCGGTGGGCCGCCACTACAAGGTCGCCGCACCGGAATGGGCGAACAAGCCCTACGGCTTCGCCAACTTCCTGCGCGCCGCCCGCCTCGTCAACTCGCTCGCCAACGGCAGGGTCCTGAAGAAGACGCGCAGCCGCGAAGGCGGGTTCCGCTTCACCACCTACCGGGTGCGACTCTCACGCCGGACCAGCCGGGGGATGTACGACCTGCGCAGGCGCAAGGCGACCCGCGAGCGCAAGCGCGGCTTCGTCGTGCCGAGCCAGAACGAGTGGATCAAGGCCGCCTACTACGACCGCAGCGGCGGCGGCACCTACTCCTACTGGCAGTACCCGACCAACCCCGGCGCCTTCGGCGACGAAGGGGCGGCCGCGCCGGCGCCGACCGTGCTCGACGCCGCCAACGGCAACGTCGTCAACGCCTCCGGCCAGGCGCTGGCGACCTTCCACGGCAAGGAAGTCGCGGCGCCCTACTGGTGTCCGTCCGCATTCAGCGCCGAAACGTGCGCCGGCGTCAACCCGCTCGGCCTCGACCCGCAGCTCTACGGCGAGGCCTTCCAGGGCAGCCTCAGCAGCGTCGGCCAGGCGCTGACCCGCTCGCCCTGGGGCACCCTCGACCAGGGCGGCAACGCGGTCGAGTGGACCGACACGATCACGCCGCCGCCGTTCGGCGTCAAGGGCGCCCGGGTCTGGCGGCGGCTGCACGGCGGCATCGCCAACGCGCCCGTCTACCAGCTCTGGCTCTCGGCGGTCGGCCTGCAGCCGCAGGACAACGCCTTCTTCACCGCGACCTACCCCTGGCTCGGGATCCGCGTCGGCGCGATCGGCAACCTCAGGGTCGCCAAGCGCTGACCCCCGCCCCTCCCGGGCGGGGGACGGAAGCTCACTCGAACAGCTCCTCCATGCGCAGCGCCGCGCGGCTGGGCAGGAGGACGTCGCCATTGCGGTGCGCCAGGCCGGCCGCTGTGAGCTGGCGGACCGCGCGCTCGATCGCGTCGCTCTGCTCGAAGCCGGCCGCATCGCCGGCGACCTCGCGGACCAGCTCGGCAAGCGTCAGCTGGACCGGGTGCAGGGCCAGCAGCTGGCTCAGCACGGCCGCCTCGAGCGCCGTGTCTTCCCTGACCGGCATGCGGATCTCGTCGATCTCCTTCATCTCCTCTCCCTACTAAGGGCGCAGCGCCCGATTCTCTCCCCCCTCGGCTTGTCGCAGGGGCCTACTCATCGTCTTCGCCCAGCAATTTGCGGGCCCACTCGGCCTGCGGCGACCAGCGGAAGACCGGCGGCGAGGGGTGGCCGCTCGGCACCGCTTCGAGCACCCCGCACCTGAACAGCAGGCCGAGGTGGTAGGCGATCCTGGCCGGCGCCTCCTTCAGCTCGGCGGCGATCTCGGTTGCGCCCGCCTCGCTGCCGTCGACCAGCATCCCGCCGATCCGCTGTCGCAGCGGATGCAGCATCACGGCACGGCGACGCCGCCGCTGCCGGCCGCCGCCGTGCCCCCTGCCGTGCGCTGCTCCCGCCATCCAGGGGGACAACATAGAGCAAAGCTAATTATTTTGTCTGTAAGACTTAAGTCTGAGCAAGCGCCCGTGCGGATCAGGCCCCGTCGCGGACGCCGCCCATCTCGCTGAACACGGCAGTGATGCCATCGCCTGCGCGCAGCTCGTCGGCGATCACGTGCGAGACCGCGTTGATCAGCGCCAGGTGGGTGAACGCCTGGGGGAAGTTGCCGAGGTGGCGGCTGCTCTCGGCCTCGAGCTCCTCGGCGTAGAGGTCGAGCCATCCGGACGCCTCGAGCAGGCGCTCGCAGAGCGTCCGGGCCCGCTCGGTCTCGCCGATCTCCGAGAGTGCCGAGACGAGCCAGAAGGAGCAGATCAGGAAGGTGCCCTCCTCGCCGCTGAGTCCGTCGTCGGTCTCCTCGACCTTGTAACGGAGGACGAGGCCGTGTTCGGTCAGCTGCTCTGCGATCGCGTCGACGGTGGAGCGCACGCGCGGGTCCTCGGGGGGGAGGAAGCGCAGCAGCGGGATCAGCAGGGTCGAGGCGTCGAGCGCGTCGGTCCCGTAGTGCTGGCGGAAGACCCCGTCGCGGACGCCGCGCTCGAGGATCTCGGCGTGGATCTCCGCCGCGGTCCGCTCCCACTCCTCGGCGAGCTCCTCGATACCGACGCTGCGGGCGAGCCGGGCGCCTCGGTCGACCGCGACCCAGATCATCAGCTTCGAGGAGACGTAGTGCTGCGGTTCGCCGCGCGACTCCCAGATCCCCTGGTCGGGATGGGGCCAGGCCTCGATCGCCGCTTCGACCTGGGCGCGGATCAGTGCCCGGTCGGAGGGCTCGCCGGCGCCGCGCAGCGCTTTCTCGTGGATGTAGATCGAGTCGAGCAGCGCGCCCCAGACGTCGTTCTGGCGCTGGTCGAAGGCGCCGTTGCCGATCCGCACCGGCCGCGCCCCCTCGTAGCCCTCGAGGTGGTCGAGCGTGCTCTCGGTCAGCTCCTTCTCGCCGCCGATCCCGTACATGATCTGCAGCTCGGGGTCCTTGCGGCAGATGCCGACAATGAAGCGCATGAAGTCGCGCGCCTCCTGGTCGAAGCCGAGCGTGTGCAGCGCCCAGAGGCTGAAGGTCGAGTCGCGGATCCAGCTGAAGCGGTAGTCCCAGTTGCGTTCGCCGCCCGGGGTCTCGGGCAGCGAGGTCGTCGGCGCGGCGAGGATCGCGCCGGTCGGCGCGTAGGTCAATCCCTTGAGGACCAGCGCCGAGCGCTGCAGGTGGACCCGCCACGGGTGGTCGGGAAAGTTCCCGTCGCGCAGCCATTTGCGCCAGAAGTCTTCGGTCGAGTCGAGCCGCTCCAGCGCCTCCGGTGCGCTGCGCGGCCCGCCGAGGTCGCTCTCGCCCCAGGTGATCGCGCAGAACGCGGTCTCGCCCTCGCGCAGACTGACCTCGCCGCGCGTCGCCTCGCCTGCAAGCGAGATCTCCATGTCGCTGGTCAGGCGCAGCTCGACTCCATCGCCGCCGCCCGCCCGCGCCTCGCCCAGCTCGCCGCCGCTCCAGCTCGCCGCCTCGGCGCCGTAGGCGAAGCGCGGCAGGCACTCCATCGCCATCGAGACCTCGCCGTCGATGCAGGTCATCGTGCGCAGCAGCGAGTGGTCGGATTCGTGCTCGGTGCGGGGCCGCGATCCGGGCCCTTCCTGCTCGATCCAGTCGCCGATCGTGAGCGCGTCGTGGACGACGACCCAGCCGCTGTCGGTGACCCAGGTGGTCTCGATCACCAGCGTCCCCGGCTCGTAGCGGCGGCTGATCGGGACGACGACGCCGTGCGGCTTCAGCTTGAAGTGGCCGGCGCCGCGGTCGAGCAGCGCGGCGAAGGCGCTGGGCGAGTCGAAGCGGGGCAGGCAGAGCCACTCGACGGCGCCGTCGTAGGAGACCAGGGCGCTGGTGTGGCAGTCGGAGAGGAAGCCGTAGCTGCCGATCGGGGGGTAGCGGTTCGGACCGACGCTCACGGGAGTTGCGAAGCTACCACTGTGAGCCTTCCCATCGCCCACGTGGCCGGCGCCTTCGTGCCGCTCGAGGTATTCCCGATCACGCTCGCCGGCATCCTCTACTGGCACCGCGCGATGGTCCTCTCCTGGGGCGGGCGCCCGGTGCCGCTCTGGCGCCAGCTCTGCTTCGGCGCCGGCCTGGCGACGATCGCCCTCGCCCTGTTCAGCCCGATCGGGCACATCTCCGAGGAGCTCGTCATCGCCCATATGGGCGAGCACCTGCTGATCGGCGACATCGCATCGCTGCTGTTCGTGCTCGGGCTGACCCGCTCGCTGCTGCAGCCGCTGCTGGCGATCCGCGTCTTCAACCGGCTGCAGATCCTCGCCCACCCGCTCGTCGCCTTCCCGCTCTGGGCGGTCAACCTCTTCTTCTGGCACGTCCCGGAGCTGTACCAGGACGCCTACGGGGCCGCGCCGGTGCACGCGCTCGAGCACTTCACCTTCCTCTTCTTCGGCTGCCTGATGTGGATGTCGGTCTTCGGCCCGCTGCCGAAGCCGGACTGGTTCACCGCCGGGTGGAAGGTCGGCTACGTGATCGCCGTGCGCTTCACCGGGGCGATCCTCGGCAACGTGCTGATGTGGTCGGGCACGGTGCTCTACCCGATCTACGCGCCGGGCGAGCGCTACTGGGGGATCTCGGCGATCGCCGACCAGAGCACGGCCGGCGTGATCATGATGATCGAGGGCACCTTCCTCGCCCTCGGCGTGCTCGCCTGGGTCTTCTTCGAAGTCGCCCGTGAAGGGACCGAAAAGCAGGACCTGCTCGATCTCGCCCGCGAGCGCGGGGTCGAGCTCGACGAGCGCCGCGCCCAGCGCGCGGTCGCCGCCGGCCACGGCGCGCTGCTCGAGGAACGGATCGGCGTCGCCGGGGACGAGCGTGACCACGGCCGCGTCTGAGGACGTGCCGGTGCTGGTCTTCGTCGTCGGCACGGCCAGCCTCGGGGCGGAGATCGCCGCGGCGCGGCTGCTGGCGCCCTACTTCGGCGCTTCGACGATCGTCTGGGCGAACACGATCGGCGTCGTCCTCGTCGCGCTCTCGGCCG
>DASTVL010000039.1:0-2392 GCA_035759115.1 Solirubrobacterales bacterium | reverse complement strand
CTGCCGAGGCACAAATCGGAGCGGCCCGAAGCGGTGCTCGGGGAAGCTGGTCGGGCTGATCCGCCTGCCGTCGGTTCCCTTCTTGGGCGCGTTCTCGGTCGGGATCGCGAGGAAGCGGCCGCGCCTGCTCCGGATCACCGCGCCCTCATCGAAAGCGCGGATGATCTGCGGCGCCTTGGTGTAGACCAGGCTCGCGGCGTCTAACTTCTGGTTCGGGTAGTGCTTGTCCCGCCAGCTGTTGGCGAGCCGCTGGCCGAGCCCGGCGCTCCCGACTTGCCGGCGAAGCTCGGTCTTAGGGCCGCGGCCGGCATCGCGGGTGCCGGTCGTCACGGCACGTTCGACGTTACGCAGCTCCACCTGCATGTCCGCCTGCAGGGAGCGGGCGAGAGCGGCAACCAATTTCATGGCGGCCTGTCCGTCGTGAGCGCGTGATGCTGGTCGTCGAGCCCGATCTTTATGGGCGCGCCTTCCTCTCCGCTCGGGCGGTCAGTCCCGCCGGTCGAGCCTGGAAGCTGCGTTGCGCGTTGCCCTGAAAAACATTTCGCGCGATGATCATGCCTACGACATCGGTCATTCCAGATGAGGAGCGACTGTCTTGCGTGTCAAGCTCGAGCCGATGGCTGAGGGTCGGCCATGACGGTCGCCGCGTCGAGGCGGGCGCTGTTGCGCCCCCGCCTGCGGCGGCTGGCGGCCTCGACCCAGCGACCGCCATGGCCGTTTTGGCTGCCATGGGCTCGGCGGTCAGGCCGCGGCCGGCGCCCAGGATCGCCGGTCGCGCAGCATGGCGTTGAGCATGGTGAGCAGCTTGCGCATGCAGGCGACGAGCGCGACCTTGGCGGGTTTGCCGGCATCGCGCAGGCGTCGATAGAACGGCCTGATCACCGGGTTGTGCCGGATCGCGACCAGAGTGGCCATGTACAAGGGCGCCCTGACCTCGACCCGGCCGCCCTGAATCCTGCGCTTGCCGCGAAAGCGCCCGCTGTCGCGACTGATTGGCGCGACCCCGCTCAGCGCCGCGATCTCATGCCGGCTGGCCGAGCCGAGCTCGGGCAACTCGGCGAGCAACGTTCGGGCGCTGACGTCGCCGATGCCGGGCACGGACTTAAGCCGCGCGAGCTTCTCGGCCAGCGCCGGATCGGCCTCGATCAGCCGGCCGATCGCCTTGTCGATCACACCGAGCTGCTTGTCCAACGAGGTGATCATCGCCTTGAGCGAGCGTCGGGTGATCGGGTCGGTCGCTTTGCCGAGACGCTGCTTCTCGGCGTTCTTCATCACCACCAGCTGGCGCCGTCGCGCCAGCAGCGTCTGCAGCCGATCGAGCGCGTCGTCGGTAACCGCCCGCGCCGCCGGCCGGATGGCTTCGGCGAAATGCGCCAGCATCGCCGCATCGATCTTGTCGGTCTTGGCCAGCTGCCCGAGCGCCGCGGCGAACTTCCGGGTCTGGCGCGGATTGACCACCGCCACCGGCAGGCCGCGCTCGAGCAACCCGATCGCGGCCAGGCGCTCATAGCCGCCGCTGGCTTCGAGCACGATCAACTTGACGGCATGAGCCTCGAGCCGCGTCGCCAGCGCGGCCAGCCCCGCCGGGTCGTTGTCGACCACGAGATGCTGACCGAGCGGCCGGATATGCACGTCCAGGCGATCCCTGCCGACGTCGATGCCGACGAACACCTCGCGGCCGTCCTGCGCCATCACCCTGCCTCCTCGATACGGGCTCGACCGGCCCCGACGACTGTCCGGGTTGAACGGCCAACGGCCGGCGCCACACGCTCCTCAGCGGCCTCAAGGACCCGAAAGCATCCGGGCTGCCGGCCCGGCTCACTGCGTCAGATCACACCGACGCAACGACCGACTGCAAGATAGGAGGCAAAGGATGAAAGGTTTCATGGCGCATGGGATCTGGCTCGCGCTCCTCCCGCTGATCCTGGCCGCGAGCGCAGAGGCGGAGGTCGCCGACCTCGACGCCTTGGTCGCGGCCAAGGCGGGCGCGTTGGAAGTCCTCCACCGCAAGGCGGAGCGGGCCCTGGTCGGAGTCGGCCAGGATCCGAGCTACCGGGACTACTTCAAGGCACACTCGGACCAACACCGCCACGAGCTGAAAGAGCGCATCGACCGGATCTCGCTCGAGGCCCAGAACAAGTTCGACGTCGGGGAGATGTGCCTGATCAACGAGAACGGGCACGAGATCTCGCGCATTGTCGAGGGCGAGATCGCCCACGACCTCTCGACGGAAGAGGCCGCTGCGATCTTCTTCAAGCCGGCGTTCGCGCTGGCGCCGCTGAACGTCTACGTCTCGCCGATCTACATGTCGCCCGACGTGAATCGCTGGGTGATCGCCTACGTCGCCCCGATCGAGGTCGACGGCGAGAAGAAGGCGATCCTGCACTACGAG
>DASTVL010000038.1:0-3696 GCA_035759115.1 Solirubrobacterales bacterium | reverse complement strand
TGTTGCCCTCCTTGCCGGCTGCTTCGTAGCCGAGCAGCGCAGTCAGCAACTCGGCGGTCGCGGCATGATCGGCGAGAGAGAGGGTCACGCCGTGAAAGCCGCGGATCGCGCTTTCCTCTCCGATTTCGGTGGTTGTCCAGGGCGTTCGCTGGTCGAAATCGGCGGCAACCACAAGCGCCGCCTTCATGCCATCCGGATCCTCGAACACCAGACGCTCCTCGCCGAAGACGGCGCTGGGTCCCGCCACGGGCGCCCCGGCGCGCTCGAGGCGCTCCCGCCAGAACGGCAGGCTGCCCGGTGGGATGGAGAACTGCGTGAGCGAGGCCTCGCCGACGCCACGGCGGCCGCGCCTCACGTGCTCCCAGGGAAAGAAGGTGAGCACCGTGCCGGGCGTACCGACCTCGTCGCCGTAGTACAGGTGATAGGCGCTCGGATCGTCGAAGTTAACCGTCTTCTTGATGAAGCGCAGCCCCAGGACATTGGCATAGAAGTTCAGGTTGCGCTGGGCGTTGCCGCTGATCACGGTGATATGGTGAAGGCCGCTGATGGTGCCGGTCACGGAGTTCCTCCTGCAAGATCCTACGTCTGGGATGGAGGTCGGCAATTAGCCCTGGCGAACGTTGGTGAGCCAAGATTGTAGAGGACAGGTTGGAGTCGTGAGTGGGGCTGGGAGGAGATGTAGGGCGAGGTCTCCCACTATCTACTCGCACTTCTTCCCCGGACGCTTCATCGAGGAGACCGGGTCGTCCAAGGACATCGACTTCGTCGAGCTCACCGTGCAGGTGCTCTTTTGACCGGCGCCTCGCGAATGTCGACAAGCGCAACGATGGCCTGGCGCTGATGGGCGCACTGTGCGCCGGTCTGACGATCGAGAGTTCGCGCGATCGACGATACGTTTAGTGCGTTCGCTCTCGGCCCTCGCGGCAGAAGCATAACGGTTGGGGAGAATGGGGATGGCGATAGGCGAGGGCTCTTTTCTGACCGGTGCCGCGGTCTTTCTCGGCGCCGCCGTGGTCGCGGTGCCGATCTTCAAGCGGCTCGGCCTCGGCTCGGTGATCGGCTATCTGGTGGCGGGCGCGGCGATCGGGCCCTTTGGCCTGGCCCTCATCGAGGATGCGGAGGAGGTGCTGCATTTCGCCGAGTTCGGCGTGGTGCTGCTCCTGTTCATCATCGGGCTCGAGCTGAAGCCCTCGCGTCTTTGGGTGATGCGGCGCGACATCTTCGGGCTCGGTCTCTCGCAAGTGATCGTCACCGGTGCCGTGCTCACGGCGCTGCTCGTTGCCGTCGGCCTGGCGATGCGACCGGCGCTCGTCGCCGGCCTCGGCCTGGCCCTGTCCTCCACGGCCTTCGCGCTTCAGATCCTCGAGGAGAAAGGAACGCTCAACAGCCCCTACGGCAACAGAGCATTCGCCATCCTGCTGTTCCAGGACCTGGCCATCGTGCCGCTGCTGGCACTGGTCGCGCTGCTCGGCCCCGGCGCTACAGGCGAGGCGAGCAATCCCTGGCTGGAGGCCGGCAAGATCATCGGCGTGGTCGCGGCCGTGGTGATCGTCGGCCGCTACCTGCTCCGGCCCGTCTTCCGGATCATCGCGCTGACGCGCGCCCGCGAGGTCTTCACCGCAGCGGCGCTCCTGCTGGTGGTCGGCACGGCCTTGATCATGGCAAGCGTCGGGCTGTCCATGGCCATGGGCGCCTTTCTCGCCGGCGTGCTGCTGGCCGATTCCGAGTACCGGCATCAGCTGGAAGCCGACATCGAGCCGTTCCGTGGCTTGCTCCTGGGCCTCTTCTTCATCGCCGTTGGCATGTCCGTAGACTGGCTGCTCGTGCTGGACAACATCCTGACCGTCCTCGCCGGCGTGATCGGCTTGCTGCTCGTCAAGGCCCTGCTGATCTACGGCCTCTGTCGTCTGTTCGGTGTCGGAGATCGGGATGCGCAGCGGGTCGCCGTGACCATCCCCCAGGGCGGCGAGTTCGCGTTCGTCCTGTTCAGCGCCGCCGCTGGTGCTGCGGTCATGGCCGCCGAAGTCGCGAATCTGCTGGTCGCCGTCGTCACGTTGTCGATGGCGGCAACGCCGCTCGTGGGTACCCTTTATGAGGTTGCAGTGGCGCGCCTCACCAGCACCACCGCCGACGTCGAGGACGTGTCGCGGGCCGAGCAGAAGAGCGTGATCATCACCGGCTTCGGGCGCGTCGGGCAGATCGTGGCGCAGCTCATGCATGCGCAGGGCATCGGCATCACCGCCGTCGATCACGATCCCGAGCGTATCCAGATCGCCGAGAAATATTGCAACAAGGTCTATTTTGGCGATGTGCGCCGTGCCGACGTGCTCGCCGCAGCCGGTGCCGGCAAAGCGCGGCTGATCTTCATCTGCGTCGACGATCCCGAAGCCTGCAACGCCGGGATCAGCCACGTCCGGGCGGCATTCCCCAAGGCGCAAATCCTTGCCCGCGCTTTCGATCGTAATCACGTGCTGCAGCTGATGCAGATGGACGTCGACTACTTCCTGCGCGAGACCTTCGAGTCGAGCGTGGCGATGGGCAAGGAGGGCCTGCGGCGTCTTGGCCTCGATCCGGCCAAGGTGGAGGATATCGAGCAGGAATTCCGGCGCCGCGATCAGGAGCGGCTCTCGATCCAGCAGGCCGAAGGTGAGTTCGCCGGCGTCGAGAAAGTCTTCGCCCGCTACGACGAGGCCGCATCGCAGAAGCGATCGAACCCCTGAGCGCTACCTATCCAGATGCTCACAGAGGAGACACGGGATCATGACCACGCCACGCAACAGCGCGCAGGCTGAACTATGGCCTGCCTTGCCCTATGAGGATTGGAAAGACACCTGCACCACGCTGCACCTGTGGACGCAGATCGTCGGCAAGGTCCGGCTGGCCCAGACGCCGTGGGCCAACCATTCGTGGCACGTCACCCTTTACGTCACGCCGCGTGGCCTGACCACCTCCCCGATCCCGTACGACGGACGCGCGTTTCAGATCGATTTCGACTTCATCAATCATGCGCTGCTCATCCGGACGAGCGATGGCGGCGAGAAACGCATGCCGCTCGCTCCCAAGCCGGTCGCCGACTTCCACGACCAGCTCATGGCTGCGCTCGCCGAGCTTGAGATCCGGGTTCGGATCCACGGAAGCCCCAATGAGCGACCTAACCCGATCCCGTTCCGCGAGGATCGCGAGCACGCCGCCTATGACCCGGACTATGCGCAGCGCTTCTGGCGCGTGCTCGTCCAGGCGGATCGGGTGTTCAAGCAGTTCCGCACGGGTTTTCTCGGCAAGGTCAGCCCGGTTCACTTCTTCTGGGGCAGCTTCGATCACGCGGTGACGCGCTTTTCCGGTCGCAAAGCGCCGCTGCACCCTGGAGGGGTGCCCAGTCTGCCGGATTCCGTCACCCGCGAGGCGTATTCGCACGAGGTGAGCAGTGCCGGCTTCTGGCCGGGCGGCGGCGCGATCGACTATCCGGCGTTCTATTCCTACGCCTACCCCATACCCGAAGGTTTCGCCGCGGCGCCGGTGCGGCCGGAGGCGGCGTTCTTCCATCAGGCGATGGGCGAGTTCATCCTGCCCTATGATGCCGTCCGGGACGCTGATGCGCCGGACGAAGTGCTGCTGGACTTCCTACAGACCACCTATGAGGCGGCGGCGAACGCGGCGGGCTGGGATCGCGCCGAGCTGGAATGCCCGCAGGGCCGG